>JBHIEC010000151.1:0-5892 GCA_046760425.1 Anaerolineae bacterium
TGAGCTCCCAGATCGAGCACTTGCGGGAGGATATGGATAGCCGATTCGAGGCCTTACGAGTGGATATGGATAGCCGATTCGAGCACCTGCAGGGGGATACGGAGAGACGGTTTGGGGAAGTTAACAGGCGGTTTGAGGAAGTTGACAGGCGGTTCGAGGATATCAACAGGCGGTTTGAGGAAGTTGATAGGCGGTTCGATCGACTGGAGAGGTGGTTCCTCATGGTAGGGGTGCCCATAGTCGTTGGCATCTTGGCCATCATTGTGAAGATTTTCTTCGGAGGGCCATAAATGGTCAGGCGGCTGGTGGGATGGACGGCTTTCCTCGTCGTAGTGGGATTGCTGTGGGCCACGGCGACGGGGGCGCAATCGCCGGAAGAGGTGGATGCCATCGCCAAGAAGCTCAACTGCCCCCTGTGCCAGGGATTAACCCTGTCTGACTGCCCCCTCCCGGTGTGCGAGCAGTGGCGGGACATCATCAAGGACAAGCTGGCCCAGGGGGAGACGGAGGAGGAGATCATCGGTTACTTCGTCGAGCAGTACGGGGAGCAGGTGCTTAATGCCCCACCCAAACGAGGCTTCACCCTATGGTTCGGCTGGGTGCTACCCCTTGTCGCCCTGGGGGCGGGTGCCGCCTTTGTGGCCTATGTCATGCGGGGATGGCTTAAACGGCGCGGGGAGATGGGCGGGGCTGTCCCGCCAGCGGAATCGGCGGCTGAGCTGCCCCAGGAGTACCTGGAGCGGCTGAAGCGAGAATTAGAGGAATTCGGCTAACCCCCGTCGCAACGGTCCGATAGTTGTAGTATATTAAGGGTCGAGGGAATGACGGAAGGTACGGTGACACCTGCACAGGCCAGGGCCGTATCCCGCAGGAGACTGGTGGCCCAGATCATCGTCCTGGGATCCGTGCTGGGCCTACTGCTGTTTCTGGCCTATGGCTTGCGGCTCAGGGGATCAGGGCCAGTGCAGAGGGGGGAAGCTCCCCCCTTCACTTTGTCCCTCTTCGACGGTGGTCAGTTGTCCTTGCAGGAACTGCGGGGGCAGGTGGTGGTGATCAATTTCTGGGCCTCCTGGTGTGGCCCCTGTGAGGACGAGGCACCGCTCCTGGAACGGGTGTGGCGGGACTACAAGGATCGAGGCGTGGTGTTCGTGGGTATTGATTATGTAGACACCGAGCCTGCGGCCCGGGCCTACCTCAAGCGTTTTAACATTACCTATCCCAATGGCCCTGATCTGGGCAGCAAAATCTCTCACGCCTACCGCATCCGAGGGGTGCCAGAGACCTTCTTCGTTGATAAAGAGGGCCAACTGGCTGATTTCCACATAGGCCCCATCAGCGAGGAGCGGCTGATAGGGGTGATTGAGAGGCTGTTGAAGTAAGGAGCATCTATGGCGACTGTTCTCATCGCTTTTGGCCTGGCTGTCTTGATCATGGCCTTCATCGCCTATCCGCTGTTCAGGCGGGCAACCCCGTGGACGGGGGAGGTGGCGGAGGAAGAGAACCCCTTGGGGGACCTGCTGACCCAGCGGGATGCCACCTACATGGCTATCAAGGACCTGGATCTGGACTATGCCATGGGCAAGCTCTCCGAAGAGGACTACCGCTCTTTGCGGGCTCAATACACGGCCCAGGGCGTGTCCATCCTCCAGGCTCTGGACCAGCAGGCCGAAGCGCGGGTTGAGGCCGACCTGGAGGCCGAGATCGAGGAGGCGGTGCGCCGCTTGCGTCGGGCGGAGGTGGCTCAACCGACCCCTCAGCCCCAGGCGGTCGCAGTGCCACCAGAAGAAGCCCTGGAAGCGGAGATCGAGCGGGAGGTGCATCGCATCCGCCAGGCTCGGGCAGCTCCTGGCCCACGGATGGCCTGCCCCCGCTGCGGCCACACCTACCGGATCGAAGACAAGTTCTGTGCCCATTGCGGTGCCTCCCTGGCTAGGCTGTGCCCCAACTGCGGCGCCCCGTACGACGAGGGCGACCGTTTCTGTGCCAGTTGTGGCCATAAAATTGCCAATGCCCTATGAAGAAGCGGATCAGATCTGAGGGGAAAATCATCCTCACCATCATTGCTATTAGCCTGGCCGTCGGGCTGACGGGATACACCCCCGGGGGCAAGCCTTCTCTGGACACTACGGCCTCTCCCCCCATGACCCTGCAACCGACCCCTACCCCCTCCACAGCGGTGACCTTCGACGGGGTCATCGAGGGGCAAGTGGTCAACGGCACAGCCGGTGCCACGGCAGATAGTGTGGCCCAACTGGAGATCACCCTCCATCCCTTCATTGATGACGCCCCCCAGGAGACTATCACCACCACCACCGATGCCCAAGGTCGCTTCCGCTTCCGGGGCCAGGCCAGGGGGTCGGATCGCACTTATGCCGTCTCGGCGCACTATCAAGGCGTGGACTACTTCAGTGGCCTGCTCGCCTTCGCCGAAGGGGAGACCATCATCCCGGCCATGGTGACCATCTATGAGACCACCGAAGATGACGGGGCCATCCGGGTGGAGAGGATCCACCTCATCATAGACTTCTTCGACAAAACCATGCGGGTAGGGGAGATGTTCATCTTCCGCAACGATGGCGACAGAACCTACGTCGGTTCCGAAAGGGCCCACGGCGAGGGGCGACGGACCCTGCGCTTCTCCCTGCCGCCGGGGGCTACGGGACTGCGCTTCGACGACCCCCGCATGGGGGCCAGCGTGATCCCCACGGAGGAGGGTTTCTTTGATACCCTGCCGGTCCTGCCCGGCATGCGGCAGATCCTCCTGTCCTACGACCTGCCCTACGATTCGACCACCTACCGTTTCGCCAAGACCCTCGAATATTCCACGACCAGCCTCAACATCCTGGTGGCCGACGTGGGTGTGCAGGTGAGCACGGATCAACTGATCCCCCGCGAGCCCAGGGAGGTGAGCGGTGGGGCCCGCTACCTGCACTTTGCCGGGCAGAACCTGGCCAGGGGAGCGGAGTTGGTGATTCAGTTCTCAAACCTGCCTCAGCGGGTCAGCGGCGAAGAGGTCACGCCGCCGCTGGGGGGCCAGGAGACCCTCAAATGGGTGGGGCTGGGGCTGGCTGTCCTGGCCGCTGCCTTCGCCCTGGGCTATCCCCTGCTCAGGCGGCGCTGGGCCGTTGAGGAGGTGGAGGAGCCGTTAGAGCGGGAGAAAGAAGAGCTGCTCCTGGCCTTGGCCCGCCTGGACGACGCCTTCGAGGCAGGGGAGATTCCAGAGGTGGACTACCAGCGACAGCGGGGGGAGATAAAAGCTCGCTTAATAGAGGTCATGCGGGCCTTGAGAGGCGGGGAGCAGTAGTCAGCAAGTTCAGTACATCACTAGCTCAAAAGGGGCGTCTTCGCCCCGTTTCGGCGGCGGTGACAAGCGTGCATCTCCGGATGAGCAAAAGGGAGGCCCGGGGAAGAAGCCCGGTGCACGCTTGTCAGGGGACGCCGCCTCTGAGCGCCAAATTGTGATCTACTGAAATTACATCGAAAGGCGGGGCAGGGGAAATGGCCTACGTTATAGCCGCATATACCATTGTCTGGCTCACCATTCTGGGTTACATCTTCAGCCTGGCGCGCCGCCAGAAACGCCTGCAGCGGGAGGTGGAGGCCCTCAAACAGGCCACACAAAAGGAGCAGCCGCCTGGGGATTGACCTCCAGTACTTGCCTGGTACTGCCTGGCCATCGAGGAGATGGACATCACCCGGGAGCGGCCCTCTGGGAGCGGTACAGGGAGGTCATCCCTGTGGTGGTGCTCGACGAGCGGGTAACCCTCTGCGCCAGGCCCTACGGAACCTGGATGGGAAAGGGAGATTGATGTCGGAGATCGCTATCCCCAAGGAAAGCCTCGTGACGTTCCCCCACAGGCTGATCCTGTTCATCGCCCGGCACTGGCTGTTCCTCATCAACACGGCCGTGGGCCTTTTCGTCGGCCTGCCCTTCCTGGCACCGCTGCTCATGGCGGCGGGCTACACCACGCCAGCGGCCTTTATCTATTTCCTGTACCGTCTCACCTGCCACCAGTTGCCCCAGCGCTCCTTCTTCCTCGGCGGCCCGCGCGCCACCTATTCCTTCGACCAGATCAGCGCTTTCACTGGCGAGACCAGCTTCTTGGACTTGACCCATCGTCCCATTACCCATCCGGCCCTGGGTTACCAGGTGGCTTTCTGCCAGCGGGACGTGGCCATCTATGGCACCATCTTCCTGGCGGGGGTGATCTTCGCCCTATTGCGACACCGGCTGAAGCCTCTGTCCCTTAAGTTGTATCTTCTGCTCATCGCCCCCATGGCTGTGGATGGCCTCACCCAGCTCCTGGGCTGGCGGGAGAGCACCTGGGAGCTGCGCACCATCACGGGAGCCCTCTTCGGTCTGGCCAGCGTGTGGCTGGTCTATCCCTATCTGGAGATGGGGATGGGGGAGATCCGGGCCGATCTCGAAAAGGGGGGCGGGGTAGAGGACTTCAATGTAAGGAGCAGGTAGCTCAGTCGGCGAGGTTCAGTTGAGGACTTGACAGGAGGTCCATTTGTGTTAAAATAGTGGTGTCTCCAGGGCGCTGAAGCTCGCTCTTCGTGAGGTAGCTTGGCACAGCAAACAACATTCCCGAACGCAACGCCAGCCAAGGTCGTGCTTTTCCGTACCCTGAAGCTGGCGTTTGTTTCATATTTGTGAACAGCGTCCCTTATCCGCTCTGGGTGAATTCTGTTACAGCGGGTTGGGGTGATCAACACTTGATCATCAGGCCACAGGCAGAATGGGTGGAGAGTACGTTATGTCCAGCCCACCTGAGACCGAACAGCCTACCAGGTCCACAGCAGCGGACCCTTCGGCTACGCCCTTCGATCCTTCGACAGGGCTCAGGACAGGCTCTGCTCAGGACAAGCCCTTCGACCCTGCTCAGGACAAGCTCAGGGCAAGCCTGCGGGTCTACCTGCTGGGTCCGCCCGGCGTGGAGTGGGCCGGCCGCCCCCTCGCCATCCCCCGCCGCCAGGCCCGCGCCCTCCTCTACCGCCTGGCGGCCTGGTTGCAACCCATCCCCCGCGAGCAGCTTTGCTTCCTCTTCTGGCCCGACACCCCGGAATCCACCGCCCGCCGTCACCTCAGCCACCTGCTGACTCACCTCCGCCGCGCCCTGCCTGCGCCCGAGATGCTGCTGGCTGCGGACGATCACCTCGGGCTGGACCCCGGCCGTGTCTGGTCGGACACGATGGCCTTTGAACGGTTGTGTGCTGCCCTCACCCCTTCCCCCCTGCGCCCCCCTCCCTGCCCCCCTGCCCCCCCAAAGTTGGGGGGAATGGGGGGCGGAGAGGGGGAGGGGGGATGGGGGGGTGGGGGCGAAGGCCTCCAGCAGGCCGTAGACCTCTACCGCGGCCCCTTCCTGGCCGGCTTCTCTCTGCCCACCAGTCCCGAATTTGAGATATGGCTTGCTCAGGAGCGACAGGTCTGGGAACGGCTCTACCTGGAGGCGCTGGCGGCTCGGATCGAGGATCTGATGGCCGGGGAAAAGTACGAGGCCGCCATCGCCTACGCCCGCCGCTACCTGGACACCGATGACCTGGCCGAGGACGTGCACCGCCGCCTCATCGAGCTCTACGCCGCCAGCGGCGACCGAAACTCGGCCCTGCGCCAGTTCGAGCGCTGTGTCGCGGTCCTGGAACGAGAACTCGGCGTCAGTCCTCTGCCGGAGACCCGGGTCGCATATCAGGCCGTCCTGGAAGGCCGTCTGCCACCGCTGCGGCATGTAGTGCCGCCCCTCACCTGGACGACGCTGCCCAGCTTGGACGCGCCACTGGTCGGCCGCGATGACGCGCTGCGCTGGATGAAGCGGGCCTACGCCCGGGCTCGATCCGGCCACGGAGGGGTGGTCCTGATCTCAGGCGAGGCTGGCATCGGCAAATCCCGGC
>JBHIEC010000152.1:0-5889 GCA_046760425.1 Anaerolineae bacterium
CACCACCGCCTCCAAGGCCGGCTTCATCACCGGACTGTCGGTGGTCATCGTGCCTTTGGCCGCCTGGCTGATCCTGGGCCGCCGTCCGGCTCCCAACGCCCTGGCGGGGGTGATCCTGGCTACCGTCGGGCTGGCGCTCCTCTCCCTGCAGATGGGGGAGAGCCTGGCCGTCGGCTGGGGTGACCTGCTGGTGCTGGCCTGCGCCTTCTCCTTTGCCCTGCACATCGTGGCCATCGGCGCCTTCGCCCCCCGTATGGACCCGTTGGCCCTGGCCACGGTGCAGATCGGCGTAGTGGCCCTGGTCAGCGGGGCTTTGGCCCTGACCGTCGAGGGGGGCTGGTCGGGCTTCTCCAGCCTGGTCTGGTTCGCCGCCCTCTTCACGGGCCTCCTGGCCACGTCCCTGGCCTTCGCCGTGCAGACCACTGCTCAGGTCTTCACCACGCCCACCCACACGGCCCTGATCTTCGCCACCGAGCCCGTCTTCGCCGCCCTCTTCGGGGCTCTTCTGGCCGGGGAGCGCCTCGCGGGCAGGGCGCTTCTGGGTTGCGGGCTGATCCTGGCGGGCATGCTCCTGGCCGAACTGAGGAGGGGAGAAGGGGAGTGAAAAGCTCGGCTGACAGGGGATCGTTCAGGATTGGGGCGATAAGATGCCTGGGCCAGCTGTGACGGGACCCCTGGCTCACACCAGGGGCTTCCAGAACCCCCTCCGTCAGGGTTTCGTCTTCACTGCCAGGGACGGGGCGATAAGATGCTGTAGCGGGTGGAGAAACGGTCACGAGTAAGTGTGTAGTGTCATTGCAAGGAACGCAGTGACAAGCAATCCCCACCGTTGTTAGCAATTGGAGGGAGGGGATTGCTTCGCTCCGCTCGCAATGACAGGGTACAACAGGTGGCTTCGAACAAGTACGCTAACCCTCTGAACTCCTTGAACGGTTACGGCCACGAATCGGTTGACTCGCGCTCAGAGCAGCCACCTCAGCGCCTGCCGCACCAGGTAGACGAAGCCGGCGTGGACGAAGAGGAGGGGGGAGAGGGTCAGGATCAGGAGAAGCAGCCGGATGCGGGCGTCGGGCAGGCCCATCCTCTCCACCAGATGGACCCCCAGGAGGAAGGTGAAGCCGGCGCTGAAGGCCTGGAAGGGGACGAGGAGGGGCAGGCCTCTCATGGCGGGCTCCTCAGTCCATGCCCACCAGCTCAGGCGAACGCCGGCCAGTTCCAGGGCCAGGAGCAGCACCATGGTGACCATGGCCGCCGCGAAGACCCGCCGCACCCGGTGGAGGCCTCGCAGCACCTGGGCGGTTACCTGGTCGCTCAGGTAGAATATGGCGCTCCAGCCCAGGGGGATGATAAGGGGCACCTCCCGCCAGCGGGGTGAGAACCCCAGGTAGCGGTAATCCAGGAAGAGAAGCTGGGCCCATTCCATGGCCAGGACGAAGGCCGCAGCAGCGACGAAGAAGAGGGGGTCTCTCCTCCCGAAGCGATAACTATGGAGCAGGCAGGCCAGGAAGGCCAGCAGCGACATCGCGGGCAGCAGCCAGCGGACAGTGTTCATGATCCATCCCCCTCCTCGAAGATGCGGAAGCCCGCCGCCCCGAGCCGCGCCACGGAGGTGGGGTAGGGATCGCACCGCTCCTCCTCCAGGTAATCCCTGTACCCGATCCCCCTCAACCGGCGGATCATCTCCCGCCGTTCGGCGGGGGGCATCAGCCGGGGGTCGCTCATGGCCGCCACGTGGAAGCTGACCCCAGCCTCCATCAGCCGCTGGATGGCCAGGAAGGGTAGCTCCCAGAACTGGCCCTGGGCTCCTGTCCGTGCCTGGAAGCCCTGGGCCGACCCCGCTTTCAGCGACACTCGCACGTGGATGCGGCTGTACTGGGCCAGCTCCCGGGCGTAGGTCTCGTCGGCGGCCAGGGGAAGGCCATTGGTCTCCAGGATGAAGAGGTAGTCCGTGGCCTCCACCAGGTCCAGGAGGCTCAGGAGGTGGGCCCTGACCAGGGTCGGCTCGCCGCCGGAGATGCGGAGTTTGGCGACCCGCTTCTTGCGGGCATTGGCGACCAGATGCTGGAAGACCCCCTCGGGCGTGTAGAACTGGCCGTACTTCTCCGGGAAGTCCCGCGACCAATCAACCCAGCAGAAGGCGCAGCGCAGGCAGCAGCCCACGGTGTAGCCGGTGGAGATGCCGCCGTAGACGCCTGTACAGTAGAAGCTGGTGTACTTGCGCGAGGTCCCTCGGCTGACGATCGTCTCGGTCCGTCGGATCAGCTCGACCGGATCGTAGGGCTCGAAGCCCTCCTCCAGATACCGTGGGTAGCCCCGCTCAGTCATTACTTGAGAATTTGGGATCCGGAGTGCAGGCGCAAGCCTGCCAGGGCTTCGCTGAAGCGGACCTCGGCCTGAGCGCCTCGGCCGACGCCTCGGCGGAGGCCTCAGCCGAAGGCTTGCGTCCTCGCAAGCGCTCACTTGCGAACTTGGTCAAAGCACGCTCTGAAGACATGTCGGTGAGCGCTTGCAACCGCACTCCAACGAGTTTTGTTATCTGATCAACATTTGGCGGGGTCATGGCACAGCCCCTACCACGGTGAGGGGGATGGGGGTGAAGATCAGGATGAAGACAAGGATGACCAGGAGCGCCAGGGCGGTGAGGGGCCCGTTCAGGCGGGTGATGTCGTCCAGGGGGGCGGCGTGGAACCGGCCGAAGACGGTGATCAGGAGGGCCCACAGCCACCAGCCGTTCCAGAGCCACCCCAGCCCAACGAGGGCCAGGATGGCTAGCCAAGTCAGGCGACGCGCCCGTTCCCCCAGCAACGCGTAGACGATGTGGCCCCCATCGAGTTGGCCGGCCGGGATCAGGTTCAGGCCTGTGACCAGCAGGCCGGCCCAGCCGGCGAAGGCCACCGGGTGCAGGAAGACGTCCTCGCCACCGCTGGGCAGGATCCGACCGAAGAGCAGGACCTTAAGCGCCATGTAAAGCAGGGAATTGCCCTCGATCCAGATCGTCTGGTTGGGCAGGAGCGGCGGGATGGGCTTAACCTCGGAGAGGGAGAGCCCCAGGATCAGGATGGGGACCGCCAGCACCAGGCCGGACAGGGGGCCCGCCGCAGCGATGGCCAGTAGACGGCGGCGGTTGATGGGCGGGGCCTTCATCTGGATGAAAGCCCCCATGGTGCCGAAAGGGGGCAGGGGCACCGGTATGAAGTAGGGCAGGCTCACGGGGGTGCCCAGGAAGCGGGCCACGGTGTAATGTCCCATCTCATGGGCCAACAGGATGGCCAGCAGGCTGGCGGCGAAGGGCCAGCCGGCCAGCAGGCGAAACCTCCCCCCTGGTTCGCCTCCGGCGAGCTGGGCCCCGACGAACAGAACGGAGATCACCGTGGCCAGGAACAACAGGGCAGCCAGCCACAAGCGCGGTTTGGCCACGGGCAGGGAGCCCGGCAGGGCAAAGATGACGTCCAGGTCCCTCTCCTTGCGGAAGAGGGCGGTGTACCCCAGTTCCCGGAACCGTGGCGCGACCCAGTCGTAGGCCTGGGCAGCCTCAACAATGAGTCGCCCCCGCAGGCGCACCCCCCGGCGTGGCTCCTGGCTCAACGTCACGTCCTGCACCGCGAATACGTTGGCGACCGCCACTCGCAGTTGGTCAGCGATCTCCAGGCTCGATTGCTCATCGGACATGGGCATCTCCCGATTCACCGAACCCCTCGTAGAAGGGTCACCAACTCGCTCAACACCATGGCCGTGGCCCCCCAGACCTTGTGGTGGCCCACCTGAAAGAAGGGGACGCGCACAGTCATCCCCCGCACCTCCCAATCCTCCTCCCGCCACGTGGCCGGATCCAACAGGGTCGCCAGAGGCACTTCCAGCAATTCCGCCACCTCGACAGGATCAGGATGAAAGGCGGGTCGCTCGGGGCAACTGGCCACATAGGGGTAGATCCGGTAGTCGCTGCGCGGGATGTAGAGGGGCGTCAACGCTCCCAGAACCTCCAGGCCTTGCAGGTCAATGCCCAGTTCCTCCCGGGTCTCCCGTAGGGCCGTCTCTTCCAGCGACCCATCGCCGGCCTCGTAGGCGCCGCCAGGCAGGGAAATCTGCCCCTTGTGGTCCGCCACCGTCTCCGTGCGACGGGTCAGGACCAGGTACAGTTGGCCGTCCTTGGGATAGAGGAGGATGAGCACGCCCCCTTCCTTGGGCTGGTGGGAGGGCAACAGGTCCTTCGCCGTCCGATAGCGGGGCGCCATGCGGATCTGTGCCTGGAGGCCCGGCCTGGGCCCTCGCAGCGCCCGACGGATCTGATTCAGAGTTGGCCCATGGGTAAGCGATTCAGCCATAGTTGCCTAAAGTTGCACCTCTCCCTGCATTGACCAGGGACCCGCCCAGGTGATCTTCACCCGGGCCAGCCTCCCTAGCCAGTCGTGTTCATCCTCGAAGAAGACCAGCTTGTTGGTGCGTGTGCGGCCCTTCCACTTGCCCTTGTGCTTCTCCTCCACCAGCACCTCCACCGTCTGCCCCACCAGCCGCCGGTTGATCCGCCCCACGATTTCCGCCTGCAGTTCGTCCAGGGCCTTGCGGCGGCGCTGCTTCTCCTCCAGGGGCACGTCGTCCTCCATGATCTTGGCGGCCACGGTGCCGGGGCGAGGGGAGTACATGGCCACGTGGGCCACGTCCAGCTCCAACTCCCGCAACAGGTTGTAGGTGCTCATGAACTGCTCCTCCGTCTCACCGGGGAAGCCGACAATGATGTCCGTGGCGATGGAGGCTCCGGGCACCCGCTCCTGGATGCGGGCGATGAGCCGACGGTAGTCATCCACAGTGTAGCCCCGCTTCATGCGGCGCAATACCTCGTCATGGCCGGCCTGGACCGGCACCTCGATGTGCTCGCACACCTTGGGCAGTTCAGCCACGGCGTCCAGGAGCTCGTCGGTCATGTAGTTGGGGTGGGAGGTCAGGAAGCGGATGCGCCACAGCCCCTCGATGTCGTGCAGGGCACGCAGCAGGTCAGCCAGCCGGAGTCCATCAGGCAGGTCGTATCCGTAGCGGTCCACGATCTGCCCCAGCAGGGTGACCTCCCGCACCCCCTGGGCCACCAACCCCTCCACCTCAGCCACGATCTCGGCCAGGGGACGGCTCCGTTCCCGCCCCCGCCGAGAGGGGATAATGCAGAAGGTGCAGACGTGATTGCAGCCGTAGATGACGGGCACGGGGCAGGAGACCAACTGGCCTCGGTCTGTGGACGGCAGCAGGAAGCCCCCGTCCTGGATGCGGTACCGTTCTCGCAGCGCCTCCCGCTCTATCTCCCGGGCTGCGCGATCCAGGGCCCGGCTATCGAGGAAGGTGATCAGCTCCTGGTGCTCCGACGGTGGCAGGAAGACGTCCACGAAGGGGAAGTGCTCCCGCAGCGGGGCCGGATCCCGCTGGCCCACCAGGCAGCCCATGAGCCCGATGACCGTCTCTGGACGGCGCTCCTTGAGGGGCTTGAGGGACCACAGGCGGCCGTAAGCCCGGTCCTCGGCGCTCTGGCGCACGACGCAGGTGTTGAGGACGATGACGTCAGCTGCCTCAGGTCGGTCCGCAGCCTGATACCCCAGCCGCTCCAGCTCCGAGGCCAGCCGCTGGGAGTCGGCCACGTTCATCTGACAACCGATGGTCCAGATGTAATACTTCATTTGTAACTATCCAGGTCTTCCCCAGAAACCCGGTTTTTGACCTCTAGACAGCGGGGCGTACCATTTCCAGAGGCTTTCGTTGCCAGAACCCCGTCAGTTTCAAGGAAAAAAACCGGGTTTCTTTGCCACCATCTGAACAATTATCTTCATTATTAAGCCAGCAGACAATAACCGCCGTCCACGACGATGGTCTGCCCGCAGATCATGCTGGCCTCCTCACTGCACAGGAAGG
>JBHIEC010000153.1:0-5863 GCA_046760425.1 Anaerolineae bacterium
ACACTATTTCACCGCGTGCAGCACGTAGCGTGGGGCGACACCACCCTGGCCTCGAACTGTTCCCTGGGCGCAGCTCAAAGCCCCGTCACGGGCGCAGGAATAGCTCCCTGGCCTCCGCCTCCTGCATTTCGATGAGACCCAGCCGGGCCCGCAGCAGATCCACATCGTAGTAGGGCTGTCCCAGCCGCTGCTTGGTCTCCTCCACGGCCTCCAGTTCGTCCAGCAGCATTGCCACCCGCCGCTGCCCCTCGGGCGTGCGCACCAGTTGGCGGGGGGTGCGGTTGCCCCAGGCGCGGATGGGGGTGTCCAGCCACCGCTCGTAGTGCTGTTCCAGGGTTCCGACGATCACCTGGGCCTGCATCTGGCGCACGATGTCGTGGGCCGTCACCTCCTCCGGAGCCTTCCTGGGCACGAGCACCGTGGGCGGCTCGACCTTGTCCAGCACGAAGTGGTTGAAGAGATAGCCCCGGTCTCGCAGGAAGTCGGCCCACGTGGCCTCGTAGTGACGGTCCTGGTAGGCCTGAAAGTGCTCCTGGGCGTAAGACTGGAGCTCGGCTTTGAATTCCGGGGGGATGATGAGCCCACCGCGCGAGAAGTGGTAGGTGCCGCGCACGGGCAGGAGCCGGGCCAGGAGTACGTCCCCCTCCCCCAGAGGGATGCCCAGCACCTGGCGTGCCTGGGCCTCGTCCCCCCGCAGGAGGTCGCGCAGGTGCACCGTCCCGTTCAGGCTGGCCACCTCATACAGGCCGAAGCGGGTCCCGGTCTGCCATTCAGTCAGCAGCTCCCGCTCCAGGGGAGGAAGGGTGTCGCCCTGGGTCTCGGCAAAGAGCTCGATGATCCGCTTCTTGTCCTGGGAGGTCTGGTAGTCGAAGAGGTACCAGTCCAGGAAGCGGGCAATCTGGACGCGGCTCAGGGCCTCCGGCTCCTCCACGCTGTACCGCCCGTTCCAGTAGAGGTCAAAGGCGGAGGTGAAGTCCACGATGTCCTGCCGGTCCCGGGAGAAATCCACGATCCTGTCGTACAGGGTGGCCTGGGCCCGCTCCAGCAGGAAGGCCTCGCTGTGGGCCTCCCGCTCCAGCTTGAGGTGACAGTGTTTATATTTCTTGCCGCTGCCGCAGGGGCAGGGATCGTTGCGACCGACTTTTGCCATACGCTAGCCCTCCGCTTTCTTTTGCCACAATTCGTTCATCTTCTCGTAGGTGGGTGGGTACTGGCCCGTGTAGCGCAGGAAGCTGGGGATGGGGTAGCGGACCCCGCCCCTGTGCGTGCCCTCCAGCCCCTCCACTATCTCATCCAGCCGGGCGGCGGGGAGGGCGAAGGCCATTTCGTGCTCCTCGGCCTGGCCGAAGATGCGGTCGCCGTAGCAGGGCAGGATCACCTGGGGCTCCCCCGTGTGCATGGTGACGATGACGCTGTCCGAGCAATCAATCCGCCCGGAGAAGCTGGAAGCGATGCGCCCACCCCGCTTCCACAGGGCCGCCGCCACCAGGCGCATCACCTGGGCCGGGGTGCCATGGATGAGCACCACGTGGGGTTCGAAGGCCGTGCGGTGCAGGGGCGCGACCAGCAGGAGCCGATATTCACCCTCCTGGAATTTTTCGACCATGGCCTCCGTGACCGAGCCAGCCTCTGGAGTCTCCGTGTACATCCCGGCGCAGGCGTGACCCTCCTCGTAGTAGTCGAGCATAGGGGCGAAGCCGAACACGGCTTTGGCTATGGGGCAGGAGATGTCCTCCACGCCCATGGCCAGCAGCCAGCCATAGCGTCGGGCGATGGCGAAGCCCTGGCAGATGGCCGTCTGGATGCCCAGATCCCGGGCTGGCCGCCTGACCCGTTCAGGCAGGGGCTCACCCTCCTTGACCATGCGGATGGCCAGGGGGAAGGTCTGGGGGCGGACGTGGCGGTCCAGGGCTTCGGCAAAGGCTTTCAAATCAGGCATAGGATCATCCGTTGACCAATGTGTCCAGTTCCCTCTCGAATCGCTGTATCTCTTCCTCGATGGCCACTTTGGGCCGCTGCAGGCGGGGCGTGGGCACCATGAGGTTCAGCGTCTCGATCTTCCTGTTCAGCGCCGTCGCCCGCTTGCGGTAGGCGGCCATGACGCGCTCCCGGGCCTCCAGCTCAGCCTGCCGATGGGCGGCTTCTTGCGGCGGCCGGCCCTCCAGCTCGCGGAGCGCCTGCCGATGCCAGGCCAGGTGATCGGCCAGGAGTTTGCGGCAGGCCTCCAGCTCGGCCCGCACCTCCTTGTCCCGCTCGATCCACTCCGGGACGTAGCCAGCGTCCTGGAGCAGCTTGAAAGCCATCTCCCAGTCCCCAACGTAGGGGTTGCGCTCCAGCTTCAACGGCTGGCCCTTGCCCGGCAGGTCGTCGAACTCCCCCCGCTCCATAGCCTCGCGGATCGCCTTGTCCACGGCGGATTCCCAATCCCTGGCCGACATGATGTGCCTCATCACTCCCAGCAAAGACAACTAGGAAATGAGGGAAACGAGGGGATCCCCAGAGTTCCCTCATTTCCTTGTTAGCGCGCATAAGTGCTGGGTCAACTACTCACTATCTGCGGAAACACCTTCTCCGGATTGCAGAGCCCTTGGGGGTCGAAGGCCCGCTTGATCCGGGCCATGAGCGCCAGCTCCTGGGGCGAGAAGAGCAGGGACATCTCCTGGCGCTTCTCCAGGCCGATGCCGTGCTCGCCGGTGATGGTGCCCCCCGCCGCCACACAGGCTTCCAGGATCTCGGCGCTGGCGGCGAAGACCCGCTCCAGGACCCCCGGTTCCCGCTCGTCGAAGAGGATGTGGGGGTGGATGTTGCCATCCCCGGCGTGGAAGACATTGCCGATCTCCAGACCGTACTTGCGGCTGATCTCCTCCACCTTCTCCAGCACTTCGGGCAGCCGGGTGCGGGGCACGACGCCGTCGGCCAGGTAGCCGCTGGGGGCCAGGCGGGCCATGGCCCCGAAGGCTGCCCGACGTCCCGTCCACAATCGCTCCCGCTCCTCCTCCGACAGGGCCACCTGCACCTGGCGGGCGCCGTTCTGGAGACAGATGTCCTGGATGACCGCCGCCTGTCGCTCCAGGCCGTCGGCCAGCCCCTCCAGCTCGATGATCAGGGCGCCGGCGGCATCCGTCGGCAGCCCGACGCCCACGTTGGCCTCGACTACTCCGATAGCGTGGTGGTCCATCATCTCCAGCGCCGCCGGGACGATCCCCCGGGCGATGATGTCCGACACGGTCTGGGCTGCGCTGTGCAGGGTGTCGAAGATGGCCAGCAGGGTCACCGCCGCCTCGGGCAGGGGGACGAGCCTGACGATGATCTGGGTGATCAGCCCCAGGGTCCCCTCGGCGCCCACGAAGAGGCCAACGAGATCGTAGCCGGGCACGTCCTCCATCCGCCCACCGAACTGCACGATCCGCCCGTCCGGCAGCACCACCTCCAGGCCCAGGACGTGGTTGGCCGTGACGCCGTACTTCAGGCAGTGAGGGCCGCCGGCGTTCTCGGCCACGTTCCCGCCCATGGTGGAGACCTTCTGGCTGGCAGGGTCGGGAGCATAGGTCAGACCGTAGGGCTCCACGGCCCGCTTGAGGTCCAGGTTAACCACCCCCGGCTCCACCACGGCCCGCCGGTTGGGGATGTCAACCTCCAGGATGCGGTCCATCTTAGTAAAAGCCACGACGATCCCGCCCTCTGGGGGGATGGAGCCGCCGCTCAGATTGGTCCCCGCCCCGCGGGCCACGTAGGGCACCCCCGCCTGGCGGGCCAACCGCACCATGTCGCTCAGTTGCTCCGCCGAGGTGGGGAAGACCACCACGCCGGGTGTGGCGTGGAAGACGGTGCTATCGTATTCATAGGCCAGGAGTTCGGCCTCGGCAGTGAGGACGTTCTCCTGGCCGAAGATGCGCTGTAGCTCCTCGATCAACTCCTCCCTATTCACCGCTGCCCTGTTCCACCTTGTAGACCACGTCACCTGCGCGCACCCGATCCACCACCTTGACTCCCACCGATTGTCCCGCTCCCGCCGACTCGACGGCCTGGTGCTCGATCTCCATCGAGTCCACCGTTTGCTCGAAGTCGGTAGAGCGACCCAGGATGTGGATGGTGTCGCCCACCGCCAGTTGATCCGTCAGCTCGATAGCTGCCACGCTGATCCTGGTGAAGTAGTGGCTCACCTTACCGATGGCTTTCTCCGGCATCTGTGCACCTCCTCTTCTCGATATCATCGGCTAGCCGCAAGGTGCAAGGGTCTCACCTCCCTATCCCTCAGGCCGAACTCACCGCTACCCTGTGGTCGAGAACCATGGGGATGCGGGTCTCGCAGCGGGGGCAGCGATCGCCCTTGAGGAAGCTGCGGGTCTGATACCCCAGCCGCCGGATGACGACGGATCCGCACTGGGGGCAATAGGTGTGCTCATACTCGTCGCCCCAGACGTTGCCCACGTACACGTAGCGCAGGCCCGCCTCCTGCCCGATCTCGACAGCCCGGTGCAGGGTGGCGATGGGCGTGGAAGGTCTGTCGGTCATCTTGTAGTTGGGGTGAAAGCGGGAGATGTGCCAGGGCAGGTCGGGGGAGATGCCGGCCAGAAACCGGGCGATCTGGGTCAACTCCTCATCGGAGTCGTTGAGGCCCGGGACGACCAGGGTGGTGACCTCCACCCAGATGCCCCTGTCGTGCATCAACTGAATGGAATCCAGGACGGGCTGCAGCCGGCCCCCGCACACCCGCTTGTAGTGGTCATCGGAGAAGGATTTGAGGTCAATGTTGGCGGCGTCAATGACGCCCACCATGACCTCAATGGCCTCCGGCGTCTGGTAGCCGTTGGTGACGAAGACGTTCAGCAGGCCCTTCTCGTGGGCCAGGACGGCCGTGTCGTAGGCGTACTCGAAGAAGATGGTGGGCTCGGTGTAAGTGTAAGCCACGCTGCTGCACCCCGTCCGCACCGCCTGGGCCACCACCTCCCGGGGCGGCAGGTGCTCGCCAGGGAACTCCCCCTGCCAGCGTTTAGACAGTTGAGAGATCTGCCAGTTCTGGCAGAAGTCGCACTTGAAGTTACAGCCTGCGGTGGCAATGGAGAGAATGTAGGTCCCCGGCAGGAAGTGGAACAGAGGCTTCTTCTCGACGGGGTCAACGTGGTTGGCGATGGCCTTGCCATACACCAGCGTGTACAGAGCGCCATCGTGATTGACCCGTACCTTGCAGACCCCCAACTGATGGGGGGCGATCTTGCAGCGATGAGCGCACAGGATGCATTCCACGAACCCTTCCCTCTTCCACGGCTTGTAAAGCATCGCTTCTTTCATGGCTTAAACCCCCTTACGTCCTCAAAAGGCAAGCCCCATCCGTAGAGCCAACAGCACGCCATCTGGCTTTTGACCTGCCGATCTCTACAGCATTCTTTGGTATGCTACTTCCCTCAGGTGTCCGATTTCGCTTAATGTTTTGCGTCTTTGCGGAGGGCCGAAGGCGCATAGCTGCAAACTGCCTGTTATCCGAAGCGGCGGCGTCTTAATCAGACCCGTCTACATCAATCAGGATTAGCTTGACCGGCACGGCGGGAAAATGCCGTTTCAGTCGTTCGATGTCATATACCAGTTGTTCTCCATACGATACCCCAGTAGACATCTGCTTTTTCAGGGCATGACAGGGCACAATTTCGACACCTACATCGGCCTTGTTTTCGTTGAAGAAGTATTGGAACTTGGCCATATCATAGAACATAAAGGCGTACTTACCGAACTGTACTTCAACTAGCACTCTGTCTTTCACAAAATTAATCTGCTTGAATGCACCGGGGATAGTCACATCACTGTCGGGTATGGTAATTGTGTATGTGTCGCGTAACTGACGATATCCTCTAGCTGCAAATGCCTT
>JBHIEC010000154.1:0-5815 GCA_046760425.1 Anaerolineae bacterium
AGGCCCAGCAGCGCACTGAGGAGGCGCTGCGCGCGCTGGCCCAGGCCCAGCGGCGGACTGAGGAGGCGCTACACCTTACACGTCAAGAGGTGGGTGCCTTGTCCGAGGCCATCGGCATGGGCCTGGAGGACATCGCCCGCATCACCCTGCCCGGCTATCTGGAACGCCACCTCGGTGTCCATCTGGCAGGCGAGCTGGGAGAAGAATTGAGGCGCTGGATGATTGGCCCTGAGGGCCAGGAGATCGAGTTTAACCTCTACGGAGAAGGGCAGCGCGACGGCACACCGGTGACGGTGGTAGGCGAGACCAAGAGCCGCATCTACAGCGACGACGTGGCGCGCTTCCTGAAACGCCTGCGCTCAGTCGAGGATTCCCTGACTGGCGAGGTGATCCCGGTCATGTTCGGCTACGCTGTTCATCCGGTAGCCACCAAATTGGCCCGAGAGCGTGGCGTATTGTTGGTGGCTTCTTATCAGCGTTGAGGGACGTAGTGACAAGTGGTGAAGATGTGCAACCTCAGGCCATTCTGACCCGTTATGCGTCGGCCGTTAAAGCGGAGATGGGGGCCGTGCTGGCCGCGCCTCATCCGGCCCTGGCCCCTTTCTACGGCATGATGGGCTACCACCTGGGCTGGCTGGATGAGGACTTCGAAACGACAGGGGCCAGGATGGGTAAAGGTATACGACCCATGCTGTGCCTGCTGGCCTGTGAAGCCCTGGACGGCAATTGGAGAAGAGCACTCCCTGCTGCAGCGGCCGTCGAGCTGGTGCACAACTTCTCCCTCATCCACGACGACATCGAGGATGGGAGCGCGACGCGGCGGGGGCGGCCCACGGTGTGGAGCGTGTGGGGAGAGCCTCACGCTATCAACGTGGGCGATGGGATGCTGATCCTGGCTCGGGTGGCCCTGCATCGGCTGGCGGAACGGGGCGTAGAGGCAACCAAGATCCAGGCCCTGGCTCGCGTCCTCGACGAGGCCTGCCTGGCCCTGTGCCAAGGCCAGTACCTGGATCTGAGCTTCGAGGAGCGGCTAGACGTCACCGTGGCAGAGTACATGGCCATGGCGGAGGGCAAGACGGCAGCCCTGTTGGCGGCGGCGAGTCAGATGGGAGCCATGCTGGCCAGCGACGACGAGGAGCTCATCGCCTGCTACCGCCGCTTCGGGCGACACCTGGGGATCGCCTTCCAGATCACCGACGACATCCTGGGCCTCTGGGGCGATGAGGCGGTCACAGGCAAGTCGGCGGTGGACGATATCCTCCAGCGGAAGAAGACCCTGCCCATCGTCTACACCCTGCAGCAAGCAGCGGACAGTAAGCATGTTCAGGAGGTTTTCAGGAAGGATGTCGTGGATGAAGGGGACATCCAGGCTGTGCTGAGGATCCTTGATGAGGTTGATGCACGAGGCTATGCCCAACGCCTGGCCGAGGAGCACCGCCAGAGGGCTTTGGCAGAGCTGGAGGCAACGGGGATCGAGCACGAAGCCCAGGAGAGGCTCCGCCAACTGGCCCTGTTCTTGACTGAGCGGGCCTATTGATGAGCCAAGCACGATCAAGCAGAAAGGCTCTTCAAGCTCGGCCTGAAGAGCCTTTTTCGTCCATAGATTCTGCGCTGCTTTAGATGAACAACTGAATATCCGCCTCGGCGGCGAAGTCCAGGAAGGCCGCCGCCCCCAGGCACGACGCCCCCTCGATGATGTCCTCTTCGGACACCCCCATCACGCCCATGGTGGTGGTGCAGGCGTAGAGATTGACGCCCCCCTCCCGGGCGATGTCCAGCATCTCCCGCACGGTGGGCATGTTGGCCTTGGCCATCCAGCCCTTCATAATGCTGGTGGCCAGGGCCGTGGCCCCGGGCACGGCGCCAACGATGTTGGGCACCTGGAGGGGCAGACCGGGGATGGGCGCCGGCATGGCCGGGTTGCCCAGAGGCGCCACCTTCAGGGAGTCCAGCTTCCTCCGGTTGATGATGTCCAGCCCATAGAAGGTGAAGAACACCCCCACCTCCCAGCCCATGGCTGCCGCCGTGGTGGCCAGGATGAGGGGCGGATAGGCCATATCCAGCGTGCCCTTGGAGGCGACCAGCGCCAGGCGTCGGCGCTTCTTTTCCTCAGCCATCTTAACCTCCTTTAGCCATAAGCCGTGCACTACTGCGTCTTGCGGATGAAATAGCGGTAGACGCCGCCTTCCCGCTCCCAGGCCAGAAGCTCGTGGCCCGTCTGTCGGGTCCAAGCCTCCATGTCGGCCTTGGAGCCCGGGTCAGTGGCGATCATCTCCAGCACCTGCCCGACGGCCAGGTCGTCTATGGCCTGCCGGGTGCGGATCACCGGCATCGGGCACAAGAGGCCTCGGCAATCCAATGTCTGATCTGCTTTCACTGCCACGGACATATCAGCGTTCCTCCTTTTGGATTTTCAGGATCACCTGGGCCCAATCCTCCGGCGTCACGCCCGGTGACTGGACGCCGAAGTGATCATAGAATCAAACATCAGGCTGCCCACCACCACTTCGGCCCGGCCGATGCTGGCGCGCCGGTGCCGCCGATCTTACGGCCGGCCACGTGGATGTCGTTGATTGTCTCCTCCTCGCTGCTATTACCGCTCCAGCAGGCTCAGGTACTTGTCGCCCCCATCGGGGAAGACGGTGACAATGACGCCCTCCTCGAGTTGACGCGCCAGTTCCAGGGCGGCATGCATGGCCGCTCCGGAGGAGAAGCCGACGAACAGCCCCTCCTCTCGCGCCAGCCGGCGAGCCATCTGGTAGGCCTCCTCGGCCGTCACGGCGATCTTGGCGTCGGGGAAAGCGGGGTCGTAGATGCCCGGCACGATGGAGGTAGCCATGTGCTTCAAGCCTTCGATGACCTCCAGGGGATCGGCGGGCTCCACGGCGATGACCTGGATGGCAGGGTTGTACGTCTTCAGGCGACGGCCGGCGCCCATGAGGGTGCCTGAGGTGCCGACGCCGGCCACGAAATGGGTCACCCGCCCCTCGCTCTGGGCCCAGATCTCGGGGCCCGTAGTGTCGTAGTGAGCCTGCCAGTTGGCGGGGTTGTTGTACTGGTCGGGCCAGAAGTAGCGGTCGGGGTGGGTCGCGTAGCGGCGGCAGACCTCACAGATGGCCCCGTCGGTGCCTTGCAGGGGATCGGTGAGGATGATCTCCGCTCCGTAGGCCCGCAGGATCCGCTTCCGCTCCTCACTGGCATTAGCTGGCATGGCCAGCTCCACCCGGTAGCCCTTGACGGCGCCGATCATGGCGTAGGCGATGCCCGTGTTGCCCGAGGTGGCGTCCAGGATGACCTTGTCTTTGGTCAGCTCGCCAGATCGCTCCCCCTCCTCGATCATGCGCAGAGCGGGCCGGTCCTTGACCGAGCCACCGGGGTTGAACCACTCAGCCTTGACGTAGATCTCCACCCCCTGCAGCCCCCGGGTGAGGCGGTTGAGCCGCAGCAGCGGCGTATTGCCGATGTGACTCAACAGGCTGCCTGCCAGCGGCGCGCTGACGGGCCTATCTTCAGTTCGCAAATTCTGTGCCAGGACAGTAGGATAATCCATGCCATCTCCTCAGGTGTAGGCCGGCTCCTCTTCCCTTTGGTGGTGGGGGATACCGCAGAACTCCTCGTAGTCTATGAGCTGGGTGACGGTGGGGTGATCGCCGCACACGGGGCAGGCGGGGTCCCTCTCCAGCTTCACAGTGCGGAACTCCATCTCCAGGGCGTCGAAGAGCAACAGTTCCCCGATGAGAGGTTTGCCTTTGCCCAGGAGGAGCTTGATAGCCTCCAGGGCCTGGAGGGAGCCCATGATGCCCGGCAACACGCCCAGGACCCCGGCCTCCTGGCAACTGGGCACCTCCCCCGGCGGGGGGGGCGTGGGGAAGAGGCAGCGATAGCAAGGGCCGCCATTCGCCGGATGAAAGACGGTTACCATGCCCTCAAACATGAAGATGGCCGCATCCACCAGGGGCACCCCCAACAGCACGCAGGCGTCGTTGACCAGGTAGCGGGTGGGGAAGTTATCGGCTCCATTGACCACCACGTCGTAGCCCTCAAGGACCTCCAGGGCATTCTCCGAGGTGAGCTGCACCTGGTGGGGAATAACCGTCACATCGGGGTTGAGAGCCACCAGGGTGTCCCGGGCCGACTCCGTCTTGGGTCGGCCAACATCGCGGGTCCTGTGCAGTATCTGCCGCTGCAGGTTGGAGAGGTCCACGGCGTCAAAGTCAACGATGCCCAAGGTGCCCACCCCGGCCGCAGCCAGATAGAGCCCCGCCGGCGAGCCCAACCCCCCTGCCCCGATGAGGAGGACGCTGGAGTTCAACAGCTTCCTCTGTCCCATACCCCCCACCTCCCGCAGGATGATGTGCCGACTGTAGCGAACGATCTGATCCTCAGTGAAACCGAACATCTGAACCTCCGTAGAGCTCAGAACATGGTCCTTGATGACCTCCGGCGAACTTCCTTATGCCTTCCGAATGATGATCTCCCAATCAGTATCGTTCACCTGGCCCACCTTGAGGACCTCGTGTCCCTCGTTGGCTACGCTACGGGGGACGTTCTCCACCGCTGGCAGGTGGTCTACGATCACCCGCAGGATTTGCCCCGACTCCATCATCTCCAAGGCCAGCTTGGACTTGACGAAGGTATAGGGGCAAACATCGCCCTTCAGGTTGATCTCCTGGTCTATCTTTAGTTCTGTAGCCATTTTCCTTACTCCTTTGTTTCGGTTGTAGTCGAGACCCGGCACCTGGTTTGTCTTCCCTCTGGCGTGCTATTTCTTATCGAATGTCGTCATATAACCTTTTTAGCTTCTCAGGGGGCATATTCAAAGCATACAAGATCTTTATCTTTTGCATGAGCCAGATGGTTCGCCAAAGGCCGCACTTCTTCCAGCGCCTGGCGGAGGTGGTGATCTTCAGGGGAAGCTGTTTGACCCTCCCATAGGACCTCAAACGCCGGCTGAACTCCCAGTCCTCCATCAGGGCAATCTCCGGAAAACCCCCCATCCGCACGAAGATTTCCCGCCGCACGAATATACCCTCGTCCCCGGTCATCCGGCCGGTGAGCCTCATCCGCAGGCTGGAGAGCAAGGAGATGAGCCTGTAGATCAAGCCCTCCTCGCCGAGGGATAGGGTGAAACAGCCCCCCACACAGGCGGGATCGGCCAGGGCCGCCTCGATGCCCCGAATGGCCCCCGCAGGCAGGCGGCAGTCGGCGTGCAAAAAGAGCAAAACCTCCCCCCTCGCCTCCCTGGCGCCGGCGTTCATCTGCCTGGCCCTCCCCCTCTCGGAGGAGATCACCTTAACGTACCGAGAGGCTATGGCGGCCGTATCATCACTGCTCCCCCCATCCACAACTATGACCTCGTGCTCCCCCTCCAGCCCCAGCAGATGCTCCAGGAGGGATTCGATGACCTTTGCCTCGTTCAGGACGGGGACGATGATGGAGACCATTGATCCCTCAAAGCGAAAATCACCCCTCCGATCAGGCTCACCAGGATGAGCAGGAAGAAGAACATCAAAGAAGCGGCCACGGATTCGGTCATCGAAAGCCCCAGCCGGCCGAAGAAGTAGATGTAGGCCCACTCGCGGATACCCAGGCCGTTGATGGATACGGGCAGAAGGGTGATGAACAGGATGATGGGTATCACCAGGAAGCAGTAGACCAGGGAGACGTTGGCCCCCAACGCTTCGAAGATGGCGTAGTTGATGAGCACGATCACCGCATGGAAGAACAGGGAGACGAAAACCACCCACAGGGCCAGGGATTTGTTCCGCAGGCAGAAGGAGATGGATTCCAGAGCTTCCCTCACTTTGCCCCTCAG
>JBHIEC010000155.1:0-5795 GCA_046760425.1 Anaerolineae bacterium
TGGCTGAGGCAGAGCCTCTGAGCGATCTCCTTGTTGGTGTACCCTCGAGCTACCAGCTCGAAAACCTCCCTCTGCCTGGGGGTCAGGCGCTCCAGGGCAGGACCTGGTCTCCTGACCAGAGCTTCCAGCTCAATCAGCCGCCTGATGAGTTGCTCGACGGCTTCACGCCCCAGCAATATCTCCCCGCCCTGCCACCACCTATAGGGACCCTGACCTGGAGCAGGCCGAGAGGGCTCTGCGTTTGCCTAAAGGCCCAAAGTGGTGTAGAATGGGCTCACCTGCCACACGAGGAGAACCCGTTGCCGAAGATCCTGTCGCTGGAAGAACTGCTCGTTATCCGCCAGCGCCTCAGGGCTGAGGGTGAGACCGTCGTCTTCACCAACGGCCACTTCGACCTGTTGCATGTGGGCCATGTGCGCTATCTCCAGCAGGCCAGGGCCCTGGGCGACGTGCTGGTGGTGGGGCTGAACTCGGACGCCTCCACGCGGGCTCTCAAGGGCCCGGGGCGGCCTCTGGTGCCCCAGGAGGAGCGGGCGGAGCTGCTGGCGGCGCTGGAGGCTGTGGACTACATCGTCCTCTTCGATGAGTTGACGGCGGAGCGGCTGGTGGCGGCGCTGCAGCCCGAGGTCTACGCCAAAGGCGGCGACTGGGCCCTGGAGGATCTGCCCGAAGCCAAAGTCGTGGCCAAGTACGGCGGTCGTGTGGAGATCCTGCCCCAGGTGCCCGGCCGCTCGACGCAGGCCCTCATCGAGATGGTCCTGGAGAGATACGGGAAGTATGAGCACAGAAACTTGTGTTGTTGACACTACCCCCTCAGCCCCCCCAGCGGGGCAGGGCATCGCCCAGGCAGCGGGGGTTATCGCCCTGGGCAACGTGACCAGCCGCCTCCTGGGCCTGGTGCGGGAGACGGTCATCGCTCACCTCTTCGGGGCCACAGGACTGGTCAGCACCTTCCGCCTTGCCTCCCGCGTGCCGACCATGATCTTCGACCTCCTCATCGGAGGCATGATCAGCTCGGCCCTGATCCCTGTCTTCAGCGACTACGCGGCCTCGGAGCGGCGGGAGGAGCTGTGGCGCATCGCCAGCGTCATGTTCAGCCTGACCCTGGTCCTCTTCTCTGCCCTGGTGCTGCTCCTGGAGTTCCTGGCCCCGCAGATCGCCTGGCTCCTGGGCACCGGCTACGGTCCCCGCCTGCAGGCCATCACCACCACCTTGATCCGCATCATCCTGCCCTCGGTGGCCTTCTTCGGCCTCTCGGCGGTGCTGGCGGGACTGCTTTACTCCCAGCAGCGGTTCGTCTATCCCGCCTTCGGCGCCGCCATCTTCAACGCCGGCATCATCGTCGGGGCCCTCGTTCTTGCACCATACCTGGACATCGCCAGCCTGTCTCTGGGCGTCCTGCTGGGGGCCATCCTGCAGACGGCCATCCAGCTCCCTGGCCTGCGGGGCATGAGGCTGACCTTCTCCCTGGATCTGTCCCATCCAGGCCTGCGGCGCGTCGCCGAGCTCTACACGCCGGTGATGCTGGGCCTGGTGATCAGCCAGGCTGCCGTGGCTCTGGACACTAACCTGGCTTCTCGAGCGGGGGAGCAGGCTCTGGCCTGGATGCAGAACGCCACCACCCTCATCCAGTTCCCCCTGGGACTGGTGGTCACGGCCATCTCCCTGGCTGTGCTGCCCTCCCTGGCGCGGCTCAACGTCCAGGCTGATCTGGAGGGCTTCCGCCGCACCCTGGCCCTGGGCCTGCGCCTGGTGCTGGTCCTCATCGTGCCGGCCACGGTGGGGCTCTTCGTCCTGGGGCGACCCATCGTGGCCCTCCTCTTTGAGCACGGCGCCTTCACCCCCCACGATACGATCTGGACGACCTGGGCCCTGGACTACTACCTCCTGGGCCTGCCCTTCGCGGCCATTGATCAGCCTCTGGTCTACGCCTTCTACGCCCGCCAGGACACCAGGACGCCGGTGCTGGTGGGGGTGATGGCCATCGGCGTCTATCTGATCGTGGCCCTGAGCCTTATTCGACCCCTGGGCATGGTGGGGCTGGTGCTGGCCAATTCGGCCCAGTGGTTCAGCCACGCCCTGGTCATGCTGACCCTGCTGCACCGCCGCCTGGGTGCCCTGCGGGGCCAGAGGCTGGGGGTCACGGCCCTCAAGGCTCTCCTGGCTTCAGCGGCCATGGGGGGCGCCATCCAACTGGCCCTGGCCTGGATGGAGGGCACGGTGGATGTGAGCGCTCCTGCCGGCGAGGCCATCCTAGTGGGTGGGGCGGGGCTGATCGGGCTGGCGGTCTACGGGGCCCTGATCTGGCTCCTGCAGGTGGAAGAGGTGCGTTTGATCCGGGAGGTAGTGTGGAGGAGAGTGCGGAGGTGATGGACTTTGCGGAGGCGGCCAAGCAGGTATTGGGAGATGATCTGGTCTCCGTCGTCCTCTTCGGCTCCTGGGCCCGGGGCCAGGCCGACGGCTGGTCCGACCGTGACGTGTTCCTCATCATAGCCCATGAGCCAGGGGAGGAGACGTTGCTGGAGCTGGCCCTGGCCGCCCCGCCGAGGCTCCAGTTCCAGTGCCATACCCCCGAGCAACTTCTGACCGCCATCCGCAACCTGCGCGCCCCCCAGATGGCCATGGTGGATGAGGGGGTGGTCATCTATGGCGCGGGGCTGGAGCCCTATCGGGCGGCGCTGGCCGAGGTGGTGGCGCAGCATGGCCTGGTCAGGAGGCCGGAGCTGGGCAAGGGTGTGTGGGAGGCCGGGGACCGGTTTCCGCCCCGGGAGGCCCTGGCCAAGCTGCGGGAGGTTCGTCAGGCCCTGGCCTCGGCCAGGGCGTTGCTGGGGGAGGGCCACGAGGCCAGGAGCCTGCTGGCCTGCCAGGTGGCCGTGGAGAAGCTGCTGGGGGCCTGTCTGGCCGTCAAGTTCTGCGGCCGTCTGTTGCTGCCCCGACCCTCGTTGCTGGCTCTGCTCGAGGACAAGGTCCTGGGTCAGGGGTCAGATGTAGCCGGCGTGCTGGATATCTTTCAGGCCCACGATGCCATTGAGGGCTTGCGGATCGCGGAGGAGGGCCTGGAATTCACCCGCCGGTTCCTTGAAAGGCGGTATGAATTGGGTGTGTTTCAGATGAGTTAGAGACTTCGGTGGTCTCCCGGTTGCGTGTTGATGGCCGAAAAGGGGCGGCGGATAAATCGCGCCGCCTGGGAAAAACATGCCCAGGCACCGTCATTTATGCGGTGCCGCTATGCCAGCATCCCCCTCACAGCGTCACCAACTCGATAGGGGGAGACCACCGAGACTTGGGAAGTCTAACCTCAACCGAAATGAAAGGCACCCGTATGGACTGACCCTGTCCCCCGGGATGGAGAGTTTGACTAGCAGAGAAAGATTGGGGTATAATTAAATTCTCAATCGTGGAGAACCTGGCGGAAGAGGAGAGGCGATTGGCGGAATTGATGGGGCTAGCTGCTGAACTGCGTGAAGGAGAAAGTGATCAAGATGCTAAAGAATCAAAATCGAACCGAGGCTAAGACAAGTCCGGTTGAACTGACCCTGGAAGAACTGGAGGCCCTGGTAAGCGCCAGGCGCTGCCGAGCACGGGCCCGGTTCCTGCGCCGCCTGGCGGCTGAGGGGCGAACCTGGGCGAACACGGGGGAGACGGGGATGGGGCCCTGTTTAACGCTGGGGTTGATGGGGAAGGGGGATGGCGCCGGAGGATTCGCGGCCATCGAGATCAAGCCCTTCACCGGCCGCCTGCGGCGGGGGCTGGCTTGTGTCCGGGCCATGGGCCGTAGCTTGTGGCCTTGGAGCTGGGCCCAGGTGCTGGATGGAGCGCTGCTGGCGGTGGAGATCGCCGCCCTGGTGGGGCTGCTCATTGTCCTGGGCGTCTCCTTGATCCAGTTGCGGCTCCTCAACGAGGGGTTCGCCCAGGCTCAGGCGGATACGCTGACGGCTCCCGTCACGCCAGTATCCGGAGAGGCTGTCCTGCCCGGCGGCCATGTCCCACCCAGGCCTCTGAGCCAGGTCTTGGAGCCCTATCTGCCCCGGGTCCGAGCATCGGCCCCCGGGGCCGTGCTGGCGCCGCCGCCCGATGTGCCGCCCCACCGGAGCCTCGCCCTCGATCGGCCATCATCCGAGCAAGGTGTCAGCCCGTCTTCCCCGGCGGCGACGCGCATCGTCATCCCGGCCATTGACGTTGATGCCCCCGTGCTCGAAGGGGACAGCTGGGAGGTGCTGAAGCAGGGGGTGGGCCATCATCCGGGCTCGGCCCAGCCGGGGGAGGGGGGCAACGTCGTCCTCTCCGGCCACAACGACGTCTTCAGCCAGGTCTTCCGCCGACTGGAGGAGCTGGCTCCGGGCGATGAGATCCTCCTCTACGCCGGCGACCGTCCCTACCGTTATACGGTGGTGGACAAGCGAGTGGTGGCCCCCACGGAGGTAAGCGTCATGGCCCCCACGGCCGAGCCCACCCTGACCCTGATCACCTGCTATCCCTATCTGATTGATACCCACCGCATCGTCGTCATTGCCCACCTGATGGAGTAGGAGAGGAGAGAGTGTTATGGCCAAGAAATCCCGACGTGCACGGCGGAAGGCCAGGAAAGGGAGACGGGCACGGCGGTCCTTCCCCCGTGGAGCCCCCACGTCCACCACCGTCTCCCCGGTGGCCGTACCCCGGGAGGTAAGGGTGCCTCAGGAGATGGCTCTGCCCAGTCAGCGCACCGCAGTCGACTTCCGGGAGGAGTATTACTATGTGTACCAGGATCTGAAGCGCATCGCCCTCCTGGCCGGCACGATGTTCGCCGTGCTCATCATCCTGTCCTTCGTGCTCCGATGAGGACGTCCTGGGTCCAAAGTCTGGTGGCCGTTCACGAGCTCTGGAGGCCAGATTTTGGGCTTCGGATATTCCCGTTGTTCCCCTCGCGGCTTCCGTACAGCACCCCCCACAGGCGCAGTAAGCCCACCTCTATTCCCAGATGGCTCAGCACGCAGAGCCATAGATTGTGGGTAAAAAGATAGATGAGGGCGACAACCAAAGCCAGGCTGCCCGTCAGCAGGATGCCTCCGGCCTGTTCGGGTTGCCTCAGGCCACGGCGCAGGTGGGGGCTGCTGTATGCCTCCAGGAAGGCCAGGGCCAGCCCCAGGAAGACGCCGCTGTAAAGGTCAGCCAGGACCTGGATGGGGCCGCTGCGATAGAAGGCCCAATGGACCTCTAGGTAGATCACGTCCAGGAGGAGAAGGGCCCAGCCCCAGGGGCGGTTCAGGGTGGTCAGGTGGGAGGAAAGGGGGTCCGCCTGGGGGTAGAGGAGGTGGGTGGAATGGGCGTAGTACCACCAGGTCAGGGCCAGCAAGAGGAAAGCCCCTCCGCCCAGGGCCACCCCCAGCCCTGCCCCCCGCAACCAGTCAAGGTCCGACAGGCCCATGGAGCGGGGGTTGATCACGCCCTTCAGCAGGGCCAGGTAAGGCAGGCCCAGGTAGTACAGGAGGCGTAGAGCCTGGAGGGGCCCGTCCCGGTAGGGCCAGTTTCTGATGGCTTCCACCAGCCGTCCCACCCGTCCCGGCCGTGGCTGACGGTAGTACCAGGTCACGTTGGTGGCCAAGGCGTAGAGGACGAAGGACAGAGCCAGCCACAGGACGGGTTCCAGTTGGTGATCCATGGGGATCCTCCGCCAGGGGCAAAAACAAAAAGGTGGGCGAGAAGGGACTCGAACCCCTGACCTCACGGATGTGAACCGTGCGCTCTAACCAACTGAGCTACTCGCCCACGCTGGTTGTAATTATACCACGCAACTTCTGAAAATGCAAGCTCCG
>JBHIEC010000156.1:0-5757 GCA_046760425.1 Anaerolineae bacterium
CAAAACCCTAATCATGTGCGGGTGGGGGCCGCCGGGGGGGGGCGGGCCTGCACCAACTCACATTGTGCCTGAATGCCTAGCGGAAAGGAGGGGCGTAGAGCAGCCCACCCTCCGTCCAGAGAGCGTTGAGACCCCGTTCGAGCCCGAACACCGTGCCCGGCCCCAGGTTCCGGTCGTAGACCTCGCCGTAATTGCCGACGTGCTTGATCACGTTGTAGACGAACCTGTTGTCGAGGCCCAACCCCACACCCAGGTCGCCCTCGTCACCCAACAGGCGGGCGATGACCGGGTCCTCGCTCCCCAGGAACTCGTCAACGTTGGCCGAGGTGATCCCCAACTCCTCAGCGGTGATCATCCCGTAGACGACCCAGGAGACGACGTCGTTCCATTGGTTATCACCATGCATGGTCGCCGGTCCGAGAGGCTCCTTCGACAGCACCTCTGGGAGGATGACGTGGGCGGCTGGATCGGAGAGGGTGGTTTTACGGGAAACCAGACCGGACCTGTCCATGGTCATGGCATCACAACGACCCTCCTCATAGGCGCTGGTCACCTCATCGTACGTTTCGAAGGTGACGGGGGTATATTCGATGCCCCGCTTGCGCATTTGATCGGCCAGGTTCAATTCCGTCGTGGTGCCCGCAGTCACGCAGATGCTACCGCCCCTCAGGTCTTCGAGCGAAGTAATGTTGTCCGCGATTCTGACCATTATCCCCTGACCGTCGTAGAACGTCGTTGGCCCAAAGTCCAGGCCTACAGAGGTGTCACGGCTGGTGGTCCACGTCGTGTTGCGGATCAGCACGTCAACCTCGCCCGTCTGCAGGGCCGTGAATCGCTCCTTGGCGGTCAATGGACGGAATTCCACCTTGGTAGGGTCATTGAAGATGGCGGCAGCAATGGCACGGCAGAAATCCACATCGAACCCAGAGAACGAACCATCGGGTTCGAGGAAGCCAAACCCAGGCAGCGCGTTGTTACAGCCGCAGATGAGATAACCGCGTTCCTTGACGGTGTCTAACGTTGCTGCGGCGGGCGGGGCCGGGACCTCGACAACCCGGGTCACCTCCACCGGGACCTCCTTTTCCACGATGCGAGTGACCTCGACCTCTTTGACTTCCGGCGCCCTGCAGGCGGCGGCTAGCAGGACGGCCAGGATCACCAGGCCCAGGATCACCGCAAAACGTTTGCCATTCATCTTTTCTCCTCCTGTGAAACGATCTGAAGTAACGGACGCCGATAGACGAAGGTTTCACTCTCAGTACTCCGCAAGCATGCTCTAACGGGGCGTCCACGCCCCGTTTGGGCGGCGAGGACGCCGCCCACTAGCTTGATCTTGCGGTCTACTGAGTCTCCTCTCCGATCCCTCACCTCCTCGTCAGATGAATTCGGCGGTCTCTCCCCGCCTCCACAACCCATCTCGGCCGTGGCCTGACCTTTCTAAAGCGTTTGCCCGCGCTTGTTTCTGGTCCTTCAATCAGCTTCAGATACTACCATAGGAGGGGACAAAAGTCAAGAACGATAGAGGCCGTGCTCGTAAATGTACGCCTCCACCGCCGGCGGCACCTGATACTTGATGGGCCACCCCTCCCTCACCCGGCGCTGTAAGTCCGTGGACGAGATGTTCATGCCCGGGATGTGGAGGAACTCCACGCGATCTTTGATACCTGGCAGAGCGGCCTCCAAGGCCTCCATGTCCACCTCGTAGCGGGGACGATCCACCACCGTCAGGCGACAGAGCTGGATTAACCGCTCCGGCTGGTGCCAGCTCAACAGGTCGGCCAGAGAGTCCAACCCCATGATGAAGTGGATGTCCACCTGCGACCCCCATTCCTCGTGGAGGAGTCTCAGGGTGTCCACAGTGTACGAGGGCCCCGGGCGGTCAATGTCCACCCGGGAGACGGTGAAGCGGGGGTTAGAGGCGATGGCCAGCTCGACCATAGCCAGGCGATGAAGCGCCGGCGTGATCTCTTGACCCTGCTTGTGGGGCGGCTGGCCAGCAGGGACGAAGACCACGCGGGCCAGGCCCAACTGATGGCACACCTCCTCTGCAGCCACCAGGTGCCCGTAGTGAATGGGGTCGAAAGTGCCACCCATGACGCCGACCTTAGTCCTTGGTCCCCGGTCTCTGGCCCTCAGTTCTTTATCCCCCGTGCCAGCCCCTACCACCACTCCAGCTCCACCTGCCCGATGCACACCGTGTCCCCCTTCTGCACCCCGGCCTCTTCTAGAGCGGCTGTGACCCCCATGGCGGCCACCACCCGCTGAAAGCGGGCCACCGCTTCCTCGTTGTCCCAATCGGTCATGGCCGCAGCACGCTCCACCCGCCTGCCCTCCACGCGAAATAGGCCCTCCCCCTCCCTGACGACGCGGAAGCCCTCCTCTCCCTCCAGGGGGCGGAGGACGGGAACCTCCTCCAGCGCTGGTTCCTCCTCAGGCAGGCTCTCCAACAGATCGGCCACCCGGTGGAGCAGAGACCGCACGCCCTCGCCCGTGAGGGCGGAGATGCTGGCCACAGGGGTATCCCGTCGCCTTATCTCCTTCTCCACCTGAGGCCAGATGCTCCGGGCCTGGGGCAAGTCCATCTTGTTGAGGACCACGATTTGGGGCTTCTCCGCCAGATGGGAACTGAAGAGGGCCATCTCCTGGTTGATGTCCTCGAGATCGTGGAGTGGATCGGGGGAAGCGCCGTCTAAGAGAAGGATGAGCAGCCGCGTGCGTTCGATGTGGCGCAGGAACTTATGACCCAGCCCCGCGCCCAGGTGGGCCCCCTCGATCAGACCCGGGATGTCGGCCATGACGAAGCTGCGGTCGTCCACGGCCACCACACCCAGGTTGGGCACCAGGGTGGTGAAGGGGTAGGCGGCGATCTTGGGCCGCGCAGCGCTGACGGCAGCCAGCAAGGTGGACTTGCCGGCATTGGGCAGGCCCACGATCCCCACGTCGGCGATGAGCCGCAGTTCCAGGTACAGCCAGCGCTCCTCGCCCGGCTCACCTTTCTCGGCGAAGCGGGGGGCCTGGTTGGTGGACGTGGCGAAGGCGGCGTTCCCCCGCCCGCCCCGTCCACCCCGGGCGACCAGAACCTGCTGTCCGGCCTGGGTGAGGTCGGCCAGCAAGTCCCCTGACTCGGCCTCCCGCACCGTGGTGCCCACCGGCACCTCAATGTGGAGGTCCCGTCCAGCCTTACCGTGCCTGCCCTTGCCCCGGCCGTGGGCCCCTCGCTGGGCCTTGAAGTGCTGGCGGTACTTGAACTTGATCAGGGTGTTCACGTGGGGGTCGGCCACTAGGTACACATCGCCCCCTTTGCCGCCGTTGCCGCCGTTGGGGCCGCCCAGGGGCACGTATTTTTCGCGGCGGAAGCTAACGCAGCCGTCGCCCCCGTCGCCGGCCTTGACGTAAATCCTGGCCTCGTCGAAGAAGGGTTGCTCCTGACTCATGTTTCCAAGCATACACGAAATAGCCTATCCTGTCAAGGAGGTATAAATCCTTCTTCAGCAAAGCGGCGGCTAAAAGCACGCCGCCTGGCCCCCCAGACTGAGCCAAGCGCCGTCATTTATACAGCGCTTAAGGGCCTGGAACCTTGCCGTTCCATCGCCAACTCCCGGGGGTGACCACCGTCAAGAAGCAGGCGCTAAGAGGCTTGGCATAAAATAGCTTAAAGATTTGGCGATTTTAAGATTAACACCTGGGGAAAAGGTTTGTGTTGTGGTATAATATCAGGGCGACTGTTGAGCAAGGCGAAAGGGTTAGGGGAAAGGAATGGACGCCAGACAGATCTGGCAAGCGGCTCTGGGCGAACTCCAGCTCCAGATGACAAAAGCCACTTTTGACACCTGGCTTAAAGGCACTTACGCCCTCGCCTACGAGGATGGCTCCTTTGTCATCGCAGTCCACAACACCTATGCCAAGGAGTGGCTGGAGAATCGTCTGTACTCTCCCATCAAGAGGACCCTCACCGGCATCGTAGGGCGCGCCGTCGAAATGAAGTTCGTCGTCCGCGCCAAAACCGCTCCGGAGCCAGAGCCCACCCCCCTGTTCCCGGGCCCAGAGGTTCCCGACGCAACCGTTCCGCTGAGCTCACGCCGAAGCCTTGCCAATCGGGTCAGCGATGCGCGCCAGGTCGGGGCATCCCCCCTCACGCCAGACCCGTGGCCAAGTGACAAGCGGTCACGCGGCTCTCAGCTAAGAGCTGACGTGAGCCGAGGTGAGCGTGACCGCTTGTCAATGCTCAACCCCAAGTACACCTTCGAGACCTTCATCGTGGGCAGCGGCAACCGTATGGCCCACGCCGCAGCCCTGGCCGTGGCCGAGAACCCTGCTCAGCGGTACAACCCCCTCTTTATCTACGGCGGGGTCGGCCTGGGCAAGACCCACCTGCTGCACGCTGTGGGCCATATCCCTCTGCGGCGGAACCTGCGGGTACTGTACGTGACCTCGGAGCGGTTCACCAATGAACTGATCAACGCCATTCGCAACCAGACCACTGAGGAGTTCCGCCACAGGTATCGCCTGGTTGACATCCTGCTGGTTGACGACATCCACTTCATCGCCGGCAAGGAGAGCACTCAGGAAGAGTTCTTCCACACTTTCAACACCCTGCACGAGGCCGACAAGCAGATCGTCATCACCAGCGACCGCCATCCCAGGGCTATCTCCACCTTGGAAGAACGGCTGTGCTCCCGCTTTCAATGGGGGCTCATCGTGGACATCCAGCCCCCCGACCTGGAGACCCGCATCGCCATCCTGCGCTTTAAGAGCGAAAGTCAGCCCCTCCCCGTTCCAGACGGGGTGATTGAGCTGATCGCCCACAGGATCCAGCGCAACATCCGCGAGTTGGAAGGCGCCCTGAACGTGGTGGTCACTTATGCCCAGGTGAGGGGCTGCCCCGTAACGGTGGACACAGCCACTGCTGCCCTCCGCAGCTTCGTCGTCCAACGCGAGCCCCCCACCCCGGAGGAGATCCTGGCTGTCGTGGCGGGCTTCTACAAAGTGGAGATTGATGACCTCAAAGGGCCCAGCCGTGGCAAGGGGATCGTGCTGCCCCGCCAGGTGGTCATGTACCTGATGCGCAAGGAGGCCCACGTCTCCCTGACCCACATCGGCCAGGTGCTGGGAGGGCGCGATCACTCCACAGTGCTCTACGGTGTTGAGAAGATCGCTGCCCAGTTGGAGGAGGATGAGAGGTTACACCGGGAGATGCTGGCTATCAAAGAGAGCCTCTACAACCACGTTAACTACGTTCCTCACTGACTGTGGATAAGTCCGCCGAAACTGTGGATAAGTCCATAAAATTGGGGATAAGCGGCCCCTTTTTACAGGCCGGGCCGTTGATAGAGTGGGGACACTCAATCTTTTCCTATGTCCCGTGAAAGAACAAGTGATCCCTATATGAAGGATACCTCGGCCCTAAGACCACAAGATGTAGTCTGGCTCAATGGCGCACCCCTCTGAAACCCTTCCCCTCCACGCTCCTGGCCTCCAGCCCTTATCCACATCCTATCCCCAGATCCCCCTTCGCCTCACCTTGGCATGATGCCCACAGCCAGGGCTCTTGCGAAGCCCTCACCACGAGTCCTGGGGAGAATCTGAGGCTCTCCACTCCCCGTCCACATTTCCACAAGCCTACTACAACGGCTAAAACATAGAATCAATAGAAGGGTGAGGATAGAAGAAAGGCACCTATTCACCTGCTCCCGTCGGATCTGGCAATTAGGGCAAATGTCCTCCAACTGTGGTATACTAGAGATACCCCAGGGAAGG
>JBHIEC010000157.1:0-5754 GCA_046760425.1 Anaerolineae bacterium
TCTGCTTATCCTGGGTGTCGTCTGGCTGGCCCGGGGGGTGACTGGGCCGGGGGCGGCGCCCCGGCCTGCCCCTCCCCCTACGGAGACCTGCCCCAACTGCGGCCAGGGTGTGCAGGCCAACTGGCAGGTTTGCCCCTACTGTGGGGAGAATCTGACAGCCGGTCGGTCAGAGAGATGACAATGGGACAGATTGCATCCCCCCTGTCTTTCAGGTGTCGCTCGCCCCAGGGAGGTGGAGCATGCGATCTCAGACGAGATGGGGCCTGATCATCGGTGCTGGCGTCCTGGTGGGCCTGGTTCTGGTGACTTGCCTGGCCCTGGTCTTCGGGTTGGCAGGCCTGGCGATTCCGGGCCGTGGCTTTCCCGGTCAATATCGCTCCAACGGTGAGCAAATCTACTTTACGGCCACCAGCCAGCGAGGTACGCCTATCACTTCGGACATGGGCATGGGCATGATGGGCGGCGGGGCGGCCTGTGCCAGTTGCCACGGTCCCGACGGCCGCGGCGGCCGGGTGCGGATGATGATGGGCACCTTCGTGGCCCCCGACATCCGCTACGGGACGTTGACCGCCGAGGAGATGGAACATGAAGGGGAGGAGGCCCATCCGCCCTACACCGACGAGACCATCAAGCGGGCCATCACCCAGGGGGTGGACCCGGCCGGGGAGCCGTTGGAGTGGCCCATGCCCCGCTGGACCATGACCGAGGAGGACCTGGACAACCTGCTGGAGTTCTTGAAGAGCTTGGATTGATGGAGACATGATGCACGTCTGGCATCTGACACCTGACGCGCCGCGTTCTCCCCACCGGGTGAGCCCAGGCCAGCGGGTCGCGCTGCACATCGGTACCTGGCCAATTGAGCCGGGGCAGTCTGCCTGGGTGACGTACCGGGTCGAGCACCCTGACGGGACGGCCGACGAGGGGCGGGTTGACGCCGTCTGGCAGCGCAACGAGGGCGTCAATAGTTACTGGCGCGCCGAGGTCGGCCCCTTCGTCGAGGGGGACCGGGTGACCTACACGGTGCACGGTCGCTCGCCCCGAAGCGAGGTGACCGGCCCGACGGCCTCCTTCCGGGTGGGCCCCAAACTCTACCTGGCCATCCTGTGGCATCAGCACCAGCCGGTCTACAAGGACATCTCGCATCCTGCCCAGAAGGGCAGCTACATTCACCCCTGGGTGCGGCTTCACGCTATCCGCGATTACTATTCTATGGCCGCTCTGGTGGCCGAACATCCCGGCGTCCACCTGACCATCAACCTGACGCCCGCACTTTTGTGGCAGATCGAGGACTACGTGGAGCACGGCGCCACCGACCGGGCCCTGGAGCTGACCCTGAAGCCGGCCGAGGCGTTGACCAACGAAGAGCGAGAGCAGGTGCTCGGCACCTTCTTCGACGCCCACTGGCACAACCAGATCTTCCCCTACCCCCGCTACAAGGAGCTGTTCGTCCAACGACGGGAGGGCCTGCCCCTTCGCCAGGCTCAGGGCAGGCTCTTCACGGATCAGGACCTGCGCGACCTGCAGATGTGGTTCAACCTGGCCTGGTTCGGCAAAGAGTTCCGCGAGGGGGAAGTGCAGCTGGCAACAGGTGAGATTGCCTCGGTGCGCCGCTTCGTGGAGCAGGGGCGCGACCCTTCGGCAGCCCTTCGACGGGGCTCAGGACAGGCCTCAGGGCACTGCTTCAGCTTGGCCGACATCCAGGCCATGGTCGCCGAGCAGTACAAAATCATGCGGGCGGTGATCCCCATCCATCGCCAGCTCCAGGAGCGGGGGCAGATCGAGGTCTCGACCACCCCTTTCTATCACCCCATCCTGCCCTTGCTGGTGGACACCGACCGGGCCACCATTGATCGGCCGAGGACGACCCACCCCCGCCGCTTCGCCCACCCCGAGGACGCCGAGGCCCAGGTGCGGCTGGCCATCGAGTGCTACGAGCGGTGCTTTGGCCGGGCCCCATGCGGTATGTGGCCGGCCGAGGGGGCCGTGAGCCAGTTCGTCATCCCCTTCTTCACCCGGCATGGCGTGCGCTGGATCGCCACCGACCGGGGAGTGTTGGCCCGTTCGGGGCGCTGGGGCTACGACGTAGATAACCCCGACGTCCTCTGCCAACCCTACAGAGCGGAGAATGGAGAGGTGAGAGGAGAAATTGGTGGTGCTCTCTCCTCTCCTTTCTCCCCTCTCCCCTCTGTGTCCGTCTTCTTCCGGGACACGCAACTCTCCGACGCCATCGGCTTCCGCTACCACGGTTACGCCGACTACGGGCAGGCGGCACGCGACTTCCTGCGAGAGGTCAAAGAGCGCTTCGCCCGGCAGGTGACAGGCGATGAGGACCGGGTGTTGACGGTGATTCTGGACGGCGAGAACGCCTGGGGTGCCTATCGCGAGGACGCCCGGCCCTTCCTGCACGCGCTGTACGGGCTGCTGGAGCGCGACGATGAAGTTCGGACCGTCACCTTCAGCGAGTACCTGGAGGGGAACCCGGCCCGGGGCATCGCCCCCCATCCCCTTGAGGAGCAGACGAAGGTCTACGACCTGTTCACCGGCTCATGGATTGACGAGAACGCTTCGGCACCGGGGGTGGACCTGGGCACCTGGATCGGCGAGGAAGAGGAGAACCGGGGCTGGGAGCTGCTGGGCCAGGCGCGAGACTTTCTGGGCCAGACCGGCGCCACGCCGGAGACGGCGCCGGCCGCCTTCCAGGCCCTGTACATGGCCGAAGGGAGCGACTGGTTCTGGTGGTTCGGCGAGGATCAGGACTCGGGCAACGACGACGAGTTCGACGATCTGTTCCGCACTCACCTCAAGAACGTCTACCGGGGCCTGGGGGTCGAGTCACCGGCGGCGTTGGACCGCCACATCGTGCCCCACGCGGTGGTGTGGACCTTCACGCAGCAAGTAGCCCGCATCCAGGCGGGCGACCGGTTGACGGTGCGCACCAACTGTCCTGGGGTCCTCACCTGGCAGCTTGATGGTGGGGAGCCCCAGACGGCCGAGATGGTGCCGACCGGTGGCGTCATGGCCGGGGTGCAGCGCTACCATCTGACCCTGGGGCCCTTTCCGCCGGAGGCGCGGGAAGTGCGCTTCACCTTCCGTTGCACTCACCCGGGCTGCGATTGTCGCGACGTCTGCTGTGAAGCCAGGACGTACACCGTCCATAGCCAGGCTTCTTAGACGACAAGGGGGAAAAGTGTAACCTCTGCCACTCCATCCCGACCACCGTGGCCGCCGACCGGCTCTTGGTCAGCCTGCACATGCCCCGACGGGACGAGCCGCCATCACACCAGGCCGGCGATTTCCCCTTGACCCACCGCAATCTGGACCAACGGACCTGTGGGGAGTGCCACGAGATGGCCCGCTTTTGCGCTAACAGTAGCTGCCACGGGCGCACCTGGCGTTGGCTCCCCGGCGCTAGAGGGTTCGAGCATCCCACCCCGCTGGGCGCGGGGCACGGCCCTCTGGATTGCTCCTTCCGCCATCAGGCAGAAAACCTGACGACGGCCTGCCGGGATTGTCATGAGCCGCCTCACAGGGATTTCGGCCCAGGGTGTACCACTTGTCATCGTCCCGAGGGCTGGAGAGTTCCGGCAAGCAGAGGAGGTCTCACCATCGCTTCTCGCGGCCGGTGAACTCACCGGCACCGTTTTTCGACTGATAGTGGTAGAGATCATACAGATCACTGGCCTGACAGCTACTTGCTCCGGCCTGCCATAGGCCATTCTACCCACTCGGGAGCATGGACTTGGTAGGCCGATTTACGTACGGCAAGACGGGCAGGACGGCGCTAACGCGCCGCCTTCAGGCGTGGTATACTATGGAAGGTAAGGATCCGCAATGTATCGCTGTCTATCTTATATCACCACATGGGTTGATCGCGCATGTGCCATGACTGGTATCAGGCTGACCGACCTGGAACGGCGGCGGCTGATTGCGGCGTTGCTCTCGCACCGGCACTTGATCCTCAGCGGTCCGGCCGGCATCGGCAAGTGCCAGTTGGCCTACGCGCTGGCGTTATCTATCGCCCAAGGACGACAAAGCCGTGTATGTTTGCTTCAGGGCCATCCCTGGTGGGCGGCCAGGACCGGTAACATCGGCCACTTTGTCGAATTGCAGACGGAGTTCAGCGTGTGGCGACTGGCTTACTTTATGGAGTCTGCCCTGCATGGCCAGCGGCCTTCGGCCCGAGCTCAGACCGAAGGCGATACCGATGACTACGTAGCCTGCGTGACGCGGATGAGCCCAGCCGAGGTTGAGTTCTACTTCGGGGTGGTCTCACAGTGGTTGCTCGGGAGCGCGCGGGACAGCGTTGGATCCGTGCCAATTCGGTTGATCGGGACATACGATAGCAGTACGCCGCCAGACCTGGATGATCAAATCCTGCGCACCACAGCTTTGGTGCATCTGATGAGCAATGGGCGGTAAGGTGGAATATGCGAACAACACTCACCATCGGCAAGCTGCGAGGCTTGCAGCAGATTGCTAACCACACCGGGATCTTCGCTATGTGCGCCATGGACCATCGTGGCTCCATGCAGCGCATGATTAGCCCCCGGAACCCGGGAGCCATCAACTACGAGACCCTGGTGGCCTACAAGCGAGAGCTATGCGCGGCCCTGGCCCTAACATCCACCGCTGTGCTGCTGGACCCGCTCTACGGTGCGGCCCAGGTTATCGCCAGCGGCGTGTTGCCCCGCGATGTGGGGCTCCTGGTCAGCCTCGAAGCCACTGGCTACACCGGAGATAAAGGAGCCCGCTTTACCGAACTCCTGTCCGGTTGGGGAGCACGGAAGGCTAAGCGCATGGGCGCATCGGCGGCCAAGCTGCTGGTCTACTACCATCCCGGCCTGCCGGAGGTGGCGGCCCGGCAGCGCGGCGTGGTGCGTCGTGTCGTCGAGGACTGCGCCCGGGCCAATCTGCCCTGCCTGGTCGAGCCGGTCGCTTACCCCATCGGCGACGGCGAGGATGCGGGCGAGTCTGCGCGACGCAAGCCTGGTGTGGTCGTGGGGACCGCCCGACAGATCACCGCCCTGGGCGTGGACGTGCTCAAGGCCGAGTTCCCCGCCGATACTTCGGCTACGCTCAGTACAAGCCTGCGCTACGAGCAGGATGAGAGCTGTCTGCTGATCTACTGCCAGCGACCGGACGAAGCCTCGCTAGCGCCCTGGGTGCTGCTGAGTGCCGGCGTCACCTTCGACGAGTTCGCCCACCAGGTGGAGATTGTCTGCAAGGCCGGTGCCTCGGGCTTCCTGGCTGGACGGGCGGTGTGGCGGGAGGCCATGGAGATCACCGACGGGGCCGAGCGACGGCGCTGGCTGGGGACGGTGGCGGCGGAGCGCATGCGCCGCCTGGCTGACATCGCCGGTGAGCACGGCCGGCCGTGGTGGGAGAAGTGGGCTGCATCGCCGGCAGAGCTGGCGGATGTCCAAGAAGGGTGGCACGCCAGCTACTAACACAATCTAAGTTATCAGGAGGTGCGACATGCTTAAGAAACGCCGATTCAAGAAGGAAAATGTGGTCAAGGTGACCTTCGTGCTGCCATCCGAGGTAGAGGCCGACACCGTCCACCTGGTGGGCGAGTTCAACGACTGGCAGACCTCGCGCGCCATGCGGCGACAGAAGGACGGCAGTTGGCGGATCACCGTGGACCTGGAACCGGGTCGGGAATACCAGTTCCGCTACCTGGTTGACGGCCAGAGGTGGCTCAACGACCCCCAGGCGGACAACTACGTCCCCAACCCCTACGGCGACCAGAACTCG
>JBHIEC010000158.1:0-5677 GCA_046760425.1 Anaerolineae bacterium
TGCATCGTGGTGGCCATTGATGCCAAGCGTACACAACAGAGGAGAGAGGAGAGAGGAGAGAGGAGGGACCCGTCCAGCAACCTCTCTCCTCTCCCCTCTCCACTCCCTCCTCTGCATTGGGAAGTGTACACCCACGGGGGGCGGAAGCCACGTGGGTTGGACGCCGTGGAGTGGGCCAGGGAGGTCGAGGCGCGGGGGGCGGGGGAGATCCTGCTGACCAGCATGGATGCCGACGGCACCCAGGACGGCTATGACATCGCCCTGACCCGCGCCGTGGCTGAGGCGGTGTCCATCCCGGTCATCGCCTCGGGCGGGGCGGGGCGGCTGGAGCACTTCCACGAGGTCCTGACGAAGGGGCAGGCTGACGCCGCCCTGGCCGCTTCCCTGTTCCACTATCGAAAGCTGAGCATCGGCCAGGTGAAGGCCTATTTGAGGGAGAAGGGGGTGCTGGTAAGGCGATGAGCGTGGTGGATCAACTCAAGTGGGATGAGGGGGGCCTTATCCCAGCCATCGTCCAGGACGCCGATACCGGCCAGGTGCTGATGCTGGCCTATATGAATGCCGAGTCGTTGCGGCGTACGTTGGAGACGGGCGAGACCTGGTTCTGGAGCCGCAGCCGGGGGGAGCTGTGGCACAAGGGCGCCACCTCAGGGAACACCCAGCGGGTGCGGGAGATGCGCTACGACTGTGATGGCGATGCCCTGCTGATCCTCGTCGAACCGCAAGGGCCGGCCTGCCACACGGGGGAGCAGAGTTGCTTCTACAGGGCTGGCCCGTTCCCTGCTGCCCAGGCTCAGCGTCCCATACGCCGCAGGCCATCCGTTGACCCATCCATCCTCACCGAGCTCTTCGCCGTCATCCAGGATCGCAAGGCCCATCCTAGAGAGGGCTCCTATACGGCCCACCTCTTCGCCCAGGGACAGGATGAGATCCTGAAGAAGCTGGGCGAGGAGGCCATGGAGACGATCCTCGCTGCCAAGGGGGGCGATCACGATCAACTGGTCTACGAGGCCAGCGATCTGATCTACCACCTCCTGGTGCTGCTGGCCTATCACGACGTGAGCCCCAAGGAGGTCTACGCTGAACTGAAGAGGAGGCGGAAGCCATGATCGAGCGGGCGCTCCTCAGCGTGTCGGATAAGAGGGGGATCGTGGAGCTGGCCCAAGGGTTGCGGGAGCTGGGGGTCGAGCTGATCTCCACAGGTGGCACGGCGCGGGTCCTACGGGAGGCAGGTTTGGACGTCTGCACAGTGGAGGATGTCACCGCCTTCCCCGAGATCCTCGACGGGCGGGTCAAGACCCTGCATCCGGCCATCCACGCCGCCATCCTGGCCAGGCGCCAGCCCCAGCATCTGGCCCAACTGGCCGCCCAGGGCATCACCCCCATTGACCTGGTGGTGGTCAACCTCTACCCCTTCGCGGCCACCGTCGCTCAGCCCGAGACGACCCTGGCCCAGGCCGTGGAGCAGATAGACATCGGGGGTGTGGCCCTGCTGCGGGCGGCGGCCAAGAACTTCGCCCACGTCACCGTGGTGGTTGACCCTGCGGACTACGCAGGCCTGCTGGCCGAGTTGCGTCAGAAGGGTGATACGAGCCTGGAGACCCGGCAGCGGCTGGCCCTCAAGGCCTTCGCCCACACCGCCGCCTACGATGCCGCCATCAGCCGCTACCTGAGCCAGCAGTGGGAGGAGGGGTTCCCCACCGCCCTGCCGCTGGTTCTGGAGAAGGCCCTGGACCTGCGCTACGGCGAGAACCCCCACCAGCGGGCGGCCCTCTATCGGCTGCCGGGCCAGGTCGGCGTGGCCGACGCCATCCAGCTCCACGGCAAGGATCTGTCCCTGACCAACCTCCTGGACCTGGACGCGGCCTGGACGGCGGCCAACGATTTTGCTGCCCCCACGGCGGCTATCATCAAGCATACCAACCCCTGCGGCCTGGCCAGCGCGCCCACCCTGGTCCAGGCCTACCACGACGCCCTGGCCTCGGACCCCGCGTCCGCCTTCGGCAGCGTGGTGGGCCTCAACCGTCGCCTGGATCTGGAGACGGCCCAGGCCATCAACGAGGTCTTCACCGAAGCGGTCATCGCCCCGGGCTTCGAGCCACAGGCGCTGGAACTGCTCAAGGGCAGGCGGGATCGGCGCCTGCTGGAGCTCTCTGCCGCCTTCCCTGCCCTGGAGATGCGGGGCCTGAGCGGTGGCCTGCTCATCCAGGAACGGGACGAGGCCGACTTCGCCCTATGGCGAGTGGTGACCCAGCGCGGGCCGACGGAGGCAGAAGATGAGGCCCTGCGCTTTGCCTGGCGGGCCGTCAAGCACGTCAAGTCTAACGCCATCGTCCTGGCCCGGGGCACCAGGACCGTGGGGGTGGGGGCGGGGCAGATGAGCCGCGTGGACGCCGTGCGGTTGGCCGTGGCCAAGGCGGGGGAGCGGGCCCAGGGCGCTGTCCTGGCCTCCGATGCCTTCTTCCCCTTCCCCGACGGTGTGGAGGAGGCCGCGCGGGCCGGGGTCACGGCCATCGTCCAGCCCGGCGGCTCCATCCGCGATGAGCAGGCCATTGCCGTGGCCGATGAACACAACGTGGCCATGGTGTTCACAGAGATGCGCCATTTCAGGCACTGAGGCGAGGGTGAGCTATGCTTCGCTGGTTCGCACCTGGGTGGCCAACACGACCCTGGACCTGATGAGGCGGAGCCTGCTGGGCTGATATGGGTGCATAGATGTTCCCCCGCCGCTCGAAGCGGACGTACATATCCCCCCTCCGGGCCTCGATCTCCTTCAAGAGGCTCAGAATCTTGTTAAGAGCCCCTGGCTCCACCTTCGTCCTCTCCCCCTTGATCCCCCTGTCGGCCAGGAGCCACTGATTGTAGTCCAGGCAGTTGCCGGAGCTGTAGGTTACCAGGAGCCCCTGGATGCCGCAGATGAGCAGGGGCAGGAGGATGGCCTGGACGGAGAAAGGGCACAGGAAGAGGATAGCCCTGCGAAACCTCCTCCGCTCCACAGCCGGGATCATGATGTCGTGGGCGATGTCCAGAGCCGAGGTCATGATGTTCACATGGCCCCCCGCCCGCAGGGCTTGGGTGCCGAGGACTCGAATGGCGCATCCCTGACAGGCGGGCTCGACCCGCTCCTGACGCCGCAGATCCAGACGGGCCAGATAGAGGCAGTCGTGGTTAGGTCGCCCCGCCGGGCACTCCAGCCCGCTGGGGGGCGCCCCCATGGGCTTCAGACAGAACCCCAGGCCCACGATCAGGTCCTCCTGCCCCTCAACCACCTCTTGCAGGAAAGCCTCCTCATCCCCTCGGAGCAGATATGTTACGCCGCCTTCTATCTGTCCACGCTGCAGGAACTGCCGATGAGCCAAACACCCCTGGATGGTCCGATGGGGGTGCTTGAGCATGACCTCTTTGAGAAAGGTGTGGCCGTACTCCCTGGAGAGGCTCTTGAAGGAGAATTCCCAGACCCTGAAGCCCAGGAAAGCCCTGTCGTCCAGCCGCTTCAGGAAGCCGTCGTAGACCGCCATTTCTGCCGCTCCAGTTGCCAGGCCAGGTAGCTGGCGTAGAGCCCCGGCAAGCCAGCGGGGAAAGTAAGAAGGCCCCAGCCCAGGGCCAGGGCACCTCCCAGCTTGTAGGAACCCCTATAAATTAACAGTGCGGCGAGGATCAGGAACAGGCCCGAGGTCACGGCCAGGAGGCCCAGGGGAAAGAGCTTTGTGGCGCAGTACAGCCAGCAGGTCAGAGCCACATCCAGGATGCGGAAGGAGAGCTCGGCCGGCTGGTACCAGATCAGGCAGTAGGTAGCGCACCCCGTCACGGCCAGCCCCCCGAGAGCGGTGAGCAGCAATGCGGGGCGCAACAGCCTGGGCTGCACCCTCATCCCTCAGCCCTCCAGGAACATCCGCCACACCACGTCAATGGCTTTGTTGTAACCGCGATAGTAGGCCTCCACCTCGTGGGCGGCCACCTCGGGTGACTGCCTGGCGATGGCGCGGCCCACATCCTTGGCGATCTGAAGCTTGCGCCGCACCTCGCTCTCGAACCACAACCGTTCTAACGGGCCTTGGTCCAAATCGTGTTCCTTGTTCACCTGTTCCCTCCTGGCCTGATCTCTGCTGAGAGTATACAACGCCCGGCCCCATCCGTCAAGTAGCGCCTCCAGGCCGAGCGAGGTGAGCAGTTTACCTTGACAAAATCTTCTTTTCGTGTATAATCAATCAATGATTCGACATTTATTTAACTATTGAACTTTAGGAGCTGAGAAATGAATCAGGCTGCTAGCGAAACCGACGTTTGTGAGATCACCTATGTGGATGCCCAAAGGGTCAAATCCGTTTCGGATCAGATGATCAGCGATGAGGTCGCGCTGAACCTGGCCGAGACTTTCAAGGTCCTGAGCGATCCTACCCGGGTCAAGATCATCTTCGCCCTCTCTAAGGAGGAGCTCTGCGTTTGTGATCTAAGCGCTCTCCTGGGCATGAGTGATTCTGCTGTCTCTCATCACTTGCGCTTGTTACGTAATCTCAGATTAGTAAAATATCGCAAGCAGGGAAGAATGGCCTACTACTCCTTGGACGATGAGCATATCGAGAGCCTTTTCAACCAGAGCATTGAACACGCTCAGCATAGGTAAGCAGGTCTTCAAAGCTAAGGGACGGTGCTCGATCTGGCCTGCGGCATCGGTGTCAGCTTCCCCCTTATAGAGGCAGCCGTTGGTCCCGGTGGTCGTCTCATCGGCTTCGACTACACCCCGGCCATGCTGGATCAGGCCCGAGCCCAGGTGGAGGCCCACGGCTGGGAGAACGTGGTGCTGATGCAAGGAGATGCTGCCAAACTATCGTTGCCGGAGCCAGTGGACGCTGTATGATCTGAGCGATTTGAGAGATTGGCCATGTTGAAGCGAACCGTGATGCGTATTGCCCAGTTCGACTCCCCCTTACTGCGCCGGCCGTTGCGCTGAAGACTCTGCGCATTGTCGGGCTCGGACTGTTTCTTGTAGGAGTGCTTCTGGTGCTCTGGGCGCGCTGGACGCTCGGCGCGATGTATGGAGTGAGCACGAGTTGCGCAGTGCAGTTGAAAGAGCGGCATCGGTTGATTCAGCATGGACCGTATGCGTTGGTCCGCCATCCCATGTATCTGGGGTACTGGCTTTTACTCGCGGGCGTGGCGCTGATTTACCGCACGTGGTCGCCGCTGCTGTTTTTGGCCATGTTTGTGCCCGCGTTCTACCGACGCGCGCAGCGTGAGGAACAGGCGTTGGAAGCCATGTTCGGCGCCGAGTGGCAGGCGTACGCGGCGCGCGTGCCGATGTTCGTGCCACGCTGGAGCTTCCAGCATATCACTAGGGGCAAGAGACGTGAATAGCGAAGTGATATTCCGGAGCGGCTTAGCTGTGGTGTTCATTCTGCTGACATTCATCAGGCTGTACTACGCCCGGAAAGCAGGTAAGACGGGTGAATCAGCAGATGGAGAAGATAAGTTCGGTGCAGTCTTGTTACGGGTGTTCAACTCGCTGGCGGCCATCGCTACGCTTACGTATCTCATTGCCCCTCAACTGATGCGCTGGTCGGCGTTGCCCATGCCGGCTTGGTCGCGCTGGATCGGGGTAGTGGTGGGCCTTGTCACTGTTGCTTTGTTCCTCTGGGTTCATCGCGCCTTGGGCAAGAACTGGTCCACATCTGTGGAG
>JBHIEC010000159.1:0-5654 GCA_046760425.1 Anaerolineae bacterium
TCCCTTGAAATCACGCCCACACCACAGGGCTAGCCACCTACCCCATGGAACCAGAGAAACCGGTTTCTGGCCTCAGGAGGTGACGCTGCCATCGTCCAGCGGCGGTTGAAAGACGCCGCCTGGACCATACTTTTGCCCAGGCACTGGGCTTCAGCAGGTGCCCGGTTAAGGAACCTAAGGCACTTGCAATCCGGCGCCAAAGCAGCTATAATTCTGGCTAAGGAGAAGAGTATGACTGGGCAGCGGAGAAAATACGCCTCCTTCCTCGTCCGCATCTGGCAGGAGCCACGGGAGATAGCAGGCCACATCCCCCAGTGGCGGGGCAGCATTGAGCACATCCAAGGCGAACAGAAGCGCTACTTCAAGGATACCGAGGCCCTGGCCGAGTTCATCCAAGAGGTGCTCGATGAGCTGCAGGGGGAGGCCCAGGGCGGGAGAAGGTACCTGGCCTGAGGGCTAGGCCCACAAACGGCGCGCCAAGCGCGTGATCCCTTCCGGGCCGCCCCCCCGACGATGACCTCCTCCTCGATGCTGCAGCCTCCCCAGCCGATGAATATCCTCGGCTCCAGACAGAGCACCATCCCTTCCTTCAACTTCATCCTCTCTCCACTTCCCGTCCGTGGTGTCACCACGCCAGTAGGCGGTAGGCTAGGGCTTTCCGGTTCTCTAACGAAGACAGACCTCCGAGGTCTCCAGGAGACCGTTTTGCCCTGCTGCGTGCGTCAGAAGGTTGCCATCCTGCCCTGGAAAGCCGCTTCCGAGACCTCGGAGGTCTTATAGGTCAAAGCACTGAAAAGCCCTTGGCGGTGGGCGACTGCATTTGACACCGGGACCGAAAGGGTGTACAATAATTATAATTCTTTCGTTTTTTACGGGCAACGTGGGAGGAAGAAGATGTCATTAACCTCACGCCAAAGGGCTTTTCTGGACAAGCTGCTCGACCTGTATCGAGAGGCCAGGCAGCCCGTCCACTATTCGACGGTGGCCGAAAAGCTGGGGGTAGGCAACACCACGGCCTATGAGATGATGAAGCTGCTGGAGGATAAAGGTTATGTCGCCTCTGACTACGTCCTGGCAGAAGGCTCTGGCCCCGGACGCTCCAGCGTCGTTTTCTACCCCACCTTCAAGGCGCTGAAGACCTTTCGCCGGCTGGCTGGGGCCGCAGTTAAAGCCGAAGAGTGGGAACGGGTGAAGGAGCGGATTCTGTCCAAGGTGGGCAAAGGGGAGATCAAGGAGAAGGAACTCCTGGACGAGATGCTGGCCAAGATACCCACCAGCGAGTCCCCCCTGGTCTACTGCGCTGAGGTAATCACAGCCCTGCTGCTCAACATCAAGCGAGAGATCAGGAGCCGGCTGGGCGAGCATAGGTTGATCAAGAACCTCATGACGCCTGGGCCCCCTGGCCAACGGGAACTGGGATTGCTGCCGGGCTTCGCCCTGGGCCTGTCCTTTCTGGAGAACGCCACGCGCCAGTGGGACAAGCTCGTGGAGTACTCGCAGGAGTGCCAGAGATCGCTGCAGCGGCTGGACAACGACATGCGCCGGGACCTGCTGGAATTCCTGAGAGAGATGATGGTCGCCCTCCAGGCATAGCCCCCTTTCTCCCCTGAATTGTATGCAGGGTTTTGCCCTGCTCCTGTTTTCCATAATTCTTTCGTTTTTTTCGAAAAGGAGGAGAAGCGATGATCAGGATCGTCACGGACAGCAGCGTCCACCTGCTGCCGGAGCTGATTCGAGAGCACGACATCCACGTCGTGCCCCTCAAGGTCATCTTCGGCCAGAGGAGCTACCGGGAGGGGGTGGAGCTGAGCAATGAGGAGTTCTATCGCCTGCTCAGGGAAGCCGAGGAGTTGCCCACCACCACCCAACCTGCGGCCGGCGAATTCCTGGAGGTCTACTCCCGGTTGGCCCAGGGAGACGACGAGATCATCTCCATCCACCTCTCCAGCAAGCTCAGCGGCACCGTCAACTCGGCCATGCAGGCCAAAGAGATGCTCCCCCAGGCCCAGATCACCATCGTTGATACACCCTGGATCTCTGCCGCCCTGGGGATGATCGTTCTGGAAGCGGCCAGGGCCGTAGAGGCGGGCTCGGCTCAGGAACAGGTCCTGGCCCGGGTGGAGGAACTGATCCCCAGGATGAACATCATCTTTGTGGTGGACACCCTGGAATATCTCCAGAAGGGTGGCCGCATCGGCGGGGCAGCGGCCCTGGTCGGTACGCTGCTGCGGGTCAAGCCCATCCTGCACCTGAAGGAGGCCCGCATTGAGCCCCTGGACCGGGTGCGGACCAAGCGCGCCGCTCTCAGGCGCCTTCTGGAGTTGATGGCAGAGCGTGTCCCTCCAGGCGCTCCGGTTCACGTCGGAGTGCTCCACGCCCAGGCCCTGGCCGAGGCCCAAGAGTTGGAGAGGGGGGTCCGCTCCCGCTTCGATTGCGCCGAGCTGTTCTTCGCTGAGATCGGCCCGGTGGTAGGCGCTCATGTCGGCCCCGGCACGGTGGGCCTGGCCTTTTACAGCGAGAGGGGATGAAGCAGGCTAAGGGGAGCAGTACCCAGCTAAAGAGGGGGGATTGACCAATGGAAGAATACTGCCCGTTCCTTGAGGCGGGACTCCGCTGGCGAGGGGATTCGCCCTATCGCTGCGCCATAGGTGTCAACTTCTATTCCGTGGGGCGGGGGAGGGAACTGTGCCGCACCTGCCCTATCGCCGATCGGGGCCAGGCCCTCCTCTGCGAGCACCTGGATGTCTACACCTTCCTGCAAGTGGACCCAAAGGGCAAACAATCCATCCAGGTGGAGATGGAATGTCAGGCGCCTGACAGCGGGCTGGCCGATTTCCGCAGGTGTGACATCTGCCCCGCGAGGCGTGCCGTGGAACCTGACGAGGCACAAGGCCTCGATTGGCGGAGAGCTAACCGGGGCGCTGAATGAGATCGAGACTCCGGAGAGAGTGAGGCGATGTTCATCTCTGTGGTGATCCCTGCTTACAACGAGGAGAAGTACTTGGATGATTGCCTGCAAGCGCTGCACCACCAGACTTATCCCCGCTCTCAATTCGAGGTCATCGTGGTGGACAACGGTAGCACCGACGCCACAGCCCGGATCGCCCGGGGTTTCGGAGCCCGGGTGGTGGAGGAGCCCGTCAAAGGCATCGCCCGGGCCCGCCAGACGGGCTTCAAGGCCGCCAGGGGCGAGGTGATCGCCAGCACCGACGCCGACACGGTCGTACCGCCCTTCTGGCTGACCCGCATCGCTGGACACTTCACCCGAGACCCGGAGCTGGGTGGCGTCTACGGCCCGGTGTACTGGTCCGACGGCCGGCCCCATGAGCGGCTCATCATGCAGTACCCAGTCACCTGGGCGCTGATGCTCTCCAATCGGGTGGGCCGCACCCTGTGGGTGGGGAGCAACTTCGCCGTGCGGGGCAAGGCCTTCTGGCAAGTGCGCGGGTTCGAAGACTTTGATGGCCAGACCCTGGCGGGAGAGGATATCTACCTCTCCCTGCGGCTGAGCCGGGTGACGCGGCTCGTCTTCGATCCAGATTTGATCGTGTATACCTCTGCGCGACGAACCCGGGAGGGGTACCTGAACTTCCTGGGGCGAATGGCAGCCAGCACGGCCAGGGTGGTGCTCCTTCGACAGCCGCCCCTGCCGACGCCGGATATCCGCTGATTACTCTTCAGGTGGAGGAGACTAGCAGATGGTTCGGTTTTTTCGTCGCCCCAAGGTGGGTCTAGCCCTGAGCGGCGGTGGCGCCCGGGGGCTGGCTCACATCGGAGTGCTCAAAGTTCTGGAACGAGAGGGCATCCCCATTGATTTCCTGGCCGGCACCAGCATGGGCGGGGTTGTCGCCGCTGGTTACGCCGCAGGGCTCAGCCCCGAATTCATGGAACAGGAGGCCCTGCGCATGGGACGGCTGCGGAAGCTCGTCGGCCTCTTCGACCTGGCTCTGCCCAAGGCGGGCCTGGTGGAGGGGAGGAAGATAGAGGCCTACCTGGCTCAGCACCTGGGGGAGATGACCTTCGATGACTTGAGAATCCCCCTGGCCCTGGTGGCCGTGGATCTGGTGACAGGAGAGGAGGTGGTATTGAGGAGCGGCTCGGTGATCGAGGCGGTGCGGGCCACCATCTCCTTGCCCGGTATCTTCGCCCCCTTCAGAAAGGACGGCTACCTTTTGATAGACGGCGGGGTCCTCAATCCCCTGCCGGCTGATGTGGTCCGTCACATAGGAGCTGACGTGGTCATCGCTGTCAATGTCGCCATCGCTCTCGAGGGATTGCCCCGCCTCCTGGAAGCCGAGGAACAGGGCCTCCCCCTGACCCAAATCCCGCTGATCATCGAGACCCTACACCGCACGGTGGGGATCATGGAAAATCGGATCAGCGCCCAGAAGCTGCAGGAGGCCAGGCCCGAGGTGCTGATCCGACCGACGATTGATAACAGCATCACCCTCTTCACCGGCTTCCATCGGGCGGCGGAGTGCATCGCGGCGGGGGAGGAGGCGGCCACGGTGGCCCTGCCCGAGATCAAGAGCGCGCTGAGGCCGCATTTCCGGCCTTCGCTCTCCCGTCGAGAAAGAGGGGCCTAAGCAGGTCACCATAAGTTCTTTCGACTTTTCCCCTGCTCCAAGGGGGCGTCCCCTGACAAGCGGTCACCGGGCCTGTCTCAAGAGCAGCCTCTGAGCAAAAACGTAGGTGACCGCTTGTCACCGCCCCGATTTTCAGGGCTAAACGGCCACCAGACGGGGCGAGGACGCCCCTTGATAGCGGTTTTGTGGCGTGGAGAAAGTACAAAGAGTTTTTGGCGGGGTACTTGGTTGTACGCAGGAGGGAGGAGAGATGCACCGCGTTGTGATCACGGGCCTGGGGGCCATCACACCCATCGGGCTCACCGTGGAGAACTTCTGGCACAATCTCGTGAACGGGGTTTCCGGCGTGGGGCTCATCACTCAGTTCGACGCCACGGGCTTCCCCGTGCGCATTGCCGCTGAGGTCAAGGGCTTCGACCCCCGGGACTACATGGACTTCAAGGAGGCCAGACGCTCCCATCGCTCCACCCACTTCGCCCTGGCCGCCACCCGCATGGCCCTGGCCGATGCCGGGCTCACCATGGAGCGGGCGGAGGCGGAAAAGGTCGGCGTGGTCATCAACACCGGCGGCGGGGGGATCGGCGAGGCAGAGACAGCGGCCCACATCCTGGCCCGGAAGGGCCCTCGAGGGGTCAGCCCTCTCGTCGTGCCCAACGTCATGGCCAATGCTGTGGCCTGCCTGGTCTCCATCCACACCGGTGCCCGGGGGCCGGTGATCACCTCCACATCCGCCTGCGCCAGCGGCACCCAGGCTTTCCTGGAAGCTATGCACATCCTGCGCCGAGGCGAGGCAGAGGTGATCATCGCCGGGGCGACGGATTCCCTCATCACTCCAGTGGCTATGGCCAGCCTGGCCAAGGCCGGGGCCCTCTCGCGCCGCAATGAGGAGCCACAGCGAGCCAGCCGCCCCTTCGACCGGGACCGGGACGGCTTTGTCATGGGGGAAGGAGCGGGGATCATGATCTTGGAGACGGAGGCACACGCCCGGCGGCGGGGCACCCGCATCTACGCCGAGGTGGCCGGAGGGGCTCTCACCGCCGACGCCTACCACATCACCGCTCCGGAGCC
>JBHIEC010000160.1:0-5645 GCA_046760425.1 Anaerolineae bacterium
GGTGTTAACTATTCCTCGAGGCTGCCATACGTATACAAGCCATATCAAGGGAGTTCACAAACATAGCTACCAGTGCAAAATGTAAATGCTCTGGATCGAACACCCTGAAAATATTCGCCTCTTTGTGAATCAGATAGCTAACGACAGCACCGACGCCGAAGATGGATATTACACCTACTGCCACGGCTAGGCCGACAATGGTCAGCAAAGACAGCTTCAATCTTGCGGTCAGAAACTGCAACAACGGATCCCTTTCATGCAGAACCAGTGCTTCAGAATGTTCTGATCGCTCCATGGGGTTTTGTCCCTCTCTAAGGCCAATGGCACACAACGCTAAAGGCTGGCGACGTGCGCCCATTCAGGTCAGCAACGCCGCTCGGGAGCGAGATCATCATCGGTTGTCCAAGCACGGTCGAGAGCGGAAGGCGCATGTGCGCCAGACGGATGTTATCCGAAGTTGCCGGTTGTCATTTGGCGGTTAGGCGTAAGCCTTCGCCGGTATCTCAATGTAGCGGTCCGGCTCCTCAGCCTTACTCTGAATGGCAAAGAAACGCCGCTCGATTTCCTTAAGGACAGCTGCATCATAGTAAACCATTCCACAGTTGAGGCAAACCTCAACGGGGGTGTTTGGAACCAGCAAGTATTTACCTTTGTGGCTGTAGAGATATTCGATTTGGCGTTCTTCATAGCGGTCGCTACCGCAGAAATTACATTGAATTTTCCGCATTGGTCTTCTCCCCTCGTGTCCAAGGGTCAACAAACTTCGGTGGACGTGGAATATAGACGGTGATGAGCGCCACTTTTTCCCCTCGCCAACCGCAGACAGCGTGAATCGGCACATCCTCCGCAAAGCCCACAATCAGGCAACTTTCACCACGGCCGGTGTCAGGATACTGCTCCAATATCTCTCCGTTCAATAGGGCCTCTTCAACCTGAGCGAAGGTTAGCTCATCTGCCTTACGCTCGATCTCTGCGTGATGGGTATAAACATACTGATTGGCGCGAATCTTGGCTTTGATCTCTCCGATGTCCATCCTTCAACCGCCAATTTCGGATAACGGTGGATTGCCGCCATCAGCCAATGAACTCCCCTGCTCGCAGGCGTGTAATGACTTCAAACAAAGGCGGGTCCAGTCGCAGGTCGCGTAGCTCCTGCACGGTGGCCTGTCGCTCTTCCTCAGACAGCACCTGCCATGATTGGACGTGCGCCCGCATCTCCGGCGTCGGCTCGGCCAGCAGCGCCTCGACAGCGGCTCGCTCATCGGGCACCTCATTTCTCCTGCTCTCATTCTCCCACGATGAGCTCATACAACCCCTGCAACTCCTCCTCCGAATAGAAGTGGATCACCAGCCTGCCGCCCCGCTTGCTGCGGAAGAGCTGGACCTTGGTGCCCAGGGCCTGGCGGAATTTGTCCTCCAGAGCCCTGGTCTCAGGGGAAAGGGGCTCCCCCACCGGCTTGGGCTGCACCGGAGCCGTCAGACGACGCACCATTTCCTCCGTCTGGCGCACGGAGAGGCCCCGCCGCAGGATGGTTCCTGCTGCATCGATCTGAGCCTTCGGAGTCTCCAGAGAGAGCAGGGCCCGCGCGTGCCCCTCACTGATCCTCCCCTCGGCCAGGAGGCGCTTCACCTGGTCAGGCAAGCGCAGCAGGCGCAGGGTGTTGGCCACCGTGGCCCGGTTCTTGCCCACCCGGGTCGCCACCTCCTCCTGGGTCAGGCCGAAGTCGTCAATGAGCTGGCGGTAGGCCCCTGCCGCCTCCAGGGGGTTGAGGTCGGCCCGCTGCAGGTTCTCCACCAGGGCCAACTCCAGCATCTCCCGCGGGGTGGCCTCCTTAACGATGACCGGCACCTTGCTCAGACCCGCCAGCTTGGCCGCCGCCCAACGTCGCTCGCCAGCGATCAACTGATAGCCCTCCCCCGCCTCGGTGACGATGAGGGGCTGGATCAGGCCATGCTCGCGGATGGAGTCGGCCAGCTCCTGGAGAGCCTCAGGGTCCATGGAATGGCGGGGCTGCAGGGGGTTGGGCTCGATGCGCTCCACCTCGACCTCCATCAGGCCCTCTGTGACCCGCGGGGTTGGGGCGGGAATGAGGGCCTCCAACCCCCGTCCCAGGCCACGCCTTGGTCTAGCCACGCTCCATCACCTCCAATGGGCTCAGGGTATCGCCATCTCTGTGCAGCACCTCATCCGTCAGGGCCTCATAGGCCAGGGCGCCCGCCGAACCAGGGGCGTAGCTGAGGATCGTCTCCCCGTAGCTGGGAGCCTCACTGAGGCGCACGCTGCGGGGGATGACGGTGTTGAAGACCACTTGGGGGAAGTGGCTCTGCACCTCCTCCACCACCTGCCGGGAGAGGTTGGTGCGCGCATCATGCATGGTCATCACCATGCCCGTGACGGTCAGGCGGGGGTTCAGCCGCTCTCGCACCAGGTTGATGGTGCGCAGGAGCAGGGACAACCCCTCCAGGGGCAGGTACTCACACTGGATAGGGATGATGACGCCGTCGGCGGCGGTCAGGGCGTTGATGGTCAGGAGCCCCAGGCTGGGGGGACAATCCACCAGGATGTAGTCGTACCGTTCGCGGACGGGGGCCAGGGCCCGCTGCAGGAGGTACTCACGGCCCAGGAGAGGCACCATCTCCACCTCAGCGCCGGCCAGGGCCGGGGAGGAGGGGACCAGGTCCAGGTGGAGCCGATGGGTGAGGAGGATGATCTGGTCCAGGGGGACTTCCTGGATGAGGGCATGATAGACGGAGGGGTTGACGGCGTTCTTGTCCACGCCCAGGGAGCTGGTGGCGTTGGCCTGAGGATCAACGTCCACCAGGAGGGTCCTCTTGTCTCTGGCCGCCAGATAGGCCCCCAGGTTCACAGCGGTGGTCGTTTTCCCCACGCCGCCCTTTTGATTCGCGAAGGCGTAGATCCTCGCCATGAGCTCCCTCGAAGAAGACGTGAAACGTAAAACGCGAAACGTGGTTTTTTGCTCGCGTTTCACGCATCACGTTTCACGGCAGCGAAGCCGCCCGTGAGCCAGCCGCTCCTCGACCTGCTCCCGGGTGGGGATGCCGTAGATGCCCGGTGCCTCGACGCAGAAGGAGGCCACGCAGTTGGCGAAGTGGGTGGCTTGATAGGGATCGCCGGTCTCGTAAAGCCGCACCAGGAAGGCGGCGGCGAAGACGTCGCCGGCCCCCGTGGGATCAACCTCCCGGGCCACGAAGGCCGGGAAGTGGCGGCGCTCCCCACGGTAGTAGAGATCGGCGCCCTGCCGGCCGCGGGTTACGACCATGATCCTGGCCAGCCGGGCGTAGGCCTCGATGATCTCCGCGTCCCCGGCCACGTCCTCCTCGCTGAAGACCAGGACCTCGGCCCGGGCCAGGACCTCGGCCGCGCCCTCCCAGACCTTGGGGTAGACCCGCCCCTCCTCGTCCCAGCGACGCATCCAGCCCTGGGGGGTGACCCCGATGAGGGAGCCCTCGAAGATCTCCACCATGTCGCTCGTCAGCTCCTGGGCCAGGGGGCCCAGATGGACGATCCTGGCCCGGCGCCAGGCAGGTGGAATGTCCTTGGGATGGATCTCCCTGGCCACGGCGCGGATGAACTGCACGCGGATGCCGTCGGGGTACAGGTTCTGGAAGGTGGTGGTGACGGGGGAGGGCAGGCGCAGGACATCAATTCCAGCCAGAAACTCAGAACCATCCAGGTTGGGGGCGGCGCTGGTGACGATGCCCGTGCGCAGGCCCAGGTTCCTGGCCGTGAGGGAGGAGTAGGTTACCGTGCCCCCGATGGTGAAGCCTTCCTCCTGAAGGTCTTTGGTGATGTGACCGATGACCAGGAAGTCAAGGGGTTGCGGAGCCGGGGTGGTCGCAAGTGCTGCGAGCGCTTGCGAGGTGGTGAGGGGCTTCATGGCAGGTGTGGGCTCTGGCCTCGGGGGCGGATGGTTACCTTGCGCGCCTCCCCTTCGCCCACGCTGAGGGTGGTCACGGCGGGGTGGTTGCGCAGGGCCAGATGGACGATGCGGCGCTCGTGGGCCGGCATGGGCTCCAGGGAGATGGCGCGGCCGCTGAGTTGCACCCGTTCCGCCATGCGGAGGGCCATGTCCCTGAGGGTCCGCTCCCGGCGCTCCTTGTAGCGCTCCACATCAACCACGATGTTGGCCCAGTGGTGGATCCTGCGGCTGACCAGCAGGCGGGTGATGAATTGCAAGGCCCTGAGGGTTTCCCCCCGCCGCCCGATGAGAAGCCCCAGGTCTCGGCCCGTGACATCCAGGGTGATGGGGGTTACCTCATCCCCCAGGGGCTCATTGCCCGCCCGCAGGCTCACCTGACCCTCGACACCCATGTACCGCAGCAGGGTCTCCAGCACCTCCTTGGCCACCTGGGAGACATGCGGCGGAGAAGGGACTTCTGGCTGGGGCTCGATGGGGGTGAGCAGGACACGAGCCTTCTCGGCCCCGATGCCCAGGATACCTCGGCTGCCCTCGCTCAGGATCTGGACCTCTACGGCCTCCCGCTCCAACCCCAATTGGGCCAGACCCTTCTCGATGGCCTCCTCCACCGTCCTGCCGCTAACTTCGACGCTTCTTTTTTCTTCGGACATCCCGCTTTTCTCTTCTTCCCGTCCTCGCCTCCCCCACGGCCACCTGGGCTTGTCGCTGAGGCAGCAGGCTCCCCCAACCCATGGTGAAGTACTGCTGCACCAGGCTCAGGAGGTTGGAGGTGACCCAGTAGAGGGCCAACCCCGAGGGCACTTGCAGGGCGAAGAAGCCGAACATGAAGGACATCATGAGCATGGTCTGGCTCATGGCCGCCTGCTGGGGGTCGGTGGTGGGAGGCGTCATCATCTTCTGGACGACGATCTGGCTCACCACGGTCAGGACTGGCAGGATCAGGTAGGCAGGCACGTCCGGCCAGACCCAGTTCTGGATCGGCCACAGCCACTCCAGGCCGGTGGGCTGGGCCAGGCTGGGTATCCACAGGAAACCCTCGTTCAGAAGCCCCGCCGTGGCCAGGTTGCGCAGGGCGTAGTACAATCCGAACCACACGGGCATCTGGATCACCATAGGCAGGCAGCCAGCCAGGGGGTTGACCCCTGCCTCGCGGTACAGCTTCATCTGTTCCTGGCTCAGCTTCTCCCGGTCCTTGCCATATTTCTTCTGCAGTGCCTGAAGCTTGGGCTGCAGCTCCTGCATGGCCTTGGAGGAGCGAAGCTGCTGTAGCGTCAGGGGCATGGTGAGGAGGCGGATAATGGCTGTGAGGAGGATGATGGCGATCCCGTAGCTGCCGGTGAGCCCGCTTAAGAACTTCAAGCCCTCCATTAGCGGGGTTACGATAAGGGTATTGAACAAAAGGAAACCTCCTTCAGTTGGTAGGCTGATAGATGGCTCACGGCCGGGTCTGCTATCAGCTACAGCTATCGGCTATGGCACGGGGTCGTACCCGCCGGGGTTAAAAGGGTGGCAGCGGCCCAGGCGCTTGATGGCCAGCCAGCCCCCCTTGAGGAGCCCGTATTTCTCGATGGCCTGGTAGCCGTACTCCGAACAGGAGGGGACGAAGCGGCAGGTGGGGGGCAGGACCCGCGACAGGGTTTTCTGGTAGGCCCTAATGAGGGCCAGGGCGATGAGCCTCATTCTCCCCCTCCCCTTCGCAAGCGC
>JBHIEC010000161.1:0-5467 GCA_046760425.1 Anaerolineae bacterium
GGCACCGATGTTCCACTCCAGGTACTCGATGGTGAAGTCTTTGCGGGAGTAGATGGTGTCGAGGAGACGGTTGATGTAACGTTCCAGCCTCATGCTGCGATAACCCGTTCCAGGCTCAGCTCAAGCTTCTTTTTCAGGTCAAGGTACAAGCGGTATCGGCCGGCCCATTTGACGAAGTCCATGCTATCGCCCATCTCACCCCGGTTGAACTTTTCGTAGAACTCTGCGCTGGTCATGTTGTATTGCTGCTCAAAGTGCATCAGCGTTTGAGCCAGATCGAGCAGGTCGTCAATAGGGGTATTTCTGGCTTTGAGTTCCTGAATGATCTGGGCAAGCTCCTCACGTGTGGGTATACTGTCTTTCTCAAATCTGAGCGTAACCATATCGCTCCTCCCGTTCAGCGACGATTTCAGCGGACCAGGAACCCTGGTCTTTGGCTGTGATGGCCAACACCTGATCCAGGGTGACATCGGAGTTGGTATAGCTCAGTACGTACTGGCCCAGCGGGCTTTCAAAGAAAGCACGCCTCTCCGCTTCCAGCCAATCTTCTGCTCCGGGAAAGGGCGCTCTCCGCCCTCGTAATCCCCACCAGATCAGGCCCACGGCTACCCTGTCCGGTGGCCATTCCAGCGCCCGTGCCTCTCTATCCAGCGCCTGCCAGACCGCTTCCGGCAGGCGGATGGTCAAAGTCGTTCCCTGAGTCATGGTAACCTCCCTTCCAATGAGTTCCCTCACAACGGAATATTCCCATGCTTCTTCGGTGGGTTCGAGTCCCGCTTGTTCTGCAGCATCTCCAGGGCGCTGATCAGCCTGGGCCGCGTCTCCCGGGGCTCGATGACGTCATCAATGTAGCCCCAGGAAGCGGCTATGTAGGGATTGGCGAACTTGTCCCGATACTCCTGCACCAGGCGGGCCCGGGTGGCCTCGGGATCCTCAGCCCGGGCCAGCTCCCTCCTGAAGATGATGTTCACCGCCCCCTCGGGGCCCATGACGGCGATCTCCGCCGTCGGCCAGGCGTAGTTGATGTCGCCCCGTACATGCTTGGAGCTCATGACATCGTAGGCCCCGCCATAGGCCTTGCGGGTGATGATGGTGATCTTGGGCACGGTGGCTTCACAGTAGGCGTAGAGGAGCTTGGCCCCGTGGCGGATGATGCCGCCGTGCTCCTGAGCTACTCCTGGGAGGAAACCGGGCACATCCTCGAAGGTGATGAGAGGGATGTTGAAACAGTCGCAGAAGCGCACGAAGCGGGCGCCCTTATCCGAGGAGTTGATGTCCAGGCAGCCGGCCAACACGGCAGGCTGTTGGGCCACGATGCCCACGCTGCGGCCATTGAGACGGGCGAAGCCCACGATGATGTTCTGGGCGTAGTGCTCGTGCACTTCCAGAAACTCCCCATCATCCACGACGCGGCGGATGACTTCTTTCATATCATAGGGCTTGGTGGGGCTGTCGGGCACGATGGTGTCCAGGGCCTCATCCATGCGCAGGGGGTCATCGGTGGGCTCGACATAAGGGGGATCCTCCAGGTTGTTCTGGGGGATGTAGCTCAGGAGCCGACGGATCAGATAGAGGCATTCCTCCTCGCTGTCGGCGGCGAAGTGGGCTACGCCGCTGGTGGTGTTGTGAACCATGGCCCCGCCCAGCTCCTCGAAGGTCACATCCTCGTGGGTCACGGCCCTCACCACATCCGGCCCGGTGACGAACATGTAGCTGGTGTTTTTGACCATGAGGATGAAGTCGGTAATGGCCGGGGAGTAGACAGCTCCACCGGCGCAGGGGCCCATGACAGCCGAGATCTGGGGGATGACCCCGGAGGCCAGGGTGTTGCGCAGAAAGATGTCGGCGTAGCCGCCCAGGCTGACCACGCCCTCCTGGATGCGGGCCCCTCCGGAGTCGTTGAGGCCGATGACGGGTACGCCGTTCTTCATGGCCAGGTCCAGGATCTTGCAGATCTTCTCGGCGTGGGCCTGGCCCAGGGAGCCGCCGAAGACGGTGAAGTCCTGGGAGAAGACGTAGACCAGCCGGCCATCAATAGTGCCATAGCCAGTAACTACCCCGTCACCTGGAATGCGCTGCTTCTCCATCTCGAAGTCGTAGCAGCGGTGGGTGACGAACATGTCCAGTTCATGGAAGCTGTTCTCGTCCAGGAGCAGGTCCAGCCGCTCGCGGGCGGTCAGCTTGCCCTTGGCGTGCTGGCGCTCGATGCGCGCTAACCCGCCACCCAACTTGGCTTGCTCTTTCAACTCCCGCAGTTGCTGGATCTTGGGGTCAATGGCCATCTCTCAACCCTCCTGCCTAGTACTACAACGAGACTTCGATAATGGTCACCTCTCACTGCTGCTAAGGGGCGTCCTCTGACAAGCGGTCACGTGGGTCTGGGGAAAAAGCTGGCCATGAGACAAGCGAGCGTGACCGCTTGTCATCGCCCCGCCTTTGATGGCGTTCTAGGGCGTTCTGACATGCCAGACGGGGCGGGGACGCCCCTTCGTAGCAAAGGGGTCAATGGCCATCTCTCAACCCTCCTGCCCAATAGCGCCCACTTCCCTGAGGTACCTTTCCAGCCGCGCCACAAAACGCTCGGCGTCGGCCAGGATGGCCCGGGCCTGCTCCTCGGTGAAGGTGGCCCTGTCCTCGTAGTTAGCGTCCATGCGGTGTCTGAACGCCCGACGGTAGATGGCGCCATACTCAGGCTCAATCAAGCCGGGCTTGACCAGGTACTCGTGGACAGCGGACTCCACACCCCGGTGTTTGCTCCGCCGGATGTCGAACACCAGCAAGGCGGCCGAGGCGATCATAAAGACCGCATAGTAGGCCCGGCTGATGGCCTGGCGATAGTAGCCCTGCGCAATCAGAGTTCGAGAGAGGGCGAGATCCTCTCGGCACCGTTCCAGCCGCAACCCGATGATGAGCCTGGTGTTCTCGTCCACCATGCCCCCACTCTCCTCGGCCCTTCGGCGCTTGCGCGGGATCCGCCGACGGGCCCACAGCTCGATGCCCTCGTCGCGGATGTTCCGGAAGACGGGCTCCTCGATGCGGCGCATCCGGTTGTAGTAGCTGCGCCCCACGACGAGGTCGCCGAAGGTCACGCCGCGCTTCAGTCCGATCTCATAGCTCATCTGCCATATCTCGTCCTTCAGCTCCGGGTCGTCGGTCCTGAGCACCACGAAGAGGTCAATGTCCGATTCCTCGTCGCCGTCGCCCCGGGCCTTGGAGCCGAAGAGTACGACCCGGGCCACCTGGTCGGCGTACTTCTCCCGCAGCCGCTCCAGGTATTCCGTTATGGCTTCTCTCTCGCGCGGGTTCAGATGCTTCAGCTTATCATGAGCCATCTTGCCGCCCTTGCAACAACAGGTGTCTGGAAACCGTCTCGTGGGGCAGCTTTTCCAGGCTGCCTACGCAGGCTCGAAAGCCTGCGCCACAGTTTTCGGACAGGTTCTAACGCAACACGCTCCGCGCAATCACCAGCCGCTGGATCTCGCTGGTGCCCTCGTAGATCTCAGTGATCTTGGCATCGCGGAAATAGCGCTCCACAGGGTACTCCTTGCTGTAGCCCACGCCGCCGTGGATCTGGATAGCCTTGGTGGTCACCCACATGGCCATCTCCGAGGCGTAGAGCTTGGCCATGGAGGCCTCTTTGGTGAACCGCCCCCCCGAGTCTTTTTTCAGGGCGGCCTGGTAAGTGAGGAGCCGGGCGGCCTCGATGCGGGTGGCCATGTCGGCCAGCATCCACTGGATGGCCTGGAACTCAGCGATCTTCCGGCCGAAGGCCTCCCGCTCCTTGGCATAAGCCACCGACGCCTCAAAGGCCGCTTCAGCGATGCCGATGGCCTGAGCGGCGATGCCGATCCGTCCGGCATCCAGGATGGACAGGGCGATCTTGAAGCCCTGGCCCTCCTCGCCCAGGCGATGGGAGGCCGGAACGCGATAGTCCTCGAAGAAGAGCTCGCAGGTCGCCGAGGCCCGGATGCCCAGCTTGGGCTCGATCTTACCTCGCACGAGGCCCGGCAGCTTGGTGTCCAGGATGAAGGCGCTGGTCCCTCGATGCCCCTTGCTGGGGTCGGTGGAGACGAAGGTGATGATGTAGTCGGCCACGGGGCCGCTGGTGATCCAGGACTTGTGGCCGTTGATGATGTAGTGGTCGCCGTCGCGGACGGCAATGGTGCGGATGTTGCCGGCGTCGGACCCGGACTGGGGCTCGGTCAGAGCGTAGGCACCGAGGGCCTGCCCGCTGGCCAGGGGGACGAGGAACTTGCGCTTCTGCTCCTCAGTGCCGAACTTATTGATGCCGTAGCAGACCAGGGAGTTGTTGACAGACAGGATGGCGCCGTGGGCAGCGCAGACCTTGGAGATCTCCTCCACGGCCAGGACGTAGCTGACGGTATCCGCCCCCGCCCCACCGTACTCCTCAGGCGCCTCCAGGCCCATCAGCCCCAGCTCTCCCATCTTCTTGACCGTCTCGCGGGGGAACTCCCCCGTCTCATCAATCCTGGCGGCGATGGGCGCAATCTCCTTCTGGGCGAAGTTCCGGGCCAGATCGCGGATCATGCGCTGCTCTTCGGTGAGCTCGAAGTCCATGGTCACCTCCCCTTGAACTCAGGTTCTCTCTTCTCGAAGAAGGCGGCAACGCCCGCTTGGAAGTCCTCGGTGCGGCTGCTGGCTATCTGGGCCTGCTGCTCTCGCTCCAGGTGAGAGGCCAGATCCGTAGCCACCAACCCCTGGTTGATCAGGGCCTTGATGCGGCCTATGGCCAGGGTGGGCCCCTTGGCCAGCCGAGTGGCCAGCTCCCTGGTGGCCGACTCCAGCTCCCCTTCGGGCACCACCCGGTTGAGGAAGCCCAGCCTCAGGGCCTCTGGGGCATCGAGGAACTCACCGCTGAAGAAGAGCTCGCTGGCCTTCCCCAGGCCAACCATGCGGGGGAGGAAGAAGGTTCCGCCGGCGTCGGGGATGAGGCCAAGCCGCACGAAAGCCTGGTTAAACCGCGCTGTCTCGGTGGCGATCCTCAGGTCGCAGGCCAGGGCCAGGTTGAAGCCCGCCCCGCTGGCGAAGCCGTGGATGGAGGCCAGAACCGGCTTGGGCAGGTTCCGGATGGCCAGGATGGCCTGATGAACGGCGCCCAGAGCGTCGCGGAAGAACTCCTCCGGTGCGCCCTTCTCCACGAGCTCCCGCATGGCCCTCACGTCCCCGCCCGCGCAGAACCCCCGTCCGGCTCCTTTGATAACCACTGCTCTGACGGCATCCTGCTTGCATCTTTCCAGGGCGTCCAGGAGCTCCTCGGCCATCTGCTGATTCAGGGCGTTCAGGCTCTCAGGACGGTTAAGGGTGATGGTGGCTACTCCTTCTTCGATGGTGAACAGAATGGTCTCGTACATGGCTGGTTTCCTTCCTTTACCAAATCATACACGCAAACGGGGCGATTGTCAACCGGAAGTCGGCCTTTGCGCCGCTGGAAAGAAGCTGGTATAAT
>JBHIEC010000162.1:0-5411 GCA_046760425.1 Anaerolineae bacterium
CCACGGCATGGAGCGGGCCACGGCTGACCACATGGGCATGTTGGGCACGGTGATGAACGCCCTGGCTCTGCAGGACGCCCTGGAGCGCAGCGGGGTGACCACCCGCGTCCAGACGGCCATCGAGATGAGGGCCGTGGCCGAGCCCTACATCCGTCTGAGGGCCATCCGCCACCTGGAGAAGGGGCGGGTGGTCATCATCGGGGCAGGCACCGGCAACCCCTACTTCACCACCGACACAGCGGCAGCGCTGCGGGCCATGGAGATCGACGCTGAGGTGCTGATCAAAGCCACCAAGGTTGATGCCGTTTACGCCGAGGATCCTCATCTCAACCCCCAGGCCAAGAAGTTCAAGCGCCTGAGCTACATCGAGGCCCTTAATCTGCGGGTGGGGGTCCTGGACAGCACGGCCCTCTCCCTGTGCATGGATAACCACCTGCCCATCATCGTCGTTGACCTGTGGCAACCTCGCAGCATCGAACGGGTCATCCTGGGGGAAGAGATCGGCACCATCATCTGCTAATCGCCTGCGACACACGGTCTATCGCCCAGCATGCTACTCTAAGGGGGTTCCCATGATTGACGATATCCTGAAAGAGACCGAGGCGCGGATGAAGAAGGCTGTCGAGGTCCTGCGGTACGATCTGGCCACCATCCGCACCGGGCGTGCCTCCCCGGCCCTGGTAGAGCGGCTGAAGGTCGAGTACTACGGTACCGAGACGCCCCTTAACCAGATGGCCAGCATCTCCGTCCCCGAGGCGCGTCTCCTGACCATCCGCCCCTGGGACCCCAACGCCCTGCCCTTCATCGAGAAGGCCATCCTGAAATCGGACCTGGGTCTAACCCCCACCAACGACGGCAAGATCATCCGCCTGGCAATCCCCCGCCTGACCGAGGAGCGCCGTCGGGAGTTGGTCAAACTGGCCCACAGGCGGGTGGAGGAGGCTCGCATCGCCATCCGCAACTGCCGCCGCGATGCTCTGGAGGACCTGCGGGAACTGGAGAAAGAGAAGCTCATCTCCGAGGACGACTTCTATCGGGCTCGGGACAAGCGGTTGCAGGAGTTGACCGATCGCTACATCGAGGAGGTGAACGAGGTCGGTCGGGCCAAGGAAGAGGAGATCATGGAGGTCTAACCGTCCGAAGTCGGAATGTCCAGATAGGGTATTGCCAGGTGAGCAGACATGGAGGAGAGGCAGACGCTGACGAAGATCCCGAAGCACGTGGCCATCATCATGGATGGCAACGGCCGCTGGGCCCAGGCCAGGGGCCTGCCCCGCCTGGCCGGCCACCGGGCAGGCACGGAGAACATCCGCCGCGTGTTGGAAGCCTGCGTCGAGTACGGGGTTGAGATCCTGACCCTCTGGGCCTTTTCCACGGAGAACTGGGCCCGCCCCGAGGAAGAGGTGCGGGGCCTGATGCGCATCCTGGAGCAGACCATCAAGCGGGAGCTCCACGAGCTACACCGACAGGGGGTGCAGCTCCGCCACATCGGCCGTCTGGACCGCCTCTCGCCGCGCCTGCAAGAACAGGTGCGCCACGCCATCGAGCTGACCAAGGACAACGACCGCATCACCCTCAACGTGGCCTTCGATTACGGCGGCCGGGCCGAGATTGTGCAGGCTGTGCGGCGCATCATCGCCGATGGCGTACGCCCCGAGGAGGTGGACGAAGCGCTGATCTCCCGCTACCTGTACACCGCCGGCCAGCCTGACCCCGACCTGATCATCCGCACCAGCGGCGAGATGCGCCTCTCCAACTTCATGATCTGGCAGGGGGCCTACGCCGAGTACTATTCCACCCCCACCTACTGGCCCGACTTCGACAAGGAGGAGCTGTATCGCGCCTTGCTGGCCTACAGCCAGCGGGAGAGAAGGTTTGGGCGGGTTCCCGGTACGCAGTAGCCGGCCGTCAGTAGTCAGACAACTTCCGGATCTGACTGCGGTCTGACTACTGATTACTGACTACTGGCTACTGATCATGTTTGTCCAGCGTGTCCTGAGCGCCCTGATCCTGGTACCCCTGGTGGGCCTGGCGGTCTACGCGGGCGGGTGGTGGTATTTCGCCCTCGTGGCCGGGGCGGCTCTCACAGGCTGCTATGAGTTCTACCGGATGGTGGCGCGTGACACCCATCGGCCCGCTCCCTGGCCGGGGATGGCTCTGGCAGCTCTGCTCCTCCTGGGTGCTCGCTATCCCGCCTGGGGAGTGGTGCGGGCCGGCCTGGCAGCGGCGATCATGCTGGCCTTCGGCTGGCAACTTTTCCAGCCCCAGGCCCGGCGTTCCCTGACCGACTGGGCCCTGACCCTGGCCGGAGGATTATATGTGGGCTGGCTGGCGGGCCATTTCATCTCCCTACGCCAGTTGCCCCGGGGGCTGGAGTGGACGGCGCTTATGTTCCTGGCCACCTGGGCCAACGATACGGGTGCCTACTTTGCCGGCCTGTCCCTCGGACGACGCCCCTTCGCCCCCCACATCAGCCCCCACAAGACCTGGGAGGGATCCATCGGGGGCTGGCTCACGGGTGTGGTGGCCACAGCTCTGATCGGCTCGTTTGTGGGCCTCTCCCTGACCCACGGTGTTCTATTAGGCCTGGCCATCGCTCTGGCGGCCACCCTGGGTGATCTGGCGGTCTCCTTCATCAAGCGGCAGGTGGGGGTGAAGGACTCGAGCCACCTCATCCCCGGCCACGGGGGGATGCTGGATCGCATGGACAGCCTGCTCTTCACGGTGGTGGTGGTGTATTATTATGTAGTGTGGATCGCGGGAGGTTGAAGATGCTGCGCATTTCAACATTGAGTTCTGCAGAGAACCGGGCCTTGGAGGAGTTTAAGGAGAGAGTGCTTCGCGCCTTGTCGGGCCGGATCGAGTTGATCCAATTGTTTGGCTCAAAGGCCAGGGGCGACTACAAAGACGGCTCGGATCTCGATGTGCTTGTCGTGCTACGAGAAGCCGAGGACGCCGACGACGATGTGGTAAGCGATCTGGCCTTCGATGTGCTATTAGAGCATGCTGTCTTTATTTCGCCCCTGGTGCTGAGCGAAAAAAAGTACAAGGATCTCACCAGGTATCCCTTCTCAATAGTGCATGACATTGAGAAAGACGGGGTGGTGTTGTGGCCATCGAACTGAAGGCCGAGATAGAGGAGAGACTGCGAAGGAGCGAGGAGAAGCTGCGCTTAGCCAAACTGGCTCTCGACGACGGCCTCTATGCCGATGCGATCGTGGCGGCCTACTACGCCATGTTCCATGCCGCACGAGCCCTGTTGCTAACCAAAGAGATTGCCCCTCGACGACACACTGGCGTGATAGGGATGTTCTCCCTCGAGTTCGTCCGCCCAGGTATCATCGCTAAAGAGCTAGGAAGAGCGTTGAACCGGGCATGGCATCTTCGGGAAAGATGCGAGTACGCTTCTTCGGAAGATGCAACCCCCAGGAAGGCAAAGCTGTACTGGGAACAAGCAACCAAGTTTGTGGCTGAGATCAAGAGGGTGCTCGAAGAAATGGAAAGCCAAGCAGGAGAGGGATGATGCCAGAGCTCAGCCTCATCACCGTGCTATCCCGAGGCAACCTGATCCTGGCCTCGGCCAACGTCATCATCGCCTTCTCCCTCCTGGTCTACCTGCTGACCCACAACTTCCGCAACGCCGTGGCCCGCTCCTTCTGCGCCCTGCTGGGCTTCGTGACCGTGGTCTACGTGGGCGACGTCTTCCTGACCACCGTCAACTCCCTGGAGACGGCTGTCTTTTGGCTCAAGTTCCAGTGGCTGGGTATCGCCTTCGTGCCCGCCGCCTATCTCCACTTCTCCGACGCCCTGCTGCGTACCACCAACGCCTTCTCCCGGCTGCGGCGCGCAGCCTTCCTGGCCAGCTACTTCGTCAGCCTGCTCTTCCTCATAGCCGTTGTCTTCACCGAGTGGCTGGTGTGGGACGGGGTCTACTCGCCCTGGGCCGTCCACTTCACGGCTGGACCCCTCTTCTGGATCTTCGCCGCCTACTTCTTCCTGGTCTCAGCCTGGGGAGCGGTCAACGTCTACCGTACCCGCCGCCGCTGCCTGACCTCCACCTCGCGGCGGCGCATGACCTACGTGACCGTGTCCGTGGCCGCCCCCCTGAGCGTCTTCCCCTACCTGCTCATCGCCAGCTTCCTCTCGCCCCTATCCACTAACCCTCTGCTCTTCCTATCCCTGGCTGCCATAGCCAACGTCGGCATCGCCCTGATGACGGTGGTCATGGCCTACGGCGTGGCCTACCACGGCGTGCTGATGCCCGATCGGGTGGTGAAGCGCAGCCTCATCAGGTACCTCATCCAGGGTCCCCTCCTGGGCAGTTGCGTCATCGGCCTCATGCTCCTGCTATCCTCGACGGAGCGCATCCTGGGCCTGCCCCGCGACACGGTGCTGATCTTCGCCGTGGTCATCGGCATCGTCCTCTTCCAGATCCTTATCACCCTTATCCAGCCCCTCATTGACCGCCTGGTCTATCAAGGCGACCACGCTGAGGTCACCTGGCTGCGCCGGCTGGACGAGAGGCTGCTCACCAGCATTGACCTCATGCAGCTCCTGGAGAACATCCTGACCGCCATCTGCGACCTGCTGCGGGTGAAGACGGGCTTCGTCATGGTCATGCGCGATGGCCAACTCCAGATTGACACCTTCTGCGGTTCCCGGGCCGCTGCCCTCTCCTTCCTCAAGTCCTTCGACCCCGCAAGCTTGACGGCCATCAATGCCGCTAATGGCCAGATCGCCCAGGACGGCGAGTTCGTCCGTAGGGACGGCTTCTGGCTGTTGCCCCTGCGGGCCTATGGGGAGGAGGCCACTCTGGGCATCCTGGGCGTGGAGGCCCGCGCCGAGCCGCCCGACCTGACGGAGAAAGAGAGAGAGCTGATCAGCGCTCTGGTGGAGCGAGCGGAGGTGGCCCTGGAGGATCGGCGGCTGCAGCAGGGGGTTTTCGGCCTCCTGAGGCAGATCACCCCGGAGATCGAGTCCCTGCAGCGGTGGCGGGGTACCATGCCCTACGCGGGCACACCGGCCCTGGAGCCCATCGAGGACAGCCCCATCCACTCCCCCGATTTCACCCAGTGGGTCAAGGACGCACTCAGCCACTACTGGGGCGGCCCCAGGCTGACGGAGAGCCCCCTCCTGCGGCTGCGGGTGGTGCGAGAAGCCCTGCGCCAGAACGACTACAACCCAGCCAAGGCCATGCGGGCCGTCCTGGACCGGGCCATTGAGGCCCTCAGGCCGGCGGGGGAGCGCAGCCTGACGGCCAGCGAGTGGATTCTATATAACATCCTGGAGCTGCGGTTCATCAAGGGGCAGCGGGTCAAAGACATCGCCCCGCGCCTGGCCATGAGCGAGTCTGATCTGTACCGCAAGCAGCGGGTGGCTATCGAGGAGGTGGCCAGGCAGTTGGCAAGCAT
>JBHIEC010000163.1:0-5391 GCA_046760425.1 Anaerolineae bacterium
GTCTATTTTGGCATTGGCCTGGGTATCCTGCGGGCGGTGCGGGTCAGCAGCGATCCCCACTTCGTGGCCCGTGCTGGAAGCTGGCTCCTCATCGGTCTGGGAGCTCTCAACATCATCGAGCACTTCTGGCCTCAGGTTCCCATCAAACTCCACATGCCGGCCGCCGCCCACAGGAAGACCAATGAGCTGCTGAAGGTGGCCTCGGTGCCGGCCACGGTGGTCATGGGCTTCATCGTAGGGCTATGCACCTTCCCCTGCTCTGGTGGCATCTACGTCTCCATCATCACCCTGCTCAACGCCAAGACGACCCTGGCCTGGGGGCTGGGCTATCTGGCCCTGTACAACGTGCTGTTCGTCCTGCCCCTGGTCGGCATCCTGCTGGCAGCCGGCAACCGGGCCACGGCCAAGGCCTGGGCCCGCTGGGAGCGGGAGCATGCCCTACGCATCCGCCTGTGGTATGGCATAGCTATGGTGGCCCTGGGGGCGATTATGCTCCTCTGGGTGATCTAGAGAGGAGTTGACACGATGCCTGGAGTTCGACCTTGGATCGTTCTGGCCACCTTCCTGTTCGTGGCTCTGGCAGTGGGCTGCAGCGGTGGGACGCCTCACATCGAACTGCCCACGACTTCCTATGACTTCGGGCCCATCCCCCAGGGGGAGGTGGCGACGGTCCAGTTGCCCGTCCGCAACACGGGACAGGGAGATCTGCACATTGAGGCCGTGTCCACGTCCTGCGGTTGCACGTCGGCCTATGTGGAGCCTCAGGTGATCCCTGCCGGGGGCGAAGGGACGCTGACAGTACGCTATGACTCGAGCGTCCACCCCGACAGTGGCCCCGTGCGGCGCATCGTGTACATCGCTTCTGATGACCCCCAGGCGCCTGAGGTGGAGGTGGAGATCACCGCCCAGGTACAGGCCCCCTGAGGGCAGTCGGCTGCCGCAGAGCGAGGACCCACTGCCTCTGCTGCGGAGCCGAGGCCCGTGCATCCTAGAGCACGATCTGATTGGAGGAGCTTGCCCATGTGGTGCCATCTGCTGCTATTGATGCCCATCCTAGGCCTGGCCCTATTCGCCGTCCTGCCCCTCTCCTTGGCCCTGCCGGCCTACGGAGTGATCGCGGCTGTGTCCCTGCTCCTCTACGGCAAGATCATGCAGGCCATGCGGATGCCAGCTCAGACGGGGCGGGAAGAGATGGTGGGCGCCGTGGTCGAGGTGGTCTCAGAGGCGGGGTCCGAGGGGCTGATCCGCTACAAGGGGGAGCTCTGGACGGCGATGTCCAAGGAGAAGCTTCGCCCGGGGGCGGAAGTAGTGATCGTGGGCTTTGAGGGCTTGCGAGCCCTGGTGCGAGGCCGTGGCCAGGGGGGCCGGGCTGCAGGAGGAGCATAACGAACTGATCAAGCAGGCCATCACCCAGGGCTGGACCCGGCCGGGAAGCCTCTGGGGTGGCCCATGCCTCACTGGTCTATGGCCGAGGAGAATCTGGAAGACCTGCTGGATTACCTCGAGACGCTGGAATGAGCGAAGGGAGGTCTCTCGCTCAAGTCTTTCCCCTCACCTGGTAGCGATGTCTTGGCGCAAACAGGACTCGGGCTTGAATAATCCCTCCATTTGGTGTAAAATTCAGCTTGAAGGAAGGGAAAGGGTTGATGGTTGAAGAGTTGGTGCTGAATGATCGCTATCGCCTCCTGGCCCAGATCGGCCAGGGAGGGATGGCCGTGGTCTACGAGGGCGAGGATACCCTCCTGGGCCGCATGGTGGCTGTTAAAGTGCTGCGCCCCCAGTACAGCGCCGACGAAGCCTTCCTGGCCCGCTTCCGCCACGAGGCCCAGGCGGCGGCCAACCTGGCCCACCCTAACATTGTGGGCGTCTACGACATCGGGCAGGACGACGATTGCCACTACTTGGTCATGGAGTATGTGGCGGGGCGCAGCCTCAAAGAGATCGTCGTCGCCGAAGCCCCCCTCCCCGTGCGACGGGCCCTGGACCTGGCCATCCAGATGTGCGCCGCCGTGGGCCATGCCCATCGGGCAGGGATCGTCCATCGGGACGTCAAGCCCCAGAACGTCCTGGTGACCGAGGATGGGCAGGTCAAGGTGACCGACTTCGGCATCGCCCGAGCCCTGGCCGCCGCCTCGGCCACGGAGACGGGCGTCGTCCTGGGCACGGCCCAGTACCTGTCCCCCGAGCAGGCGGCCGGCGAAGCAGCCACCCCCGCCTCGGACGTCTACGCCCTGGGCGTGGTTCTGTATGAGATGCTGGCGGGCAGGCCCCCCTTCGAGGCCGAGAGCGGTGTGGGCCTGGCCCTCAAACACCTCCAGGAGGAGCCAACCCCCCTCCACGAGCTGAACCCCCACGTCCCTCCCGCGGTGGAACAAATCGTGGCCCGGGCCATGGCCAAGGATCCGGCCACCCGCTACCCCACAGCCGAGGAACTAGGGCAGGCCCTGCGAGACTATCGCCGCCTAGGCGAGGAGGCAACCATGGCCCAGCGGCCTGTGGTGCGGCCAGGCCTCCCTCCAGCCCGCCCTGTCACCGCTGAGGTGGGCATGGACTGGCTGGGATTGCTCCTGGGCGCGGTGGCCCTCCTGGCCGTGCTGGGTCTGATCCCCTTGTGGACAGCCGTCTACGGACGCTACGCCACGCCGCCCCGGCCGACGGTGATCCCTCAGGTCGTGGTCCCCCAGTTGGTGGGTCTCCAGGAGTGGGAAGCCAGGCAACGGGTGGAAGAGGCGGGGCTCAGGTTCGAGCTCCTGGGATCGCGGCCCGACGATCAGGTCCCTCCCCTGCGGGTCGCCGATCAGACGGTGGCCAGCGGCACCACCGTGGAGCGGGGGACGACGGTGGGGGTCGTCCTCAGCAGCGGGCCTCGTTTCATCTCCCTCCCCTCCCTGGTCAACACCCGGGTCGAGGAGGCGGAGAGGAGGCTGAAGGAGCTGGACCTCGTCGTTGAGCGGAGGGAGGAGTGGAGCGGGGATGTGCCGGAAGGGATGGTGATAGGCCAGGAACCCCCGGCGGGCGAGGCTGTGCCTCCAGGCAGCCGCATCACCCTCATCGTCAGCAGCGGCCATCGTATCGCCATCGGGGCCAACTTGGATGACCAGGTCCTGTTGCTGGCAGGGGAGCTTGACAGGGACACCCTGAGGCCGGGGGAGGGGCTGCGGCTCATCCTGCGTTGGCAGGCCCTCCGGGCCATGGATCAGGATTATACCGTCTTCGTGCACCTGACCTATGAGGACGGCCGCATTCTGGCTCAGCAGGACAACCAGCCACTGCGGGGCACACGTCCCACCACCTCCTGGGTGGTGGGGGAGCAACTCGATGACCCCTACGAATTGACCATCCCCCCGGGGACGCCTACCGGCACCTATTGGATCAGGGTGGGAATGTACGTCCGTGCCACTTTGCAACGGCTGCCCATCCAAGAGGCGGGGGGGAAAACTGTGGAGCAGGATAGCATCCTGGTGAAGCCGATAAAGGTTATCGCTCCCTGAAAGCTTGGCTTTTTCGGGGTTTTTTGGTATAATATAAGTGTGTAACAGAGGAGAGAGCGAGAAGGGCTGTGCCTCATTCTTCTCGTGCTCGATAGCGATATGGAGACGAATGGAGAACCATGTCCGGCACAGGGTTGTTCAAGAGCGGGATCGTGTGGCTACTCATTTTAGTTGCCGTGGCGGCCCTCTTTTTCAGCTTCTTCTCCTCCCCGGAGAAGGCGGGAACGGTAGACATCAGCGCCGTAGCCAAGGAGATCAGAGAGGGGAAGATAGACAAGATCTCCATCTCTGGGGACGATCTGGCCATCGTGCGGAAAGATGGGTCCGAGGTGACGTCACGAAAGGAGCGTAACGTCAGCCTGGCCGATACCCTGAGCAAGCTGGGTGTCACGTCCCAGGATCTGAGCAAGGTCACCATCGAGGTCGAGACGCCTAACCCCTGGGGGAACTGGCTGACCCTGCTCAGCGGCTTCCTGCCCCTGCTGATCTTCGGGGGGCTTCTTCTGTTCATGATGCGTCAGGCCCAGGGGGGGACCAACCAGGCCCTCTCCTTCGGCCGCAGCCGAGCCCGCCTCTTCAGCGGTGACAAGCCCACCGTCACCTTTGACGATGTGGCTGGTGTGGAGGAGGCCAAGCAGGAGCTTCAGGAGGTGGTGGAGTTCCTCAAGGAGCCGGAGAAGTTCATCGCCCTGGGGGCCCGCATCCCCAAGGGGGTGTTGATGGTGGGGCCTCCTGGCTGTGGCAAGACCCTCATGGCCCGGGCTGTGGCGGGGGAGGCGGGGGTGCCCTTCTTCAGCATCAGTGGGAGCGAGTTTGTGGAGATGTTCGTGGGGGTGGGGGCCAGTCGGGTGCGGGACCTGTTCGACCAGGCCAAGAAGCACTCCCCCTGCATTGTGTTTGTGGATGAGATAGATGCCGTGGGGCGGCATCGGGGTGCGGGGTTGGGAGGCAGCCACGATGAGCGGGAGCAGACGCTGAACCAGATTCTGGTGGAGATGGATGGTTTTGACACGGACACCAACGTGATCGTGATAGCGGCCACCAACAGGCCGGACATACTGGATCCGGCGCTGCTTCGGCCGGGGCGGTTTGACCGGCGGGTGGTGCTGGATAGGCCGGACATGAACGGGCGGAAGGCGATTCTGGAGATTCATGTGCGGGGCAAGCCCCTGGCTGAGGAGGTGGACTTGCTGACCATCGCCAAGGAGACGCCGGGTTTTTCCGGGGCGGACATAGAGAGTCTGGTGAATGAGGCGGCCATATTGGCGGCCAGGAGGAACAAGAAGGCTATCGGGATGGCGGAGTTTCAGGAGGCGGTGGAGAAGGTGATAGCGGGGCCGGAGCGGAAGAGCAGGCTGATCAGCCAGGAGGAGAAGGAGATCATCGCCTACCACGAGGCGGGGCATGCTCTGGTGATGAGTCAGTTGCCCCATTGCGATCCTGTACACAAGATTTCCATTGTGTCGCGGGGGATGAGCCTGGGCTACACCATGCCCCTGCCGGAGGAGGATCGCTATCTGAAGGGCAAGGCCAAGTTTGAGGATGAGCTGGCGGGGCTGCTGGGAGGGCGGGCGGCTGAGGAGATGATATTCAATGATGTGACCACCGGGGCGAGCAATGATCTGGAGCGGGCCACCAAGCTGGCGCGGGCCATGGTGACGCAGTATGGCATGAGCGATCGGCTGGGGCCCTTGACCTTCGGCAAGAAGGATGAGCTGGTGTTTCTGGGGCGGGAGATAGGGGAGCAGCGGGACTACAGTGAGGCGGTGGCGCAGGAGATTGATGCCGAGGTGAGGCGCATTATCAATCGAGCCTACGAGCGGGCTAAGGAGGTTTTGACGACCCATCGGGACAAGCTGGTGAAGATCGCTCAGAAGCTGATAGAGCAGGAGACCATCGA
>JBHIEC010000164.1:0-5390 GCA_046760425.1 Anaerolineae bacterium
CCGTCTCCTCCACGTCGGCCTTGTTGCCCAGGCTGACGAAGCGGGAGAAGCCGATCCCCTGGGCCAGGGCCCAGTCCAGGATGGCCGTGCACAGGGCGCCGGACTGGGACATGAAGGCGATCTCGCCCTGCTCCGGCATCCCGGCGGCGAAGGAGGCGTTGAGGGGGCAGACGGTGTCAATGACCCCCAGACAGTTGGGCCCGATGAGGCGCATGCCGTACTTCCTGGCCACGACAGTCAACTGCCGCTCTCGCCGCACCCCCTCCAGGCCCGCCTCGCGGAAGCCGGCCGAGATGATGATGCCCCCCTGGACCCCCTTCTGGCCGCACTCCTCCAACACGTCGAGGACGTAGCGTTCGGGGACGACCACCACGGCCAGGTCAATGGCCCCGGGCACCTCCAGAACGCTGGGGTAGCAGGGTAGGCCCAGGATCTCCTCGGCCTGGGGGTTGATGGGATAGACCTGTCCCGGGTAGCCGGAGTCAATGATGTTCTTCAGGATGCCATAGCCCAGCTTGGTCTCATTGCGGGAGGCGCCGATGACAGCCACGGCGCCGGGACAGAAGAAGGCGTCCAGCATGGGATGTCCCTTTCTTGAAACCTGTTGTACTATGGTGCCGGGATAACTGAGAGTGCTTTCTGCCCCCGTGCAACAATTCGCAGCCGTGCTGTCTGAGATGTTTCAGCAACGCGCGGCGCTTCGTCACATAGCCACCGTCAACTCTTCTCGAACGACGCTTTTGCCGTAGGGCAAGATGCCATCTTGCCCTACGTTCACGCACCCAATCCACCACTCTCCCTCTTGCTCGAAGATCGCTGTGAACTTCTCCATCCTCTCCCCCTTCTCAGACGAGCCCATCGGGGCCATTTTCCCCTCAAAGCCTTGCACCCATTCACCCACCCTCCGATGAGACCCTATGAGTTCCTATCGAGCCTGCTCAAGGGGCTTAGAGGAACCCTGAACTGACTCCTGATAGTAGCTGAGTGGGTACCACAAGGCTAACCTTCCTCGCCCTCCCTCTGATAGAACTCCCGCCACCCTTCGGCCAGCTCCCGCAGACGCCGCTGCACGGCCCCGTTCACCGTACCCTCGGGATAGGTGCCGTCTTCCTGCGGTTCCCCAGCCGGCACGCCGGTCAGGATCTCAATCCCCTCGTCAATGGTGTTTACGGGATAGATGTGGAACTTGCCCGCCTTAACAGCCTCCACCACGTCCTCCCGCAACATGAGGTGCTTGACGTTCTTGGCGGGGATGAGGACGCCCTGCTCGCCGGTCAACCCCTTGACGCGGCAGACGTCGAAGAAGCCCTCGATCTTACGGTTCACCCCGCCCACGGCCTGCACCTCGCCGCGCTGGTTCACCGAACCCGTCACGGCCAGGCCCTGTTTGAGGGGGAAGCCGGACAGGCTGGACAGCAGGGCATACAGCTCGGTGGAGGCCGCGCTGTCCCCCTCCACCTCCTCGTACAATTGCTCGAAGGCGATGCTGGCCGACAGAGTGAGGGGTTGCTCCTGGGCGTACTTGCCCCCCAGGTAGCCGGAGAGGATCATGACCCCTTTGGAATGGATGCGACCGCTCATCTCCGTCTCCCGCTCGATGTCCACCACGCCGGATCGGCCGACGAAGGTACGGGCCGTGATGCGGGACGGCTTGCCGAAGGCGTAATCCCCCAGCATGACCAGGGAGACGCCGTTCACCTGGCCCACCACCTCCCCCTCGGTATCAATGAGGAGGGTACCATCCTCGATGAGCTCGCGGATGCGCTCCTCGATGCGATTGGAGCGGTAGACCTTCTCCTCGATGGCCTGCCGCACGTCGCTAGCGGTCACCAGGTCGTGCCCGTTCTGCCCCGCCCAGTAGCTGGCCTCACGGATGACATCGGCGATGTCCAGGAAGCGGGTGGCCAGCTTCTTCTGATCCCCGACCAGCCGCGCGCCATACTCCACCACCTTGGCCACCCCGGTGGGGTCGAAGTGCTTGAGGTTCTCCTCCCGGCAGCAGGTGCCGATGAACTGAGCATATTGCTCCACGGCATCTGTCGTCCAGTCCATCTGGACCGTGAAGTCGGCCTTCACCTTGAACAGCTCCTGGAAATCCTCGTCGAAGGCGTAGAGGAGATAATAGAGGAGGGGGTTCCCGATGAGCACCACCTTGACGTCCAGGGGGATGGGCTCCGGCTCCAGAGTGACGGTGCTCAAGAGCCCCAGCTCCTGGGCCACCTCCTCGGTGCGGATCTGCTGGTTTTTGAGGGCCCGCTTCAGGCCCTCCCAGGCCAGGGGCTTGCGCAGGACGTCCAGAACCTCGACTACCAGGTAGCCACCGTTGGCCCGGTGGAGGGCGCCTGGCTTGATCATGGTGAAGTCGGTCATCAGGGCCCCCAACTGGGCCCGATGCTCGATGCGGCCGATGAGATTAGGATAGGTAGGGTTGCTCTCCACCACCACGGGCGCGCCCTGGGTCTGGGAGTTGTCCACCAGGACGTTGACCTTGTAGCGGCGGAAGGAGAGATCGAACTGAGGCATCTCCACCTCGACCCCGAAGATGGTCACCTTCTGGGCTTGTGGCCCCCGCTTGAACAGCTCCACGTGGTCCACGATGTCCTGCTGGGCGGCCTCCAGGTACTCGGCCACGGCCTTTATCTGGCCATACTTCTCCTTCAGTTCCTCGATGCGGTGGCCCACCTCGGACAGGGCGATCTCCCGCTCCAACTGGCGCACTTGCTTCTGGGTCTCCTTCTCCAGCTCCCGGATGCGACGTAGCCCTCGATCAATCTCCTTCTGCAGGCCCTCACGCAGGCGGCTGAGCTTCTCCCGCTGCTCATCGGTGAGCTGCTCCAGTTGGCGCTCGCTGAGGGGTTGCCCCTCCACAGCCGGGGCCAGCACGAACCCGCCCCGCACCCGCACCAGGGCGAAGCCGCGCTTCTTGGCCTTCTCCTCCAGCTTGGCGAACTCGGCGGCCTGGGCCTCCTTGACCCTCTGGATGACCTGCTCCTTCTGCTTCTCGTACTCCTCGCTCTCGAAGGCACGGGGGATAGCCGTTTGCAGCTCCTCGATGAGCCGGTCCATATCGTCCCGCAGGGCAACCCCCTGGCCTGGCGGCAGCCGCAGGGCCCGGGGCTGATGGGGCACGGCGAAGTTGTGGACGTAACACCAATCGTCGGGCACCGGCTTCCTGGCCGCCTCCTGGGTCAGGAACTTCTTGATGGTGGTCGTCTTGCCCGTCCCGGTGGGCCCCAGGGCGTACATGTGATAGCCCGGGCTGGAGATGCCGATGCCGAAGGCCACGGCCCGCACCGCCCGATCCTGGCCGATGATGTCCGTCAGGGGTGGCAGATCAGCCGTGCTCTGGAAATTAAACTGCTGGGGATCACATACACGTCTCAATTGTTCCGGCGCCAATTCTCTGGTTTTTGCCATCTACTCTCTCCTTTAGCCTATAGCATATATCGAAAAACCTACCGAAACCCCCAGTGTGAGCTGGTCGCAAGCGCTCGCAGCTCAATCACTATGGCCTATGTTGGTTTCGAGCCCGCTGCGAGCGCTTGCGAGGGGGAGACGTCACAGCCAAGCCAGGAAGGGGCCTTTCAAAGTCGTTTCCTGGGCGAGCTGTGAATCTCCCACGCCTCTGACAAGCGGTCACGCTCGCACCCTATTGCCAGCTTTGACCCACACCCGCGTGACCGCTTGTCATCACAGCGTGGGCTTCTCAGGTATGAGATCGCAGGAAACGGATGACGTCGCTGCGACGGAGCAACCCCACCAGCCGTCCCTCCTCCACCACGGGCAACTGCCCCACATCCCTGGCACTCAGCCGCCTCAGGACCTGGCTGCCGTCGTCCTCGGGGGAGACCGTTTCCAGGACTTCGAAGGGCGTCATGGCCTGAGCCACCGTCGTCTCGCCCCACTGCGCCCGGGGCACGGCCCGGATGTCGTGCAGGCAGATGAGGCCCCGCAGAAGCTCCCCCTCGACCACGGGGAAGGCATGGTGGGCACTGCCCAGCACGTAATCGTCCATCACCTCCGCCAGGGAGAGACGGGGCTCCACGGTGGGGTAGCTCCTGGTCATCAGGTCCCTGACCCTGACCTCTTGCAGCGCCTCGCGGATCAGGAACTGGCGGTAGCTGGCCCGGGCCGCATCATGGAGGAACCAGCCGATGAAGATCAGCCACAGCCCATTGAGCAGGCGGCTGAAGGCCTGGGACAGGCCCCACACGATCAACAGCAGGGCCACCCCCTGCCCGGCGTAGGAGGCCCAGCGGGTGGCGCCCTTCAGGTCGCCGCTGAGGCCCCACAGGATGGAGCGCAGCACTCGCCCGCCATCCAGGGGGAAGCCTGGCATCAGGTTCAAAGTGCCCAGGCCGCCGTTGACTACGGCCAGGTACTGGGCGAAGGCCCCCAGGGGCTCGCTGATCCAGCGGGTCAGCAGCCATAGCAGGCCGAAGGTGGCGGCCAGGATGAAGCTGGAGAGGGGGCCGGCCAGGGCCATCAGGAACTCGGTGAGGGGGTCCCCTGGTTCCTCGGCGATGCGGGCCAGGCCGCCGAAGATGAAGAGGGTGATGCTCTGTACCTCCATGCCCCGTCGCAGGGCCATCCAGGAGTGGGCCAACTCGTGGGCCAGCACCGAGGAGAAGAAGACCAGGCTGGCCACCAGGCCCACCCCCCAGTACAGCCAGAAAGGCCAGCCCGGGAAGTGCTGGGGGAAATAGGAGTTGACCAGGGTCCAGGTGATCAGGGCGAAGATGATGAGCCAGCTATAATCAACGCCCACCACGATGCCCATTACGCGGCCTATGGGCCATACACTTTTCACGGCTCCCCCTTCTTAACGGCTTGCGGATGAGCTGCACCGTTCGCAGGTCATCCAGGAAATAGTGCCGCCGACTGCCCTGGCTGCGGGCCGGCGAGATCAGCCTCTTCCGCTCGTAGATGCGCAGGGTGAACGCCCAGGATGGCTGGGGAGGTTACCTGGTTGGAGCCGGGCTGGGCTTTTTGTAGCGGTACACGATCCTGCCACGGGTCAGATCGTAGGGGGATAACTCCACCCGGACCCGATCCCCCAGCAGGACGCGGATGTAGTATTTTCTCATCCTGCCCGAGAGGTAGGCCAGTACCTCGTGGCCGGTGTCCAACTCCACGCGGAACATGGTATTGGGCAGGGCTTCGACCACGGTGCCCTCCATCTCGATCTTCTCCTTTTTCCCCTTGGCCATACTTCCTCCTCCTGTGGTTTTGATCGGCCTGGCGGCAGACCTGTGATTAAGGATTATATCGTGTAACAACATTGATGTCAAGTTTTCGATAAGATGGTCTCCCGCCTGGGTGTTGCTGAACCGTCGCCGGGTTGCCTGAGGCTAAACCCCCAGGCTGAAAGGGCAAAGGGCGCTAGAAGC
>JBHIEC010000165.1:0-5323 GCA_046760425.1 Anaerolineae bacterium
GACGTGGCCACCACGCCCCAGGAGGCCCACGCCGTCGCCCAGCGGCTGGGCGTGCCCGTCGTGGTTAAGGCCCAGGTACTGGTGGGTGGGCGGGGCAAGGCTGGGGGGATTAAGCTGGCCCAGACCCCCGATGAGGCCGAGGCCCGCGCCGCCGAGATCCTGAGCATGACCATCAAAGGCATCCCCGTGCGCCAGATCCTGGTTGATGAGGCGGCCGACATTGTCCAGGAACTGTACCTGGGCGCCGTCGTTGACCGCGCCGCCAAACGGGCGGTGATAATGGCCTCCTCGGAAGGGGGCGTGGACATCGAGGAGGTGGCCGCTCGAGCTCCGGAGAAGATCGTCAAGACGCCTATTGATCCCTTCCTTGGCCTGCGGCCCTATCAGGCGCGGGAGCTGGCCCTGGGCATCGGCCTGGACAAGGGCTTGATACGCCATTTCACCGGCGTCGCTCAGGGGCTGTACCGGGCCTTCGTGGGCTCCGACGCCTCCCTGGCTGAGATCAACCCCCTGGTGGTTACAGGGGGCAACGGGTTGTTGGCCCTGGACGGCAAGATGGTACTGGACGACAACGCTCTGTTCCGCCACAAGGACCTGGCGGAGCTGCGAGACGTGGAGGCTGAGGATCCCTATGAGCGGGAGGCGCAGGAGCACGGCCTGAGCTACGTCAAGCTGGACGGCCAGATCGGCTGCATGGTCAACGGTGCGGGGTTGGCCATGGCCACCATGGATATCACCAAGCTCTATGGCGGGGCGCCGGCCAACTTCCTGGACATCGGCGGTGGGGCCCAGGCGGACAGGGTGGCGGCCGCCCTGCGCATCATCCTCTCCGACCCCAAGGTCAAGGTGGTGCTCATCAATGTGTTTGGGGGCATCACAAGGTGCGATGAAGTAGCACGGGGAATTGTGGAAGCGCTGAAAGAGGTCGAGCCCGCTGTGCCCATGGTCGCCCGGCTGGTGGGCACCAACGAGGAGGAGGGTCGCCGCCTGCTGGCCCTGTGGAATAGGGATAAGTCCACAGGGCTGGCCGAGGCGAAGATGATCACCGCCTCGACCCTGGAGGAGGCGGCTCAGAAGGCCGTCCAGGCAGCCAAGGGGGGCTGAGCTGTGGACTGCATCTTCTGCGCCATCGTCCAGGGGAGAGCCCCGGCCCACGTCGTCTTCGAGGATGAGGCGACCATGGCCTTCATGGACATCAACCCCGTCAATCCAGGCCACATCCTGGTCGTCCCCAAGGCCCACGCCAGGAACATCTACGACCTGGATGAGGAGGCGGCTGCGGCGGTGATGCGCACCACGGTGCGCGTAGCCAGGGCCATCAAGGCCGCCCTCCAGCCGGACGGAATGAACCTGTTACAGAGCAACGAACGGGCGGCGTCCCAGGTGGTCTTCCACTTCCACATGCATATCGTTCCCCGCTGGCGGGGCGATGGCCTTTTCATCCCCCGACACCCCAAGCCCCAGGCCAGAGGAAACATCCAGGACACGGCAGATCGGATCAGAGCGCAGTTGGCGAGGGGCGATTAGGTGAAGGGATAGCGGGGAGATCGAGGAGGTGCGCGTCGGCGGGCAGGTGGTGAGCCTGATCGAGGGGGTTATCAGGTTCTAGGACTGGAATTTCAGGAGGCATGCCGATAATGAGCATCCTCGTTGACAAGGATACTCGGCTCCTGGTCCAGGGCATCACGGGACGGGAGGGGGCGTTCCACACCCGCCAGATGATCGAGTATGGCACTCGGGTGGTGGCTGGTGTCACGCCGGGCAAAGGGGGCGCTGAGGTGCACGGCGTGCCCGTCTTCGATACGGTCAGGGAAGCGGTGGCGGAGACGGGGGCCAATACGTCCATCGTCTATGTGCCCGCCCCCTTCGCTCCAGACGCCATCTACGAGGCGGCCGACGGCGGCATCGGCCTCATCGTATGCATCACCGAAGGCATCCCCACTCTGGACATGATCCAGGTCTGCGCTTATCTGGATCAGAAGGGAATACGCCTGATTGGCCCCAACTGTCCGGGCGTCATCACGCCTGGTGAGGCCAAGGTGGGCATCATGCCCGGCCACATCCACCAGCCGGGCACGGTGGGCGTCGTCTCCCGCAGCGGCACCCTGACCTACGAGGTGGTCTGGGAGCTGACCCAGCGGGGCCTGGGCCAGTCCACCTGTGTGGGCATCGGCGGCGACCCCGTCATCGGCACCACCTTCATTGACGCCCTGTGCCTCTTTGAGGAGGACCCGGGGACGGAGCAGGTGGTGCTCATCGGCGAGATCGGCGGCACCGACGAGGAGCGGGCGGCGGAGTTCATCGCCGCCGAGATGACCAAGCCCGTGGTGGCCTTCGTGGCCGGGCGGACGGCCCCGCCGGGCAAGCGCATGGGGCACGCAGGGGCGATCATCTCTGGGGGGACGGGCAAGTGGGATGATAAGATCGAGGCGTTCAAAGCCGTAGGGGTGAAAGTAGCCACCTATCCTGCCCAGATCGCGCAACTGGTGGCAGGGATCAAGGGCAGGTGAGGTTGCGAGAGGGGGGCATTGAGTGGTCGGTTGGTGCGCGGAAGAGGCCCTGAAGAAGATATGCCGCTTTCTCACCGAGCGCTCCATCGAGGCTTATCTGGTCGGTGGGTGCGTGCGGGATCGGCTCCTGGGACGGCAGAGCCGGGACATTGACTTCGTGGTGCAGGCCGACGCTGCGGCCCTGGCCCGGGAGATGGCCGACTGGCTGAGGGGCAGCTTCGTCCTGTTGAACGACGTGCACGGGACGGGACGGGTGGTCCTGCACGATGCCGCTGGCGAGCACGTCTTCTTCGACTTCACCTGGCTGCGCGGAGGGGGTCTGGCCGCCGATCTGGCCCTGCGGGACTTCACCATCAATGCCATCGCCGTTGATATAGCCCACATCTTCGAGGAAAGTCTGCCCCTCATTGACCCCTACGGCGGTCAGCGGGACCTGGCCGAGAGGCGCATCCGCGTCATCTCCGAGGCCGTCTTCCGCGACGACCCGCTGCGCATGGTGCGGGCCATCCGTTTCGCCAGCGAGCTGGGTTTCTCCCTGGACCCGCTCACCGATGTGCTGCTGCGGCGGGATCATCTCCTGATCAAGCGGGTGTCCCGCGAGCGGGTGCGGGACGAGCTTGTGCACATCCTGGTTCTGCCCCATGGGGCGGATGGCCTGATGGAGCTCGATTCGGCGGGCCTGCTCCCGACCATCATCCCGGAACTGAGAACCCTCAAGAGGATGGAGCAGCCTCCACCCCACTACCTGGACGTCTTCCAGCACTCCCTGGAGACGGTCCGTGAGCTGGAGGGGGTGATCGGGGCGCTGGAAAGGGGAGGAGATCGCGCCCTGGCGCCACTGGCGCCTTTCGCCCCGCAGCTCCTGGCCCATCTCCAGACGCCTTTGGCGGGGGAGCGGCCTCGCTCCGTGCTCCTCAAACTGGCAGCTCTGCTCCACGATGTAGGCAAGCCGGCCGCCAGGGAGTTGACTCCGCAGGGGCGCGTCCGCTTCTTCGATCACGACAAGGGGGGAGCCGGTCGGGCAGCGGCCATCGCGCAGCGGCTGCGGTTCGGGGGGCGGGAGGTGGGGGTGGTCAAGACCATCGTGCGGCACCACATGCGCCCTCTGTTGCTGGCCAGGAGAGAGCGTGTTACCCCACGGGCCATCTACCGCTTCTTCCGCGATACCCACGAGACGGGGGTGGACATCCTGCTCCTGGCCCTGGCCGACGCCCGGGCCACCCACGGGCCCTATCTGGAGGCCGAGGAGTGGGAGCGGCTGGTGAACCTGGTGCGCCTGATGCTGGCCAAGTACTATGAGGAGCGCGAGGTGGCCATCGCCCCGCCCAAGCTCATTGACGGCGACGACCTCATGGCCGAGTTTGGCCTGAAATCAGGCCCCCGGATCGGGGAACTGCTGGAGGCGGTGCGGGAGGCCCAGGTGCAGGGGGAGGTGAGGACCAGGGAGGAGGCGTTGGCATATGTGGCGGAACTCCTGGCAGGTTAATCCTGTAACCCTCCTGGCGGACTGACGATCAAGGAATACTTCGCCCTGCCCGACGAGGAACGGGAGCGCATCTGGGACAGGGCGCACGCCATGGAAATAGGACTTTGTGTTCAAGAATGGGCGTGGAAATTCAAGTCGCCGTGGCCAAAGTCGGTAAATACGCCACCAGCGAGAGTGGCGACACTGTGGAGATGATCGAGCGGCCCCACGGTGGCCTGTCCTTGGTCCTGGCCGACGGGCAGCGCTCCGGCCGGGGAGCCAAGGCCATCAGCAACCTGGTGGCCCGCAAAGCTATCTCCCTGCTGGCTGAGGGCGTCCGCGATGGAGCCGTAGCCCGGGCAACCCATGATTATCTCTACACCTACCGTGGGGGCAAGGTCCAGGCCACCCCCAACATCGTCTCCGTGGACCTGGCCACCCACACCATCGTCGTCTCCCGCAACAGCCATTGCCCCGTCATCGTCATCACCGAGGAGGGGCTGAAGACCCTCGACGAACCCTCCCAGCCCATCGGCGTCTACCCCCGCACCAAGCCCGTCATCACCGAGCTCCCTCTCACCCCCTACACCTACCTGATCGTCTTCACCGACGGCATTCTCGCAAGCGCTCGCAGCGGGCTCGAGCCCAACACAAGCTACGGTGGTTGGGCTGCGAGCGCTTGCGACCTCGATGCCGGGCAGCGTTACGGGAAGAAGATCAATTTGGCCCAGCTCATCACTGACCGCCTGGCCCAGGGCTCACCTACCGCCCAGGCCCTGGCCGACGGGATCCTGGAGCAGGCCATGGCCCTGGATCAGGGGCGGCCGACCGATGACATGAGCGTCCTGGTGCTGGCCATCCTCCCCCGGGATCGAGAGGATGACGTGCGTCGGATGACGGTCAGCTTCCCCATAGATGGCCGATGACCGTAGGTAGACAACTGCGCATCGCTATCGTGGGGCCCTGCGCCTCGGGCAAGACGGTGCTGGCGGAAGGGCTCAGGGCCCTGGGCTACGAGGCCCACGAGTGCGCCCAGGAGCATTCCGGCGCCCCAGCCATGTGGCAGCGCACCACCCATCCCGACATCCTGATCTACCTCGACGCCACCCTGCCCACCATCGCCCAGCGACGCCAGATTGACTGGGGCGAGGAATACTTAGCCGAGCTGCGCCGACGCCTGCGTCACGCTCGGCAGAACTGCCACCTCTACATCCCCACCGACGGCCTGACCCCGGAGGAGATCCTGGAACAGGTGTTGGACTTCCTGCGACAATGGGGACGGTAACACGCTGAGGACTGGGAGTGCAGGCGCAAGCCTGCTGGGGCTTCGTTAAGGCGGGCTTGCGCC
>JBHIEC010000166.1:0-5284 GCA_046760425.1 Anaerolineae bacterium
GATGCACACAGAGCTAACCTGCATCCTGCATCGTGACTTATGGCCTTATCCGGAGCCCGAGCTCGCGGAAGGCGTTGGCGGCGATGACGATGCGCTGGATCTCGTTGGTGCCCTCGAAGATCTCGCCGATGCGGGCGTCACGGTACATGCGCTCCACGGGGTAGTCCCGCATGTAGCCCAGACCGCCGTGTATCTGCACCGCCCGATCCACGCAGCGGGAGGCCACCTCGGAGCCGAAGAGCTTGCAGGCCGAGGCCAACTGAGTGAAGGGCTGGCCCGTATCCACCATCCAGGCCGTGCGGTAGACCAGGGAGCGCAGGGCCTCGATCTCCGTCACCATGTCGGCGATCATGAACTGGATGGCCTGCTTGTGGGCGATGGGGCCGCCGAACTGCTCCCGGGTGGCGGCGAAGCGGAGACTGAAGTCCAGGGCCGCCTGGGCCCCTCCCAGGGAGGCAGCGCCCAAACCCAGCCGCCCGATGTCCAGGGCTCTCATGGCCGTGAGGAAGCCAGCCCCGAACTGGCCCAGCACGTTCTCGACAGGCACGCGGCAATCGGTAAAGACGATCTCCCCTGTGGCCGAGCCCTCGATGCCCATCTTGCGGTCAATGGTGCCGATGGAGAAGCCCGGAAAGTCCTTCTCCACGATGAAAGCCGTCACCCCGCCCCGGGCGCCCAGGGCCGGGTCGGTCACGGCGAAGACGGTGACCACGTCGGCGATGGGGCCATTGGTGACCCAGATTTTGCTGCCGTTGAGGACGAAATAATCCCCGTCGCGGATGGCTCGCGTCTTGATGGACGCGGCATCGGACCCGGCGCCAGCCTCGGTCAGGGCGAAGGCAGCGATTTTCTCGCCCCGCGCCAGGGGCACGAGATACTTCTGCTTCTGTTCCTCGGTGCCGTCCAGGTAGATGGCCATGGCGCCGATGCCGATGTGGGCCCCGATGAGGGCCCCCACCGAGGTGCTGACTTTGCCGATCTCCTCCATCATGAGGCAGTAGCCGATCTCGCCTGCCCCCGCCCCGCCGTACTTCTGGGGGAAGGGGATGCCAAAGAGCCCCACCTGGGCTATCTTCTGCACCAGCTCCTCAGGGATCCTCGCCTCCTCCTCGATCTGCTGGGCCAGCGGCGCGATCTCCTGCTGGGCGAACTCGCGAACCATCCTCTGCAACAGACGATGCTCTTTGCTGAAGGTGAAATCCATCTTTATCCCCCTTCATTTAGTTCCTTCAGTTCCCTATGGTTGTATCCTGATCCCCTTCTCTCGGAAGATGTGCGAGGCGATGACGAAGCGCTGGATCTCGTTGGTGCCCTCGAAGATGCGGGTGATGCGCACGTCGCGGTACACCCGCTCGATGGGGTAATCCTTGACATAACCCGAGCCACCGTGGATCTGCACCGCCTTGTTGACCACGCGCCAGGCCACCTCGGAGCCGTAGAGCTTGCTCATAGAGGCCAGCCGGGTGTAGCGCTGCCCCTGATCCACCGTCCAGGCCGTGTGGTAGATGAGGTAGCGCAGGGCCTCAATCTCCGTGGCCATGTCGGCGATGTAGCTCTGGATGGCCCCCTTGAGGGCGATGGGGCCGCCGAACTGCTCCCGCGTGGTGGCGAACTCCACGGCCTGGGCCAGGGCTCCCTCGGCCACCCCCAGACAGATGGCGCCCATGCTCAGCCGGGCGAAGTCCAGGCTCTTCAGGGCGGTGATGAAGCCCTTGCCCTCCTCCTCGCCCAGGACGTTCTCGGCCGGCACGGGGCAGTCGTCGAAGAAGAGCTGATTGGTGGAGGAGCCACGGAGGCCCATCTTCCTCTCCCGGCGTCCCACCTTGAAGCCCGGGAAATCCTTCTCCACAATGAAGGCCGTGATGCCCCGCGTGCCCGCCTCCGGATCCGTCGTGGCGAAAACGACGATGGTGTCGGCGATGTCGCCATTCATGATCCAGATCTTGGTGCCGTTGAGGACGTAGTGGTCTCCGTTGCGGATGGCGGTGGTCTGGATGCGGGCTGCGTCGGAGCCGGCCTCGGGCTCGGTCAGGGCGAAGGCGGCGATCTTCTCGCCCCGCGCCAGGGGCACGAGGTACTTCTGCTTCTGCTCCTCGGTGCCATCCAGGTAGATGGGCACGCAGCCGTTAGCCACGTGGACGCTGATGGTGGTGGCTGTGGAGAGGCAGACCTTGCCCAACTCCTCCATGAAGAGGCAGTAGCTGAGGGTATCCAGGCCCGCCCCGCCGTATTCGGGCGGGATGGGAAGGCCCATCAGCTCCATCTCGGCCGCCTTCTTCAGCGTCTCCACGGGTGTCCGCTCCTCCCGATCGATCTGATCGGCCAGGGGGGCCACCTCGTTCTGGGCGAAGTCGCGGAAGAGTTCCTGGAACATGCGTTGTTCTTCGGTCAGCGAGAAATCCATGGACCTCCTCCTTTGAAACGACTCATCTTTCTTGACTAAATTCGGGTTTTCGAACTCCTTGAAGAACAGGTTGATCCTAGTAGACATGGATGTGTCCTTCTATGTAGATCACGGGGATGTGTTTCCTCCCTGTCTTCCCTTGGGCGATCTTCCTCGCTTTCTCGGGGTCTTTCTCTGCTGCGACCACCTCTTTGTTGATCACGGCTATCCAATGATAGGGATACTCCCTCATCCATCTTTCGTAATGATCGAGAGCCCATTCTTGATCTTCCCAGAACTGCGGGGGCATCTTTTCTCTCTCCATGATGGTCACCTCCCAACCGAGTAACCCCACCTTAGGCTTGAAATCGACATGGCAAAGGGTAAGGCGAGTAGACGGGGAACCCTTGTTCCTCGTCTACTCGTTCCTCGTCACCTGTCCTTGAAGGCCGGCTTCCGCTTCTCCAGGAAGGCCCTGAGCCCCTCCTCCATGTCCTCGCTGCCCTGCAGGGAGACAAACTGCTGGGCCTCGATCTCCAGGCCATCCTCCAGATCCTCCTCCAGGCCCCTGTTCACGGCCTCGATGATGGCCGCAATGGGCAGCGCGCTCTTGGAGACGATGCGCCTGGCGATACCTTTGGCCTCCTTGATCACCCCCCCCACCGGCACCACCTTGTTGACCAGGCCGAAGCGATAGGCCTCCTGAGCCGTGATGTGATCGCCAGTGAGCATCATCTCCAGGGCTTTGGCCTTGCCCACAATGCGCGGCAGGCGTTGAGTGCCGCCCCAGCCGGGCATGATCCCCAGATTGATCTCCGGCTGACCCAGGCGCACCCCATCTTCGGCGATGCGGATGTGGCAGGCCATGGCCAGCTCGTTGCCGCCGCCCAGGGCGAAGCGACCGTTGATGGCGGCGATGACCGGCTTCTTGGAGTTCTCGATCTTCCTGAAGACCTGCTGTCCCTTGCGGATGAAGGCCTCGGCCTCCTGGGGCTTATCCTTCAGGGCGTAGATCTCGTTGATGTCGGCGCCGGCCACGAAGAACTGACCCGCGCCGGTGAGGATGATGGCCTTCACCTGGGCGTCCGCCGTCGCCTCGTCGAAAGCGGCCTCAAGCTCCGCCAGTACCTGGCTGTTAAAGGCGTTGACCGGCGGGTGATCAATGGTCAGCGTGGCGATGCGGTCTTCGATGGAGACGTGGATGTACTGATACTTACCCATTCGTTATGCTCCTTTCGCTATGTAGTAGACAAGTAGCAAGTACACAAGTAGTAAGTAGACAAGGGGCTACCCGGCGTACTTGTTCCCTGTCCATTTGTTTCCTTGTGTACTTGTTCCTTGTTTACTTGTATACTTATTCCCTACACCGTCCACTCCCTGAACCCCCGCCCCGTCTTCCTGCCCAGCTCCCCGGCCTTCACCTTCTGGTAGAGCAGATCCACGGGGTGGAAGCGGGGGCCATATTGCTCTTCCAGTTCCTCCAGCTTCTGCACCACGGTGTCCAGGCCCAGCCTGTCGGCGTACTCTAGGGGGCCCATCCGGATCAGTTGGCCGTCCTCTTGGCGTACCTGCATCCCCAGCCCGGCGATGCAGGCCATGTCCACATCGTTGAGGTTGGCAATCCCTTCGGCGATGCACAGGGCAGCCTCGTTGATGAAGGGCATCATCAGCCGATCCACGCTGAACTCCGTACCCGTGGCCGCCTTGCCCTCGGCCTGGAGTTTCTTGATCATCTCTTTGACCGGCTCATCAGTCTGATCGCCATAGCCGTAGAAGCCGGCGCCGGCCTTCTCCCCGTAGCGGCCGGCCCTGTACAGCTCCTCAAACAGAGTTGCAGGGCTCATGCGGTCGCCGTACCTGGAGTAGAGGTACTGGCCCACGTCGTAGCAGACGTCAATGCCCAGCATGTCCATCAGGGTGAAGGGGCCCATGGGCCAGCCGAAGCCGGTCATGGCCTGATCTATCTCCCCCGCCGTGGCAGCCCCCTCCTGCAGGCACAGCACAGCCTCATTGAGGTAGGGCATCAGCAGGCGGTTGACCAGGAAGCCGGGACACTCTTTGACCACCACCGGGATCTTGCGCAGCTCTTCCGCGAAGCGCACCACGTCGTCAACGGTCTCCTGAGCGGTCTCCGCCCCAGGGATGACCTCCACCAGCTTCATCACGTGGGCCGGGTTGAAGAAGTGCATGCCGATGACCTTGTGGGGGCGCTTGGTGGCCGAGGCCATCTCGGTGATGGACAAGGCTGAGGTGTTGGAGGCGAAGATGGTCTCCGGCGGGCAGACCTGGTCCAGCTCGGTGAAGACCCGCTTCTTGAGCTCTATGTTCTCCGGCACGGCTTCGATGACGATGTCCACGTCGGCGAATTCGTCGTAGGAGAGGGTGGGGGTGACCAGGTCCAGCTTCTCCTGCATGGTGCCGGGGCTCATCTTCCCCTTGTCCACTCGCCGCTGGTAGATGCTCCGAATCTGCTCCATGCCCCGATCCAGCATCTTCTGGTCAATGTCCTTCAGGACCACGGGCAGGCCCGCGTAGGTGATGACCTGGGCGATCCCGGCACCCATGGCCCCGGCGCCCACCACGCCTGCACGGAAGATATACATAGCTCAACCTCCTTTTTGCTGTCTTGGCTCATCGCATAGCGTCCGCTTCGCTTCATTGCCTATCGCATCAGCTATCGGCGATAAGCGTATGCCATCTGCTATTCCGATTACCACTGGCTCGTGTAGTGCTTTCTGACACCAGGGAGCCACCATACCCACTCACCAGTGTAGCCAGCCTCGTCTGTAGAATTGATGGGTATGCCCTCGTAGATGACCTCGGTGGTTCCCCAACGGTTATCGGATATGCCCCATTCGCCGCAGTCCTTGTTGCCGTAAGGCACTTCATTCCCTGCCGCCC
>JBHIEC010000167.1:0-5273 GCA_046760425.1 Anaerolineae bacterium
GCCCCAGTACGAGGTGGCGGAGATCATCAACCTGCAGGCGGTGCGCGATCGGGCGAGGGAGAGGCGGTAGATGGAAATATGGGAACGATATTTTAAGGGCCCTTTCTTGAGGACTTTGATTGAAGTGCCCTGGTTTGGGCCGGCGGTCAGTGCCATCCTGGTGGCAGCCGGAGTGAACCTGGCGTACGACGCGATGAAAGAATGGGGTGGCCTGGGTGGTGCTGCGGCTATCCTAGGGTTTTTCGCATTGTTGATAATCGCCTTCGTGTATGCCTACAATGTTAGTGAGCAGCGCCGCCGCCGTCGAAGTGCCACTATCATGGATAAGCCCAGGCCCAAAAAGTATCAGGGCCTCATCGTCTTGGTTAGCCGAGAGGAGACGCTACGAGAGGCCATTGAGTACCACCGTCCCCAGCTAAAATATTGCTGGCTGGTGACTACGCCCGAAATGGAGGAGACGGCAAGAAAGGTGCAGGGACAGTACAGAGACGTTCATTTTATTCTCCGACCAGTGCGAGAGAAGTATGATACTCGCGGTTGCTATGAATTGGTCCGTGATATTTACCAGCGTGAAGCTGGTCGGCTGGGGCTGGATCCTTACCGGATTATCGCCGATATCACTGGTGGGACCAAGCCCATGACCATGGGGATGATCCTTGCCTGTATTGAAGGGGAGTATCCTCTCGAACACGTGCCCACAGAGTACGATGTAGACCTGAGACCAAAAGGGCCTCTGCCTCCCATTGAAATCGCCGTTGACCTGCCACCCCTACGAGACCGTTGGAGGGGCGAGGGGGAGGAGTGAATCGGAGGTGGAGAGATGCTCGCCAGCTTTCTGGTCTTCCTGAGGCCCAAAGCCCTGGCCCCGCTGGGCCGCACCATCGGCCGATCGCTTCATGGGCTGCTGCTGGATCTGATCCGCCAAGCCAGCCCGGAGCTGGCTCAGCGGCTCCACGGCGACACGCCCATCAAACCCTTCACCGTCTCCATGCTCCGAGGCCGCCTGCTCCGCCAGGGCGACCAGCGGCTGGCCTCGCCCGACGAGACCTACCAGGTGCGCTACACCGTCCTGGCCGAAGACGTCTTCGCCGCCCTGAGCCACGTCCTGCTGGGCAAGTACCTCTATCACGAGACGGTCTCCTTGGATGGGCAGCCCTTCGAGATCGTGGAGATCGCGGTGGAGCCGGCCAGGTCCGGGGGCTGGGCCCGCCTGGCCAGCTACGAACAGCTCTACGAGGAGGCGCGGGCGGAGGAGCGCATTGTCCTGCGCTTCGCCTCGCCCACGACCTTTCGCACGGGGGACGTGAACCTGCTCTTCCCCCTGCCGGTGAGCGTCTTTGGGAGCTACCTGCGCAAGTGGGGGGCCTTCTCCCCCATCCCGCTGGTGGAGGGCGGCCTGCTGGACTTCGTGGCCGAGCAGGTGGTGGCCGAGCGGTACGAGCTGGAGACGCGGGTGGTGCGGTACGGGAACTTTCAGGTCAACGGGTTCGTGGGGGTGTGCCACTATCGGGTGCTGGGGGGCGACCCGGAGCGGGTGCGAGCGGTGAATGTCCTGGCGGACTTCGCCCTCTTCGCGGGCACGGGTCAGAAGACCACCCAGGGGTTGGGACAGACGAAGAGGATCCGAGGTCCGGGCCGGAGGTCCTGAGCCCTGCGCTCCAGGCGGGCTGGATTCCCACAGAGGCTGAACGATGCTGGAGAGAAAATGAACGGCCAACCCCTTCGGCTACCCCTTCGACTGCGCTCAGGACAAGGCTCAGGACAAGCCCTTCGCCCGGCTGCCCTGGTGGCTACTCTGGGCACCCAACCCCAGGTGGTCACCATCGCCTTGGACCTGCTGCTGGACGACGAGATCCCCATCGAGGAGGTTCTGGTCATCCACACCGCCAGCTCACCGCCCAGGCCCGGTGCACCTCCGCCGACCAAGGATCCCATGGCCGAATCCCTGCGCGGCCTCCGACGGGAGTTCCCGGGTGGGATCGAGTACCTCCACCGAGGGGCTCGGCCCCACCGCTGTCGCTTCCGCACCCTCCAACTGGAGGTGGAGGGCCAGCCCATAGACGATGTCCACAGCGAGACCGACGCCCGGGCCGTCTTCACCGCCCTCTTCAACGAGGTTCAGGAGCTCAAGAAGCGTCGCTACATCGTCCACCTGAGCATCGCCGGCGGACGCAAGAGCATGTCCGTCTACGGCATGGCCACCGCCCAGCTCCTCTTCGATACCCGTGATCGCCTGTGGCATCTCTTCTCCAGCCCCGAGTTCGAAGCCCTCGGCCTCATGCACCCCCGTGGGCCCGAAGATGCCTGGTTAGTGCGCATCCCCGTCCTGCCCATCATCACCGTCTTCCCCGGCATGGTCACCCTCCTGACCAGCCGCGAGCCCCTGCGCGTCCTCGAAAGGAAGCAGGCCCTGATGGCCATGGAGGAACGGCGCAATCGAGAAGAGTTCGTCGAAGGACGGCTGACCGGAGCCGAGCGGAGGCTTGTAGAGGCTCTCATGGAGGCCATCATCGTTAACAACAGGGCCCTGTCGAATCCGGAACTGGCCCGCAAGCTGGTGATCTCCCCTCGGGTCGTGCCCACCGCTTCACCGATATCTATGTCAAACTCCGCGAGTACCTGGAACTGCCCCCCGAGGAGCAGGTGGATCGCACCATCCTGGTCTATTTCCTGACCCCTTACTACACCGACCGCTTCTAGCCCCTCTCCCGAATCACCCGTTGGGCGTTCAGAGCCCACCCTATGACCGGGGTGGGCTCTTTCTATCCCCCCTCCGGTGGTCTCTCTTGTGTGTTGCTGCTGTGTCATTGCGAGCGACCGCAGGGAGCGAAGCAATCCCCTCCATCGTGGGTTGGAGATTGCTTCGTCGCTCCGCTCCTGGCAATGACAAAAGCAGCTCATTTTAGCGCAGCAACACTTTACAGGGAGATTACCATCCCTTCCCACCCAAACGAAAAAGGGGACCCGGGTCCCCCCTCTGGGGACTCCTGTCCTCTAGGAAAAGCATCCCATTTCTGGTACCCTATAATCGGAATCGGGGCACCGGCTCTATCGACCGGTGCTCAAGGAGGCGCTGATCATGAGGATTGGGAATCCCCTGACCCTGTGGCGAACGGTGCGCGGCTGCTGCCTGGCGATCGTCCTGATCGCCCTGATCCTCACCCTGGCCACCTGCGCCGCCGTCGGCTGGGGCATCGGGCGGGCGACCGCAGCCTCGGACGATCGTGGTCTGGACGTGATCCTGGTCATAGACCAGTCGGGCTCCCTGTGGGAGCTGGGGGGCGTCGGCTCCGATCCCCAGATGCTCCGCATAGAAGGGGCACGCCTCTTCGCGGCATACCTGGGGGTGGATGGCACGGCGAGGGACTATCGCCTGGGCGTGATCTTCTTCGGCACCCGACCCGCGCTGATCACCCCCCTGACCTCGCTGAAGGATCCGGCTGGACGCCAGGGCCTGCTATCGGCTCTGGGCCAGCGGCCAGAACCCATGGGCTGGACGGACATCAACGCCGCCCTGGCCCTGGCCTACCAGGAGCTCTTCCAGAGCGAGCGGGCGGACCCCACCCACGCCACGGCCATTGTCCTCTTCACCGACGGCCGGCCCCAGACCGAGAAGCTGGGCACCCCGGCCGCCGGGGACGCCTACCTGTCCGACCTGCGGGCTTGGATCACGCGTTTCACCGACCGTGGCACGGCCGTCTTCACCGTGCTGCTGGGCAATGCCGTCACCGACGCTGACCCCCAGATCCGCGACATCTATCGCCCCCTGTGGGTGAGCCTGGCCGAGTCGGGGATCGGCGTCCGCTTCTACGACGCCCGGGCCAGCCAGGACCTGGCTGCCATCTACCACGACATCGTCGTCCAACTCCACCGAGGCCAAAGCCAGGGAGCCATCCTGGATCAGGCGGTGGAGGGATCGGCTCAGGTCCCCGTCCAGGTGCCGGCAGGCTGGCGTCGGGCCAGCTTCGTCATCCACAAGAGCGACCGGGCCCTGGAGGTGAGCATCCTGCGGCCAGATGGGAGCCCGCTCCAAGCCGGCGACCCCGGCCTGCACTACACGGGCGAGCCGGGAGGGACCCGCCACGAGGTATGGTCGGTGGATCAACCTCCGCCGGGACAGTGGATCGTGCAGGCCCGTGGCCGGGGGATGGTGACCGTCTGGCTGGACTACCAGCTCTCACCGGCCACTCCTACATTGACGCCTACCGCCAGCCCTACGCCGACCGAGACGCCCAGCCCCAGCCCCACGAGGACGCCTGCGCCCCCTGCCACCCCCACACCCCTGACCGTCACACGGGCCAGGCTGGAGGTCCTGGAGCCCCAGCCAAACGGGCGTTACCCCAGGGGCAGGCCCGTACGGGTAGCGGTGAGGTTCGTGGGCGGAGATGTGGGGGACGTCCATGCCTCCCTGACGTGGAACGGTCAACCCGACCCCCTCCCCGTGCCTCTGGTGGCTTATGGAGCTGAGCTGCTGACAGGACAGACCCCCACGCTGGATGCCACGGGGGTCTACACCCTCACCATTCGTCAGGTGGACGATGTGGGGCGGGGCGTGATCTTCCAAGACGAGGCCCACGTCCTTTTCGTTGTGGAGCCGGGTGGGCCGCCCTGGGGCTGGATCCTGACCGTTGGTGCCCTGGCCCTTTCTGGTGGGGCTGGAGGGCTGTGGTGGCGGCATCGGAACCAGCCTCTCGTGGACGGGACCCTGCGCCTCGTTCAGGGGCCGGAGGGTGAGAAGGCCGGCCGGGTCTGGGACCTAAGCCAACCGGGCCGAGGAGTGGTCGCCCTGGGACGGGCCGCAGGGTGCGACGTCGTCCTGGCCCATGACCTGAGCCTGCCTCCTCAGGCGGCGGTCATCCGCGCCCGGCGTGACACCGAGGGGCACGTGGAGCCGATTCTGACCGATCTGAGCGGTGATGGCATGGTTCTGGTCAACGGCCAGGCGGCTGGGAGGGATCGCCGGCTCAACGATGGCGACCTCATCCAGGTGGGGGGCTATCGCTTGCGGTACGAGAACCTGTCCCTGCGGGTGCGGGCCCAGGTCTGGCGGCCCAGACGTAAAACGTAAGGCGTAAAACGTAAAGAATCGAGGAGGCAAAGCCATGTTGGGGAAGGAGCTAAAGGAACTGAGGGAATTGAAGGAACTGCCGGGGGTGTCGGACGACGGTGCGCTGCCCTTCACGGGCCAACCGTGCCTGGTGGTGGGCATGGGGGGCATCGGCCATCGCGTCGTGCTGGCGCTGAAGGCCCAGCTTGTGGCTATCTTCGGTGGC
>JBHIEC010000168.1:0-5264 GCA_046760425.1 Anaerolineae bacterium
GGCGTAGCGGGGGCCCTCACCCCTACCCCTCAGGGGGGTGGAGGTGAGGGCCTGACCACTCACCTCGATAAGCTCCGCATCGGCCAGGGCCATCAGCAGCGGCTCTGCTTGCTCCTCGTTGTAGCCCCAAACACTGAGGATGGCAGGCAGGCCGAAGTCCAGGGGCTTGGGGCCGAAGACGGCCAAAAGGCGGAAGGCGCGGCGGGTATCATCATCGGGCAGGGCGTCGTAACTGATACGAATGACGGCCTCCAGGCTCAGTTCCTCGGGGTGGAGCACTCTGGCTTCCGGCGCCTTGAGCGTGAGCAGGCGCCGCTCCTCGGCCCGCAGGGCGGGAAGGAGAGCGGCGGGTTCGAGGCCGGCCCTGTGGCGGCGGCGAACCTCGGCGCCGGCCAGCTTGAGCGCCAGGGGGAGGTTGCCCAGGTGGCGGACAAGCGCCAGGGTTGCGTCGAGGCCGGTCTCGGGGTCGGTTCCGGCGCGCAGCCCTTCGAAGGCCTCCCTCCCGGCGTGCTCTCGGAGCATGTCCAGGGCGGGGTTGTCCTCCAGGGGATCAACCCGGCGCACCCTGTCGGGGCCCACCAGGTCGGCCATCACCTTCCCGCTGCGGCCGGTAACGAGGACGGCACAGCGGTCTCCCCTGGCCTTCAAGAAGGGATGGGCGTGTTCCACCTGCCAGACGTCATCCACCACCAGGAGGCATTCCTTCCCATCCAGCATGGTGCGCAGGCGTCTGGAGCGCGCCTCGGCATCGGGCAGCTCCTTGAGCAGGGTTGGGTCGAGGCCCAGGTCAACCAGCCAGCGGCCCAGCTCGGCGGAGACGTCGGGGTCCTCGCCCAGACTCGCCCAGAGGACGCCGTCGGGGAAGGCTTTGACAATCTGGGGCTGGTTGGCCAGCCAGAGGGCCAGGGTGGTCTTGCCCACGCCGGGGAGGCCCCTGAGGGCGGTGAGGGCCACCGTCCGTCCCTCCACAATTTCATCGAAAAGGGCCCGCTTGAGCGCCTCCTGACCAAAGACGGTGATGTCCAGCCTTGGCGGGCGGGGAGGGCCTACGGGAAGTTCAGGCCTGACCCGCTCCAAGAGCTCCTCAACGCCCACCTCGACCTTTTCCACCTTGACTTCTAGCCGGGCTAAGACGTCAAGCACCTCCCCCTGGTAACGGACGCAGGCATCCAGCTTGCCCAGGGCATCCAATATGCGGCTGGCGGTGGCCATGTCCTCCCTGGCCTGGAAGAGGTCGTCCCTGAGGCTCTCATCCCGCACAATTGTGCGGAAGAAGTGGTATGTCAGCCCGTCCAAGAGATGCTGACGGAGGGTGGCGATGAAGAAGGGAGGCAGCTCCTCAAGATACGGCTCCAGGGCAGCCATGAGGCGCCTGTTCACCGCCTCCCTGCTTTCGCGGGCCTGGGCGAAGAAGCGGACGACGGCCTCGCGGCTGAAGGGAACCCCCAAGGCGTCGGCGAAATCGGCCTCTGGGTCGGCCACGCGGGGAAGAAGAGCCTCCACCATCTCAGGGGCTTTCAGCATCCTGACCCTCTCCTCCAGCATCTCCCTCTCATCAGCCGAAAGGCGTTTCCATCCCTCCGTTCCTTTAAAGGTGTCGAAGGCATCGCCGATGGCTACGCGGAAGGTGTCGCGCATGGCCTCCTGAAGGCGGCCATTGATGAAGCGGTTAAACCACCGGTCAATGAAGTCGTTGAGCCTTTCGGCGGCCATGTTCTGGACCACCCCACCGGCCATCCCGCCAAGGAAGGCCATTAGCCCGGTGGTCAGTTTGCCAAGCAAGGGAATCAGCGGTTCCATCCTTCGTCCCTCCCTAAAACCTCCCGCAGGTTCTGAACCTGCGGGAGGTTTGGCTTCACTCTCCACGGCCATGCGCGCCGACCTGCTCGCCAGGGGAGTAACCCCCAGAGAACCCCGAGGACCAGATCGCCCAGGCCGTTGCAAGGGTGCGAGCCCGAAATCCTCGTCAAGTCAACTCGCTCCCCCACCCTCCCGGTACGCCCTGGCCAGTCGGACGTACTCCTCCGCCGACCAGCGGATCAGTTCCTCCTGCTGCGGGCTGACCTCCCGCGCCACCCGGCCCGGAACACCCAGCACCAGCGAGCGGGGCGGGATGACCGTCCCCTCGGTCACCACCGCCCCGGCCCCCACGATGCTCCCCTCCCCGATCACCGCCCCGTTCAGGACCACGGCCTTGATGCCGATGAGCACGTCATCCTCCACGGTGGCCCCGTGGATCACCGCCCCATGCCCCACCGTCACCCCGTCGCCGATGGACACGGGGTAGCCCACATCGGCGTGCACAATGGCCCCGTCCTGGATGTTCGTCCGCTCCCCGATGGCGATGGGCCCTACGTCGCCCCGCACCACGGCCTGGAACCACACGCTGGACTCCCGCCCGATGGTGACGTCGTCCAGCACCACCGCTGTGTCGGCCACGAAGGCCGAGGGGTCCACCTTGCTTAGCTCCCGATCCAGGTTGAGTTGTTGTGTCACTGGGGCCTCCTCCGATCCGGAGTGCAGGCGCAAGCCTGTCTGGCGGACTTGCGTCCTCGCAAACGCTCACAGCGGTGACAAGCGGTCACACGGGTCTCAGCTGAAGCTAGCAATGGCTTCAAGCAAACGTGACCGCTTGTCAGGGCTTGAACCTAACATAGGCCATGGCGGTTGGGCTGTGAGCGTTTGCGACCGCACTCCAGCAGCTTTTCCCATCCGCTGATTATGGCTCTCCCACGCCCTCTTTGTTAAGAGGAGCAGGAGCCTCACTGCTACTGCTTCCTCCGCGCGGGCAGTGGGGGTCGCTATCCGAAAAATCGCCGCCGAAGGCCATGACCGCCGCCCGACAGCCCTTGCACAGCTCCAGGTAGGGACAGGCCCTGCACCGGCCTCGCATCCCCTCCTCCTGGGCCCGGAAGCGGGCGAAGATCTCCGACTCCCACCAGGCCCTCATGAAATCCCCCCCGCCTACGTCGGACCAGCGGACGTGACTGCAGGGCAGTATCGCCCCGTCCTGCAGAATGGTCACGAACTTGCGGGCCGCGCAGCAACCCCAGATGCCGCCTCGGTAGAGCTGGTCAGGCGGGTGGTCCGTGAGCAGGAAGGTGAGGGAGGCATCGAGAGTGGTCTTGCAGTCCAGAGTCCGAGGTCCGAGGTCTAAGGTTCCGGACTTCGGACTTTGGACTTTGGACTTCAACCTGCGCAAGAGCTTCTTGACCGTTCCATAGCCCTCGGCGTCAAGGGATTCCCTCTCCAGCCAATCTCCCTCTGTGGTGGGCGGCTTGGGGCGCAGCAGGTTGACCGATGCGGCTCCCAGGCGGCGTCCCAGCTCCACCACTGCCGAAAGCTCCCCCAGGTTGCTGCGAGTCACCAGGAAGTTGATGCCAAAGCGCAGGCCGACCTCTCGGCAGGTCTCCAGGGCTCGCATGGCCTGGCGGAAGTTGGGGCGGGTGCCGGCGTTGGCCTCCTCCGTGGCGCCGTTGAGGGAGATCTGAACCTGACCCAGACCCGCCTCCTTGAGGGCCACGGCCAGGTCACGGGTGAGGCGGTTGCCGTTGGTGGTCAGGTTAGGCACGATGCTGTGCTCTCGGGCCAGGCGTACCATGTCCACGATCTGGGGGTGCAGGAGCGGCTCTCCCCCGCCCAGGGCCATCTGAAATACCCGCGCCCTCTCCGCCTCGTGGACGACCTGCTCGAAGAGGGACCAGGGGGCGTGCTCAGCCGCCACATCGGAGCCGGGCTGGGCCGAGTAGAAGCAGCCAGCGCAGGCCTGATCGCAGCGGCCCGTGACGGAGAAGTGGATGGTCTCCGGCGCCGCCAGGGACCGGGGCGGGGCGGTGGTCGCCGGAGCGGCGTCGCGCACCGCCTCCACCCGCAGTAGATCCAATCTTGCTCGCTCTCCTACGATGGGCGAAGGTCTGCCGACCGAGCCCTCTTTCGCCTCGGTCAGGAGACCCTCGGCGATCGAAGAGCCATCGGGCCTTCCCGATACAACGAAGCCCTTGTCTAACAGGTAGCCGACGAAGAAGACGGGGTAGTCGCGCAGTTGGCCCTTCAGCAGGGAGTAGAGAGCATCCAGTCCCTCCAGGTCCAACAGGGCCGTCTCCGCCGTCTCCCGCTGGAACATCAGCGCGCCGTCGGGCTCTGGGCGCAGGACGGTCTCAGGTGAAAGCGCGAACATTCGCTCCTCGCAATCAGCGGGAGCCTTGCGAAGGTTTCCCTAACCTTCGCAAGGCTCAGTAAACCATGTGGAGGGCGATCTTGGCCCCCGCCTTCTTGGCCGCCTGTTGCAGGAGGAAGGTGTAGTAGTCGTACAGGAACTGGCCATCCTCCATCCACCGGCCGGTGATGGAGAGGGTGGCGTCGGGGTTGAGGCGCACCCGCAGGGAGACGTTCATGGGGCGCTCCAGGTCTTTCTGCATCAGGTCAGCCCAGCTCTCTCCCCACAAGGGGGATTCACCAAACTCGTCCATCCGCTTCCCGGCCCCGCGGGCGATGCGCCGGGCACGCCTCTGCTCTTGGGGGGAGAGCTTGCTGACCTTCTCGAAGGTACAGCCCAGGAAGAGGACCACCCCGTCAAAGGGGATCTCGTTTTCGGAGTAGAAGTCGGTCTCGTCAATCCACTGTCCCGGCTCGAACTCGAAGTCCGCTCCGACGTCCTCCCAATACTCCTTCTGCTCCTCGGTGAGCTCGAAGCGGAAGAGCTGGGCGCCGAGGAGCTCCTGGCGGTGCGCGCCCACGTAGTTGAGGATGGCCTCGATGGCCCGCACCCCCATGCGCGAGGCGCGGTAGCTGCTGGGATCAAACTTGGCGATCACCTTGTCCAGGTGCTCCAGAGCCTTGGCCGCCAGCTTATCCTTCGGGTCGCTGTGCTCCTTGATGAAATCCCGCAGGCGGACCATCGGCTCCTCGAAGAGCAGGTAATAGGAGCGGACGAAGTAGCCAGAGCCTAGGAGGGCCCTGACCAGGGTGCCCAATGCCTCTGGCTGCGGCACCTTCACCTCGTATGCGGCCTCCGAGGAATCAATCTCGTAGCCACTCCAGTGTGCTCGCAACATCTTTTCGCCTCCTTTGCTTTTGAACAAAAGGCGGCGGCTCAAAGCACGCCGCCTGGTTCCCAGGACCGAGCCAGGCGCCGTCATATATGCGGCGCTCAAAGCTTTCCAGGTCATCTATGAAGCGGCCCACGACCAGTCGCCAGCGGGCTCTCCCCACACACCGGCCTGAAGAGCCGGTGCTGGATGTCACGATATCCAGCGCCGTCTGTT
>JBHIEC010000169.1:0-5255 GCA_046760425.1 Anaerolineae bacterium
CGGGGCAGCCCTGGCCCCGCTCCCTTAATATACAACACCGCAGAGGGCCGAAAGATACGCCTCATATCTGGCATCGGGGGCAGAAGTGGGTCCCCCGCCCCCCCACGACCAGGCGCTCGATGGAGGTGCCGCATCGGGGACAGGGTTGGCCGGTGCGACGGAAAACGGCCAGTTCCTCCTGATGGGTCCCCTCCTCCCCGGCAGGGTCCCGATAGCTACCGTCGAAAGTTGTCCCCCGGTGAGCCAGGGCCTGGCGGAGCACGCGGCGCATACCCCGATGGAGTCGCTCCACCTCAGTGGGCGTGAGGCTGTCGGCGCGGCGCAGGGGATGGAGGCGGGCGGCGAAGAGGGCCTCATCGGCGTAGATGTTGCCCAGCCCAGCCAGGAACTTCTGATTAAGGAGCAACGATTTGAGCCGTCCCCGGCGCCGGGCCAGGAGGTGGGAGAAAACCTCCGGGGTGAAGTCCTCGGCCAGGGGCTCAGGGCCCAGTTTGCCCACCACAATGGCAGGGTCGTCCACCAGATATATGCGGCCGAACTTGCGGGTGTCGTCGAAGCGCAACTGCCGGCCATCGTCCAGGTCGAAAACGACGCGGAGGTGGGGCTCCATCGCAGCCCCGGCCTCTCGGATCAAAAGCTGCCCCGTCATCCCGAGGTGGATCAGGAGATGATCTCCGCCCGACAGGCGAAAAATGAGGTACTTGCCTCGCCGCCCCACATCCAGAATGCGCTGGCCCACGATCCGCTGCCGGAATTCCTCGGCCGAGGGCCTGGCGATGGTGGGCGGCCAGTGGACCGTCGCGCCGGTGAAACAACGGCCGCTGAGGATCCGGCGCAGGTCCTTCCCGATAGTCTCGACCTCCGGTAGTTCAGGCATCATCTCCTCGCCGAAGCCATGCTGAAAGGTGCGCTGATGACAAGCGCTCACGCTCTCCCATTTCTCGATCGAACCTTAGCTCAGATCCTGACAAGCGCTCACCTGCGCTTGGGCCAAGAGCTGGCAACTAGAAAGAGCCCGGTGAGCGCTTGTCACCGCGTGAGCGCTTGTCAGAGGTAATTATACCCCATTTCCCCAACAAGCAAAAGTCTGACCCTGACGGCCCGTGGTGACAAGCGCTCTCTACCGGCCACTGTCCGCGCTGTCCCGCTCCCGTCGGATCGCCAGATACGACGGCTTAGCGGCAGGATCTGGCGATCCTGCCGGAGTACAAGAAGACATCATCGCAAGCGCTCGCAGCTCAATCGTTGTAGCCTGTGTTATGCTCGAGCCCGCTGCGAGCGCTTGCGACAACACAAAGAGGGGAGACTACCGACAGTCGTGGTCAAATCTTAAAATTTTGGCCAGTGGGCCTAAGAGGAGCCAAACTTGGCCAGAATTGTGGTATAATAGAGAGCGGGATCCGGGGGCATGGAACTACTAGATGTTGTAGCTTTCTTGGCCCTTTGACCACGAGATATGGGATAAGAATCGAGTATATGAGGAATAAGGAGAGATGTCCCAATTCACTCACCTCCACGTCCACTCCGAATACTCCCTCCTGGACGGCCTGGCCCGTATCAAAGACCTGATCACGCGGGCCAAGGAACTGGGCATGGAGGCCCTGGCCCTCACCGACCACGGGGCTATGTACGGCGTTATTGATTTCTACCGGGCAGCCCAGGAGCAAGAGATCAAGCCTATTATCGGCTGCGAAATGTACCTTGCTCCCCGCCGGATGAGGCAAAGGGACCCCCAGAAGGACAAAAGCCCCCACCACCTCACCCTCCTGGCCAAGGACATGGAGGGGTACCGCAACCTGCTCAAGCTGTCCACCAAGGCCCACCTGGAAGGATACTACTACAAGCCTCGCATAGATAAGGAACTCCTGGCCCAACACAGCCAGGGGCTCATCGTCCTCTCCGGCTGCCGCTCGGCAGAGATCCCCCGCCTGATTCGGGATGGCCAGGCCGATGCGGCCCGACGGGTGGCGGCCTGGTTCAGGGAGCTCCTGGGCCCAGACAACTTCTATCTGGAGCTGCAGGAACACGGGGAGGAGGACATGGTGGCCGTGAACAAAGAGCTCCTGGCCATGAGCCGGGAGCTGGATGTGCCCGTAGTGGCCACCAATGACGTCCACTATGTCCGCCCCACCGATGTCCATGCCCATGAGGTCCTCCTCTGCATCCAGACCAACACCGTCATGGGCGACCCCAACCGCATGCGCTATGGGGAGACCTTCTACCTCAGGAACCCCCAGGAGATGGCAGCCCTCTTCGCCGAGGTGCCCGAGGCCATCGCCAACACCCAGGCCATCGTCGAGGCGTGCGACCTCCAGCTCCAGTTCGGCCGCCTGCACCTCCCCGAGTTCGATGTGCCCGAGGGCTATACCCCCCACACCTATCTGGCCGAGTTGTGTTGGAAGGGGCTGCGGGAGCGCTACCCCGTCATCACCCCCGAGATCCGGGAACGGCTCCGCTACGAGCTGGATGTGATCGAGAAGACGGGTTTCTCCTCCTACATGCTCATCGTGTGGGACATCGTCCGCTACGCCCACCAGCAGGGCATCCTCTACGGGGTACGAGGCTCGGCAGCGGGGAGCATCGTCTCCTATTGCCTGGGCATCACCGACATTGACCCCCTGGCCACGGGGCTGGCCTTCGAGCGTTTCCTCAACGTGGAGCGGCGGCAGATGCCCGACGTGGACATGGACTTCGCCGACAACCGCCGCGCCGAGATGATTGATTACGTAACCCGGAAGTACGGGCGGGATCACGTGGCTCAGATCATCACCTTCGGCACCCTGGGCGCCCGGGCCGCCATCCGCGACGTGGGACGGGTGCTGGGCTATCCCTTGGGCCTGGTGGATCGCACGGCCAGGCTGGTGCCTGCCCTCCCTGTGGGCCTGACCATTGACCAGGCTCTGGAGCGGAGCCAACCCCTGCGGGAGCAATACGAGAACGACGAGACCATCCGCGAGCTCATTGACACGGCCAAGAGCCTGGAGGGGATAGCCCGCCACGCCTCAACCCACGCTGCTGGCGTGGTGATCTCCCGCGATCCCCTGGTGGAGCATGTCCCCCTGCAGCGGGCCAGCCGTAGTGACAGCACCATCATGACCCAGTTCTCCATGGAGCCCCTGGAGAAGCTGGGCCTGCTCAAGATGGACTTCCTGGGCCTGGCCAATCTGACCATCCTGGGGCGGACGGTGGAGATCATCAAGGAGACGCAGGGGGTGGAGCTTGACCTGCGGCAGTTGCCCCTGGACGATGCCAGGACCTTCCGCATGCTGAGCCAGGGGGAGACGACGGGCATCTTCCAGTTCGAGGGGGCGGGGATGCGCCGCTACATCAAGGAGCTCAAGCCCACCTCGGTCAGCGACCTGGCAGCCATGGTGGCCCTGTACCGCCCCGGCCCCATGGAGCACATCCCCACCTTCATCAAGGCCAAGCACGGCCAGATCCCCGTCACCTATCTCCATCCCACCCTGGAGCCCATCTTGAAGGAGACCTACGGCGTCATCGTCTACCAGGATCAGGTGCTCTTCATCGCCCAGGCCATCGCTGGCTACACTCTGGGCCAGGCCGACATCCTCAGAAAAGCCATGGGCAAGAAGATCCCCGAAGAAATGAGGAAGGAGCGGACCAACTTTATCGCTGGAGCCAAGAACAAGGGCTTCAGCGAGGAGTTGGCCACCAAAATCTTCGACCTAATTCAGCCTTTTGCAGGCTACGCCTTCAACCGTGCCCATAGCTGGTGCTACGCCATGGTGGCCTACCAGACCGCCTACCTTAAGGCCAACTACCCCGTGGAGTACATGTGCGCCGTATTGGAGAGCGCTCTGGGTAACACGGACAAGGTGGCCACAGCCATCGGCGAATGCCGCCGCCTGGGGATCGAGGTCCTGCCCCCCGACGTTAATCACAGCGAGGTGAACTTCAGTATCGCAAGCGCTCGCAGCGGGCTCGAACCCAACACGAGCTGTAGCGGTTGGGCTGCGAGCGCTTGCGACGAAAGAAGAGGCGCCATCCGCTTCGGACTGGCGGCCATCAAGAACGTGGGGCAGGGGGCGGTGGAGGGCATCGTGGCGGCCCGGAAGGAGGGAGGGCCCTTCTCCAACCTCGACGACTTCTGCCGGCGAGCGGATCTACATGCGGCCAACCGACGGGTGCTGGAGAGCCTGATCAAGGCCGGCGCCCTGGATGCCCTGGGGCGGCGCAGCCAACTCCTGGCCGTTGTAGATCGCATCATGGCCATCACGGCGGCTACCCATCGGGCACACCAGATGGGACAACTTAGCATCTTTGAGTCCATGTCCGTGGAACCGCCCTCCTTCATCACCCTGCCCCACCTGCCCGAGGCCTCCCCCAAAGAGAAGCTGACCTGGGAGAAGGAACTCCTGGGTGTCTATGTCTCTGAGCACCCCCTGCAGCCCTTCATGGCTGATCTGGGCAAGGCGGCCACGGCCCTCTGTGGCCAGATTGACGAGGAGATGGCAGGCCAGAAGGTGATCGTGGCCGGCATGGTGACCTCTGTGCGCCCCATCACGACCAGGAAGGGCGATCCCATGGCCTTCGCCCAGTTAGAGGATCTACAGGGCGATATCGAGGTAGTGGTCTTCCCTCAGGTCTACCAGAAGACGAAGGAGCTATGGCAGGAAGACAACATCCTGCTGGTCAAGGGCCGCGTGGAGGTGCGGGAGGGGAAACCCAAACTCATCTGTGAGGCGGTCAATCAATATGAGGGGCCAGAAGAGGCAAAGGAGACAGATGACTTCGGCGAGGCTTCGACGGTGAGCGGCTCGACTGAGCCTTCGGCCTTGAGAGCTTGCCCTGAGCCTGACGAAGGGGCCTCAGCCCGAAGGCTCGCCGAAGTCTCAGCCGAACCGCTCAGTCGAGCCGTCCCCTCTGGCTCTTCCTTCCAGGCCGGAGCCTCCAGGACGGAGGCCTTCCACCTGCACATCACCATCCCCCGCACCGGCGATCAGGATAGAGACATCCAACGGCTGGGGGAGGTGTATCGCCTGTTGCAGAGCTACGAGGGCCAGGACCGCTTCAGCCTGTACGTGACCCATGGTCCCAACGGCACGGTTCAGTTGGACTTCCCCAACACCACGACGCGGTACTGTGTGGCTCTGGAGAAGGCATTGACGGACATGCTGGGGGCAGGAGCGGTGCGGGTTGACAAACGGTCACGCAGGTCTGGGTAAAAAGCTGGCAATGAGACAAGCGAGCGTGACCGCCTGTCACCGCCCCTTTTGCGCCCCCATAGACGTGGC
>JBHIEC010000170.1:0-5177 GCA_046760425.1 Anaerolineae bacterium
CCCGGTCGTACACGCGGGCCATCAGGTCGTAGTAGCCGCGCAGCGCTTGGTCGCCCTGCTGTCCCAAATAACGACCGCGCCACCACAGCAAGGTCAGGCCGATGATGCCGCTGACGAGCCCAACGCGTCGCATACTTCGTCTCTTCATAGGGATTGTCCCTCCTTCAGTTCGCCTGATGGCGCTCCGGAAAAGGTGGTGCCTTTCTTCGGCCGTCATCTCGGGCCAGGCGCACTTCCACCCAGGTCACGTTCCCTCCGCCAGGGACGCGAGGCGAATGCCAAGCCAGGTGAACCAGAGCATCGGCAAGGCAGCGCCGCCCCAGAGTGGCCCGAAGGCAACGATTCGGAGCCCGGATGCCCCGATGACACCCAAGAGCATTAGCCCGGCCCCCACGAGGGCGAGCGCGCTGGCCCATCGTGGCGTCGCAGGGGCCGGGGGGATCGGAGATCGGCCACCGCGATACCGAGGAAAGCGAACGGGAACAAGATGAAGAGGATCTCGAAGCCGCGCGATAGAGCGAACCACATTGAGAAGGTCTCCAGGTCCCCAGCGATGGCTGCATCGCCTTGGACCGTGGCCTCCATGACGGCCAGGCCGGCGCCGAGGATCCCGAGGATCGCCAACACCGACCACCCTGCTAACCCCGTTAGCGAGGCCGTCAGCCGCGATCGCACACTTAGCACGGCCAGGGCAGAGGCCGCGAAGAGGACGGCAACGAAGGCGAAAAACATATGGAGCAGTGACCAGGCGGATGCCTCGCCTTGGATGAGCGGCAGGGATTCGGCGGCTGTGGCTCCGGCGAAGGGGTGTACCACGCCATGCCACACGACAGCGACGAGGAACAAGAGATTGGCGCCGGCCAGGAATATGCCGGTGCTCCGATAGCGTTGCTGATGTCTCGCTTCCAAGTTTAGACCTCCTTGGACGCACTTTTTAGGATTCAGCACTTGACTTCAGATAGTAAGTCTATCTCATGCTTCAGTCCGGCTGACCATCTCGGGTGGCGACTCGGGGTGCTTTCAGCTGAAACGCCCGCACGTAGAGCCCCAAGACCAGACGCAGCACCGCAGGCCAGTTGACGAAAGCCATCAGCCCCTGCACCAGGGGCAGCGGAAGCCGGGGAATCACCCGTTGAGCCAGGCAGAGCAGATCGTATCCCAGCCTGCGGGCGGCTACCAGCCCCTGGTAAGCCCGCTGGGCCTCCGCCAGACCCATTTCGCTCTCCAGCACCCGGCGCAGCAGGTGGCCCAGGTGGGTTCCGAAGAAGAGGGCCGGGCGAATCCCTTCGCCGGTCAGGCCCAGGCACTGCCCGGCCGCGTCCCCCACCAGAAACAGATCGCCCACCACCGGCTCCCGCAACGCATGGGGAAAGTAACCACCATGGAGTCCATCCCGCCGCAGATTCAGGTCGGCAAGAAAACAATCCAACCCGGGCCCCAGGCGGGTGTCCCCCCGATAGCTGCCGATGCCGATGCGACTGAACTGGCCAATGGGGAAAGCCCAGGTGATCCCCATTGGCAGGAGACCTCGTGGGTCGTACCAGAAGTGTAGGCCATCGTCCTGGTAGGCCACCGTGGTCTCCAGGCCAAAGTTCAGCCGGTCCCGACGCACCAGGCGCGATGCGCGCCGCCCCAGCACAGCTCGCCAGCCCGAGGCGTCTACAAGGACGTTACCGGCAAAGACGCCCCGGGTTGTGAGGACTCGGTCACTTTGAACCCCTAGCGCCCCTGCCTGGACAAACTCGGCGTCGCTCTGCTCTCGTAGGCGGCGGCAGAGGAGGGCGTAGTCGAAGCTACAGAAGGGCTCCGCCACCGGGTAGACGAAGGTGCGACCCGGTGTGTGGAACACCAGCCGGCCGTGGACCTGCAGGATGGCGTCCTGCAGCCCCAGGGCCTGCAGGGTGCAGACCAGCGTCCCGCAGGCCGAGGTTTGTCCCGTGCCGATGGGCTTGCGGTCCAGCAGGAGCACCCGTTTGCCCCGCAGTTGCGCAGCCACGGCCAGCCCGGCAAAGCTAGCCCCGGCGATGATGACATCGTAGCGCGCGTCAAACCTCCGGTGACCATCCCTCACGCCAGCGAAAAGTCGTCCCCAAGCGCGGCACCGTGACGGCCCAGCCCCAGGTCCTCAACACGCCGGCCAGAGCCTCGCTGGCCTCCGGTTCCCCGTGCACGATGAAGGTCTGGCGCGAGGGATGCCCAAACTCGCTCAGCCAGCGCAGCAGTTCGTCCCGATCGGCGTGAGCCGAGAGGGCATCCACATATACGATGCGCGCTCGCACAGGCACCTCCTTGCCGTGAATGTGGATGCGCTTCGCCCCGTCCAACAGCCGTCGCCCCCGCGTTCCCTCTACCTGGTAGCCGATAAAGAGAACCGCGTTGCGCGCGTCGGGCAACCGCCACTTTAGGTGGTGCAGGATGCGCCCGCCGGTGCACATCCCGCTGGCCGAGATGATCACCGCAGGGCCGGGCCTGGTGTTCAGCGCCTTGGACTGCTCCACGTCCTGCACGAAATGGGTATGGCGGCAGCGCAGCGGGCACGCGCGCTGGTCCATCAACAGGTTCACGTCCAGGTTGTGGTCGTCGCCGAAGCGGCAGTAGATGCGGCTGGCATCCACCGCCATAGGACTGTCCATGAAGACGGGCAGGTCCGGCACGCGCCCCTGATCTTGCAGGCGGCGGATGTGATAGAGTACCTGCTGGGTGCGCCCCACGGCAAAGGCGGGGATGAGGAGCACGTCACCCCGCTCGATGACGTAGGTCAGCACGTCGGTCAAGGCGTCCTGAATGGACTGATCGGCGTGCAGCCGGTTGCCGTAGGTGGATTCCACCAGCAGCACGTCGGCCTCCGGGATGTTGACGGGTGGCTTCATGATCTCGTCGTCGTAGCGGCCCAGGTCGCCGGAGAAGACCACGCGGCGACTGCTGTTCTGAGTCTCCACTTTGACCTCCAGTATGGCCGAGCCAAGGATGTGACCGGCCGGCCGCCAGGTGGCTGTCACCCCATTCAGGCGCAACGGCTGGTGGAAGGGCACGGGGCGCAGCCCTTCCAGCGCCCGTTCGGCGTCGGCAATGGTGTAGAGGGGCAAGGCGGGCTTGTGGCGGCTGTACCCCTTCTTGTTGGCGTAGGCGGCATCTTGCTCCTGCAGATAGGCCGAATCGGGGAGCATAATCTCCAGCAGGGCGCCGGTGGGCCAGGTGGCGTAGACCGGGCCCCGAAAGCCCTGGCGCACCAGCCGGGGCAAGTAGCCAGTGTGATCAATGTGAGCATGGGTGAGCAGCACGGCCTCGATCTGCTCCGGCGGGATGGGGAAGGGCTCCCAGTTCATAGCCTTCAGCCGACGCCCACCCTGGAACAGCCCGCAGTCCACCAGGTATCGCCGCCCGTTGACCCACAGCAGGAAGCGGGATCCCGTCACGGTTTCAGTCGCACCCCCAAAGGTGATCTCAACGCTCATGATACCTCTCTCTGGAGATAACCGGACGGATCGTCCCGGAAATAGGTCAGGCAAGCGTTCGAGCAGAAGTAATAGCGGGTGCCCTGAAAGACGATGCTGCCTGCTGCTCGTTCTGGCGGCACAGCCATGCCGCATACCGGGTCCACTGGCCAGGTGATATCCACTGGTGCTGGCATTGTCTCCGGCTGGAAGCAGCCATCGCGTAACACCAGACAATGGAACGCCTGCTCCGCCTCCCTCTCTTCTGGCACGACACAGGCCCGCAAGCTGACGTATCGGTCCAGGCCGCTGAGAGCCAGCTTGCGGCCCAGCATCTTCTCCACCTGGAACAGCCCGGCCGGGTTGTCCATCGCTACCTCGATGTGGACAGGAGTCTCCTCACCGGCCCGGATGGTCACCTCCCGAATGGCCATGGCCGAGACAGCGTGGATATCCGCCTTGCCCCGATCGAAGGCCACCTGGCCTCGCCCCTGGGTCATGTCTGCTCCATCGGCCACAGCCACGAGGGCCCCTTCCAGGGTGACGGGCGACGGACAGCAGTCGTGGCTGGCGATGGCTGAGAGGATGAAGCTGGTCAGCACCTGGAGTTGAGCCGGATCGGAGTAGAAATGCGGCAAATGGCGAGCCAGGACCGGTTGAGCCAGAAGCACACTGTAGGTCTCGTGGCCCTCCCGGGCCACCTGATTGCCCACATCGTGCAGCAGGGCCGCTGCCAGGACCACCAGGAAGGCATCTTCCAGAGTGCCAGCACCGCTGGTCACGGTGTCGGGTTCGATGCCAGTGCGTTCCAACAGGTGGAGCAGTCGCAGGGCGTTGGCGGCCACCACCTGGGCATGTGTTTGCCCGTGGTCGTTGTAACCCAGCTTCTCCACGGCCATGTAACCCGTCAGGTCCCACAGGGCCAGGGTCTGAGGGTCGGCCAGCAGACGTGTGTAGAGCGTGGCCACCCGGGGGTGGGGTGCCGTCAAGTCAGCGATGGCCTGGTGGGCGATGTGGGCCAGCCGATGGTAGTCCCAGTCCAGGGTGATACGTACCCCGTGGCCCACGTGGGTACAGGGCGATCTGGTTGTCTGAGATGTACTCACTCTCCTATTCCGCTCCGCTTACTTTTGGCCTCCTGCGCTCGTCCCCCACGATTTGCCCGTCCTTCAGATAAACCGTTCGGCTTCCCTGGGAACCAACCTCTGGATCGTGGGTGACGACGAGGAAGGTGAGGTCCAGGTTCTCGTTCAACTCCCGCATCAAGCCCACCACCATAGCCGCTGATTTGGAGTCCAGGTCGCCGGTGGGTTCGTCGGCCAGGATGATCTTGGGGTTGGCCACCATGGCCCGAGCGATGGCCACCCGCTGCTGCTCCCCGCCGGAGAGCTCCCCAGGCTTGTGATGGAGCCGATCCCCCAGCTCCACCACTTCTAGCACAGCCCGGGCCATCCTCCGCCGCCCTTTCCGGGGGAAGCCCAGGGCAATGAGGGGCAGTTCCACGTTCTCCACGGCGGAGAGGGTGGGCAGCAGATTGTAGAACTGGAAGACAAAGCCCACGTGCTCCCGCCGGAAGCGCGTCAGATCCTCTTCGCTGGCTTTTCCTAGATCTTGCCCGTTGACGGTGACATGACCGCTGGTGGGGCGGTCTATGCCGCCGATGAGGTGCAGCAGGGTGGACTTTCCGCAGCCGGAGGGCCCCATTACCGTCACAAACTCCCCCTCCTCTATCTCCAGGTTCAC
>JBHIEC010000171.1:0-5172 GCA_046760425.1 Anaerolineae bacterium
GTACACCCCCTCCATCTCCTGGGAGATGCCAGAGTAAGAGGCTGTGACCATCACCTCCGGCGTGTCGTCGCCAGGCCCCTTGCGCCACACTTCCACGGCCAGGGGCTGGCCAACGCCGTCCTCGAGCCACTCATCCACTGCGGCCTTCCAATCGGCCTCGTCACCGACGGTCCCCCAGAAGAGGTCGCACCAGTATTCTGGATCGTCCAGGTTCACCGAGTAGACGATCCCCGACTTGGCACCAGAAGAGAGGCCATCGAAGACCCAGACCGTGCCTGGCTTCATCTTGCCCGTACACTCTACCTTGAGAGGTCCCTGTGCGGAAGGTGCACACAGGCCGGGCTCACCCCACAGGACAAGGGCAGCCTTGGTGAAGGTGGTGCCCACGTTCTGGACCTCGATCCAGGTCTCGACGTTCGTGGTGCTGTCGCCGATGTGGTTCAGGATGGGCAGCCTGATGGAAGTGTTCGGCGGCGCTGGCATGCCAAGCGAGCCGGCCACGGCCGGCATCCCCAGCCAGGCTCCCACAAAGAAGCCCAAGGCCAGGAACCACCATAGTTTTTCCATTCCTATCCTCTTTCATCTCCTGCTGCTTTATCCTAATTATACCATGTTTTTCCCCATTTAACCTCTAACAAACCTCCAGGAAACCTCCAAGACAAATCGGAGACCGTAAGACGCCGGGGACTGGGAGTGCAGGCGCAAGCCTGCTGGGGCTTCGTTAAGGCGGGCTTGCGCCCGCACTCCGTCGCGCATAATGCCCCAGTCGCAAGCGCTCGCAGTCCAATTGATCAGGTCATCGACGGACCCGAGCCCACTGCGAGCGCTTGCGAGAGGCCGTATTTGCCTTGTCCCCAAACGGTGACGCTCCCGCAAATCGCCTTGCTAGTTGCCGGGCTTTGGGCTATAATTGAGCCAGGACGAGGGGAGGAGAGGACCATGCCGGATCAAGCCTTGGACGAAGGATTCATCAAAGACATCCACACGGCTCTCAAACGCTATCACAAGGAACGAGAACTGGAGGGGCACCCTCTGCTGAACCTGGCAGCGGTGACCCAAAGGCTGCCTGACGCTGCGGCCAGCCGCGTCCTGGCCCTGAAAGGACTCCTCCAGGAGGCGCTAAATCGGCTCCAGGAGCGCGATGCCGAGGCCGCCCAACTCCTGAAGCAGCGCTTCTGGCAGAGGCGAAGCGTCATCGAAGTGGCCCGCATGTTGGGCCTGGCCCACAGCACCCTCTACTACCGCCAGGAGAGAGCCATCCGGGCTATGGCCAGGATGGTGTGGGAGATGGACCAGGAGGCTCAACGCCAGGCCCAGGCCCGGGTGCAGCATCTGCGCCGCAACCTGCCCCCACCCACCTACACCCAGCTCTTCGGGGTGGCCGACAAGCTGGCCGCTCTGCGGGCTGCCCTGCAGGATAGCCGGGGGAAGTGGCTCATCTCCGTCGAGGGGCTGGGTGGGCTGGGCAAGACGGCCCTGGCCCGGGAGGCGACGGAGTGGGCCGCCCACAGCGGAGCCTTCGAAGATCTGGTGTGGGAGACGGCCAAGCAGGAGATCTTCACCTGGAAGGGGATCCAACGGCGGGAGCGGCCGGCCCTGACCTTCGAAGGGCTCCTGGATGCCATGGCCGTGCAACTGGGCTACCCGGACATCCCCAGGATGAGGTTCGAGGACAAACGGGACAGCCTCAAAGCCCTCCTGAAGGGCAAGCCCTATCTGGTGGTGGTGGACAACCTGGAGACAGCCGTGGACTACGAAGCCATCGCCGACCAACTGTGGGGCCTGGCCAACCCCAGCAAGTTCCTGCTCACCAGCCGCCATCGGCTGAGCGGGTACGAGCACGTCCACGCCATCCCCCTCGACGAGCTGGGGGCCCAGGACGCCCTGGCCTTCATCCGCTACGAGGGGCAGGAGCGGGGCATCGCCGACATCGCCCGCGCCCAGGACGCGACCCTGCTCAGGATCCACCAGGTGACCGGCGGCAACCCCCTGGCCATCAAGCTGGTCATCGGGCAGACGGTCAGCCTGACCCTGGATCAGGTGCTGGCCAACCTGCGCCAGGCCAAGCGGGGCCACGACCAGTTCTACCTCTTCATCTACTGGAACTCCTGGAACCTGCTGTCCGAGGAAGCCAAACTCCTCCTGCTGCGCATGCCCTTGCTCCCGGCCCAGGGCGGGACCTGGGAGGACCTGGCTGCCGCCAGCGGGCTTGACGACGAAGCCCTGGAGAGGGCCATCAAGGAACTGGTGGACAAGTCGCTGCTCATGGCGGGGGGCCTGGAGGAGAAGGTGTACAGCATCCACCGCCTGACCCACCATTTCGTGCTCTCGGAGTTGGTGTAGGAGTGGGGAGATGGAGACCCGAGAGGCGCGTCGAGCCCTCTTCCGAGAGGGAGCCTTGCGGCTGGGCCAGCATTTCCTGGCCTATAGCCGGCAGCATCAGGGGGACCTGGCCGCCCTGGAGCGGAAGCGGGATCACATCCTGCAGGCCATGGACTCCTGTTACGAGCATACCGGGGCCTGGCGCATCGTGGTGGACTGCGCCCTGAACCTGCACGAGTACATGGAGCGCAAGGGGTACTGGGCGACCTGGGAAGAGTACCTGGAGATGGCCCTGCAGGCCAGCCGGAAGATGGGAGATGAAGGGGCGGAAGCGACGCTGATGGCCCGGCTGGGGGTGATCAAAGAACATCGGGGCCAGTGGGACGAGGCCCTGACCCTGCAGGAGCAGGCCGCAGAGACCTTCCGCCGCCTGGGCGACGAGCCCGGACTGGCGGCCAGCCTCAACCACCTGGGGGAGGTCCACCGCCACAAGGGGGACTGGGATCGGGCGCTGGCCTACCACGAGCAGGCACTGGAGATCTGGGCGCGGAGGGGGGACGAGCTGGGGCAGGCCAGGGCCTGGTACAACATCGGCGGCGTATACCTGCGCCGGGGAGAGGTGGCTCAGGCTCTGGCTTACTTCAGGCGGTCTTTGGAGATCACGGAGCGCCTGCGGGACCTGCCTGGCCTGGAGCAGACCTACAACCGCATGGGCCTGGCCTACTGGAGCCAGGGACAGTGGGACAGGGCGCTGGCCTTCTACGAGAAACAGGCGGAGATATGCCAGCAACTGGGGGCCGAGCACAGCCTGAGCGGCGCCTACAACAACATGGGCGTGGTCTACGGCAGCCGGGGGGAGTGGGACAGAGCCCTGGAATATTTCGAGCGGGCCCGAGAGATCACGGAGCGGGTGGGAGACATCCCCATCCTGGCCCAGGTCTACAACAACATCGGCCACGTCCACCGCCAGACGGGGCGCTGGGGGCAGGCCCTGGCCTACTACGAGCGCTCCCTGGACATTGCGGAGCGGCTGGGGCAGCGACATAGTCTGGCCAGCACCTACAACAACGTGGGCTCCATCTATCAACTGCGGGGCGAGGCCGACCAGGCCCTGGCCTATCACCAGCGGGCGCTGGCCATCAGAGAGGAGCTGAGGGACCGACCCGGCCTGGCCGAGACCTACAACAGCCTGGGGCTTCTGTACGCCGATCGGGGGGAGTGGGCCGAGGCGCTGGGGTACTACAGGAGGGCCCTGGCCCTGCGGGAGCAACTGGGTGACGAGCCCGGCCTGGCCGAGACCCATCACAGTCTGGGACTGCTCCACGCCGCCCAGGGGCAGTCGGAGGAAGCGCTGGCGTGCTACGAACGGGCATTGCGAATCCGGGAGCGTCTGGGCAACGAGCACGAGGTCCTCGATACCCTGGTGGACATGGCCCAGGCTGAGGGCAGCCGTCAGAGCTACGCGGCCATGGATCGCTACGCCGAGCGGGCCTGGGAGCTGGCCTACAGGCTGGGCCGCCCCGACGCCCTGACCAGGCTTCACTGGCTGCGGGCTGACGCCTTCCTGGCCCTCGGTCAGTCGAAGCGGGCCGCCTGGGAGTACGACCAAGCCCTCCAGCGCTCCCGCTCCGCCGACAACGACCGGCTCATCGCGCTGCACCAGGAGACCCAGGCCCGTATCCAGGCGTACCTGCTTCGAGAAAGATAGCCCTCCTTGTCAAGCCCGCTACCAGTTCTCGATGGCCCAGGCCAGCTCCTCCTGGGTGGCCGTGGCGTTGCCCAGCTTGCGCACCACCAGGCCCGCAGCGTAGTTGGCCAGGTGGGCCGCCTGGAGTATCGTGGCTCCCGCTGCCAGAGCCAGGGTCAGGACAGCGATGACGGTGTCCCCCGCTCCCGTGACGTCAAACACCTCGCTGCGGTTGGCGGCGGGGATGTGGACGTAGCCCTCCCCTTGGCTGATCAGCGACATCCCCTCGCCGCCCCTGGTGATCAACACCACCTGGGCACTCAGTTCGTCCAGGAGGAGCTCGCTCGCCCGGCGGAAATCGGCCTCTTTGTCCAGTGATCGCCCCAGGGTCCGCTCCGTCTCGCGGCGATTGGATTTGATGACGTCAAAACCCTTGAAGTTGTAGAGATCGCCCTGGGAATCGGCGGTAATCAGCTTACCATGGTGCCGCGCCTGGCTCAGGGCCACGCCCAGGACGGGGGAGGTGACCACGCCGCTCTTGTAGTCAGAGACGAGGACGGCGTCCACCTGGGGGATGAGCTTTCTCAGGTGGCGGTTGAGCGCTTCCTCGACCTCCCCGGCCACGGGCTGGCGATCCTGGCGGTCAATGCGGGCCACCTGCTGGGGGAAGACCAACGTCCCCTCGGCCACGATGCGGGTCTTGGTGGTGGTGGGGCGGTCGGGGTCCACCACGACGCCCTCGGTGTGGATGCCCGCCTCCTGGAGCATGGCCATCAGCCGCTCCCCTTCCGCGTCCCGCCCGACGACGCCCACAGCGTAGGCTTGGCCGCCCAGGGCGCAGATGTTGTGGGCCGGATTGGCCGCCCCGCCGGGCAGCTCGAAGCGGCGGCTGAACTCCAGCACCGGGATGGGTGCCTCCCGGGACAGCCGCGTGGCCCGCCCCACGACGTACTCGTCCAGGAACAGGTCGCCCAGGACCAGGATGCGCCTGCCTGACAGTTTAGGCAGCAACTCCAAAAGCTTGTCCTTGTCCACCATAAGTCATGCCTCTGACGTCCGCACTCCATCCGGGACGCGGAGTGCAGGCGCAAGCCTGCAGATGGAAAGCCTGCCTATCAACGGATGGCCTTCGGCCTAACGGATTAGCGGATACCTCATCCGCT
>JBHIEC010000172.1:0-5118 GCA_046760425.1 Anaerolineae bacterium
CGGCCGACCAGTTGCCCCGCCTCAACCGCATCCTGGCGCTGAAGGACCTGGGGCTTTCTCTGGCCCAGGTCGCCGAGTTGCTCGACGGCGACCTGCCGCCGGCGCAGATCCGCGGCATGCTGCGGCTGAAGCAAGCCGAGCTTCAGCAACAGGTGCAGGAGGAACAGGCACGGCTGGCCCGGGTCGAGTGGCGGCTGAAACAGATCGAACAGGAGGGAACCATGTCCGCTCAGGAAGTTGCGCTCAAGAAGATCCCGGCCCTGACGGTCGCCTCGGTGCGGGACGTCATCCCCACCTACGGCGACTGCGGCCAACTGTACGGCGAGATCTTCGCCTACCTCGGTCAGCACAGGGTCAGGCCGGCCGGCCCCCCGCTCACCATCTACTACGATCAGGAATACCGCGAGCGGGACGTGGACGTCGAGGCGGCTGTGCCCGTGGCCAGGTCGGTGCCCGCCGGGGACCGGGTGACATGCCGGGAGTTGCCGGCCGTGGAGGAGATGGCCTGCATCGTGCACCAGGGCAGCTACGACACCATCGGCGAAGCGTACAACCGGTTGATGACCTGGATTGAGGCCAACGGCTACCGCATCTGCGGGCCCAACCGGGAGGTCTACGTGCGGGGGCCGGAACCTGGCCGCGATCCGTCCACCTACGTGACCGAAGTGCAGTTCCCCGTGGAGAAAACGTAGCAGGCGTATGTCCCAGGCCCCCGGTTTCAGGACCAGGCCGGGGGCCTAAGCACACAAAAGGCGATCCTGGAAACTACCTGCACTCGTACTCCATCACACTGATTCTGGTGATCTGTCATTCTGAGGAGCGGAGCGACGAAGAATCTCATTCCCGACCAACCAGTGTTTCTTCGAGACAGAAGACGAGATTCTTCGCCTCCGCTGCGCTCCGGCTCAGAATGACAACTTCATTTTCACCGTGATGAGATACTCGTTGCCAGTAGCGTATTCGCGTACACGAGGAGGTGTCGTTATGAGAATCACCAATTTCCCACATCAGGCTGGACGGGTGTGCTACGTGGTCAGCCTGCGAGATGTGCTGGCCTACCAGGGGCACGACATGAGCGAGGCGATGGTGGCCGGAGTAGGCAGCAACTGGGGAATGGCCTACCTCAAGTTCGGAGGCCAGCCGATGGTGCTCTTCGGCTCCCGCCCCTTCGACTTCTACAAGCGGGTCGCCGAGCGGCTGGAGATCGAGCACTACGACAAGAAGAAGAGTGCCAGCTTCCAGGCCGCCTGGCGCTACCTGCGAAAGCTGCTCGATGCGGGCACTCCGGTGGTCATCGGCCCGCTGGACATGTTCCACCTGACCTACATCCCCTTCCCCGAGCACAACCTCTGGCACTTCGTCGTAGCGGCCAGCTATGACGACAGCTACCTCTACGTCTACGATAACCGCACGGAGAATGAAGAAGCGCTCCCACTCGCAGACCTGGACAAAGCCTGGAGCGTGAGGAGCCTGAGCCGTGGCCCCTACGCTCTCAACACATTCACCCCGCCGGCAGAACTGCCGCTGGCCCCGGCCATCAGAGAGGCTATCCTCTTCACCGCCGACTCCTATCTCCAACCGCCTATCAGCATGTTCGGATATAAGGCGACACGTAAGGTGGCCAAGGAAATCGCCAAATGGCCCCAGATGGTGTCGCCGGATGAACTGGGGGGCATCATGGGGATGTTCATCCTCCAGTGCGAGACCCGGGGAGCGCAGCAGTACCCTGCCTTCCTGGTCAAGGCGGCGGAGGTGCTGGGGTTGGGAGACGAGCTGGAAGGCCCTATTGCCGATCTGCGGCGGGCGGATGAGATGTGGGCCACCATCGGCGAGGGGCTGAAGCAGATATTAGCCTACGTCGGCGTCAGCGCCAGCGAGACCGAGATGTGGATCACCATCGGCGAGAGGGTAAAGGCCGCGCAGGAGGCCGGTGCATTGGCCCCCATCCTGGCCGATGCCGGCCGGACCATCGGCGAGATTGTGGAGCTGGAGGAAGTGGCCTACGCTAAGCTTCGCGAAATAGTGGGAGTTAAATTACAAATCTAAGACGAAAGAGGGGGAAAAATTGCAAGCGATTACTCAGTTCAAGCAGGGTCTGGCAACTGAACGAAGGGAGGCAAGGTTCAAGCGCAATGCCGCCGGTTGGACGCTGGTCGTCCTCAACACGTTGTCGGCGCTCAACTCGACCCTCTTCTTCCGCGAAAGGAGGCAAAGGAAATGGCAAAATTGGATCTGACCAGGCTGTACCGGGCATTCTATACCAGTCCGACAGAGCCGAACGTTGTGGATGTGCCGAAAGCGAACTTTCTCACCATTGTCGGGCGCGGAGCGCCGGGCGGCGAGGTCTTCCAGCGAAAGCTGGAGGCGCTGTACAGGGTGGCCTACGCGGTCAAGTTTAAGGCCAAGGCGGCGGGGAAAGACTACGTGGTGTGCAAATTGGAGGGGCTGTGGTGGTTCGACGACCCGACGGCAGCAGACGTCCCACGCGAGGAGTGGAACTGGAAGCTGATGATCCGCCAGCCCGAGTTCGTCACTCGTGAGATGGTCGAGGAAGCCAAGCTGGAGGTGAAGGCCAAGAAGAAAATGGCCGAGGCGCCGGAGGTGGAGTTCGAGGCCTATGAAGAGGGGCTATCGGCGCAGATCATGCACATCGGCCCTTACGAGGATGAGTCGGCGACCATCGCCCGGCTGCACAAGTTCATCCGCGAGGGCGGCTACGAGATGCGCGGGCTGCATCATGAGATCTACCTGACCGATATCCGCAGGGCAGAGCCGGAAAAGTGGCGCACCATCGTGCGGCAGCCGATCAGAAGAGGGAAAGAGGAGGCAAAACATGGCTGAGGTAGACAGGGACCTGATCCGTGTCCAGGTGGTCGGGCTGCTGGAGCAGGTGGGCGAGCCACAGGTTTTCGATGAGGGGCTGCGTGACCTGCTGCGCTCCCTGGGCAGCGAGGAGCAGGTGGCTGGCGCGGCGCAGTTCATCCCCGGGCTGGGTGAGAGCTACGGCGCGCCCCTCCCTGCCCTGCGCATCATCGCCGCCGAACTGGCCAAATGGGGCCAGCGCCGTCCAGCCCAGGCCTTCGCCCTGGTCGAGCGGCTGTGGCACAACGGCTCCCGCGACGAGCGGGTCATCGCCGCCAAGATGCTGGAACGGCTCGGCAAGCGGGAATGGGCCGAGACGCTGGAGATAGCCGCTTCCTTCGTGGACGATATCCGCAACTGGGAGGAGTGCGACCAACTGGCCTGCTTCGGCCTGCGATACGTCGTGCAGCGCCACCCCGAGGCGGTGCTGCCCCGCTGTGAGAATTGGGTGCGGAGCGAGGACAGGTGGACACGCCGCTTCGGCGTGGCCGTCCTGACCAGCCTGCCCAAGGACAAAACGTATCAGCCTTCCGAACAGGAGTTCGCCATCCTGGATGCGGTGATGGCCGACGAAGCGCGGGAGGTGCAGGACGCGGTCGCCTGGGCGCTGCGGGAGATCGGCAAGCGGCACCCGGCGGCGGTGGCTGGCTACCTGCGTCGCCATGCCCAGGATGCCAGCCGGCCCACCCGCCGCATCGTCAAACAGGCCATGAAAAAGCTGCCCCACGAGGAGCAGGAAGCGCTGCGGATACTATTGGAAACAAACTGAGACTTCCGAAGTCTGGCAGACTTCGGAAGTCTGCTACCCTTGCGAAGGTTGCGCATAGCCCTGGCAATGGGGCGATTCCCGGCAAGCGAAGACGCTTTTGGCCTGAAGTCTGCCGCCAAACCTTCGCAAGGGTTCGGAGGGTGCAAAGATGTCCTGCTCAACCTGGAGGCGCTGGTCGAGGCGGGCTACGGGGGCGACCCCCGCCTGGACGAGGCCATCCAACTGGTGCTGTCCAAACAGGACGACCACGGGCGCTGGAAGATGGAGTATAGCTATGAGGGCAAGATGTGGGCTGATGTCGAGAAGAAGGGTAAGCCCAGCAAGTGGGTCACGCTGCGGGCGCTGCGGGTGATCAAACTGTGGATGTTCCTGTTCATTCGCTGACGGGAGGGGAACGAAATGCGCTATCCAGCCTCGCGCCACCACCTGCCTCTGACAAAGAAGTCGGGCTGAGAGGGGGCGTATCCCCGTGGCTTTCTGACTCGTCTGTATAGTGGAGTCGGACAGCCACACCTGGATAGGAGGGATGAAGATGCGGAGGAAAGCGCTTTGCCTGGCCAGCGCCCTGGTCCTGACGGCCCTGGTGCTCCTGCTGGCGGCCTGGCCCACCAGCGGCCAGACGGACGAGGGGCGCCCCTATGAGACCGAGAACGTCTTCGTGGTGTCCATTGACGGCATCCGCAACACGGAGGCCTTCGATGCCTCCTACCCGGCCCTCTTCGTGCCCCACATGTGGAACGAACTGCGGCCCCAGGGGGCCATCTACCGCAACTTCTACAACCGGGCCCAGACCTATACCACCCCCGGCAACAACACCCTGATCAACGGCGCCTGGGAGTGGATGCCCAACATCGGCCAGAGGCTGGACCTGCGGGCCAAAGCGCCCACCATCTTCGAGTACTACCGCCGGGAGCATCCCGAGGTGCCCCGGGACAAGCTGTGGGCCGTGGTGGGCAAGGCCAACGTGCGCCTGGCGGAGCACAGCATCCATCCCTTCTACGGCGCCGACTACGGGGCCATACTCTCCTTCCCCGCCGGGCACGACGACCAGGCTGGCTGGGCCGAGATGCAGCGGGTGATGGATACCTACCACCCCTCTCTGGTCTTCTTCCACCTGGGGGAGGTGGATCACGCCGGCCACACCGGCAACTGGATCACCTACACCCTGGCTATCAGAAACGCCGATGCCATCGTGAAGGCCCTGTGGGACAAGATCCAGAGCGACCCCGTCTACCGCGACAGGACCACCATGATCGTGAGCACCGACCACGGCCGGCACGACGACGAGCACGGAGGCTTCAAGGGACATGGAGGCATCTGTGAGGGGGACAAACGGCTGATCTTCCTGGCCCTGGGGCCGGACATCAGGCCGGGGGTGGAGATCACAACCCCCCGGGAGCAAACCGACATCGCTCCCACCGTTGGAGCCCTCATGGGCTTCGACACCCCCCTAGCTGAGGGGCACGTCCTGACCGAGATGTTGATAG
>JBHIEC010000173.1:0-5062 GCA_046760425.1 Anaerolineae bacterium
GCTCAGAATGACATAGTTGTTGGAGCCTCGGCTTGTCGGTTTGAGACGAAGCTTCGCTAGACGGTTACCTTCAGACTATAGCTGTGAAAGCCTGCTCAGCCACTCTAACGGTCTGTTCGATATCTCTGTCCGTGTGGGCCAGTGATACAAAAGCCGCCTCGAACTGCGACGGCGCGAAATACACGCCCCGCGCCAGCATGGCGTGGAAGAAGCGTGCATAGCGGGCCGTGTCCGCAGTTCTGGCGGTGGCGTAGTTGATGACCTGCTGCTCAGTGAAGAACAGGGTCAGCATGGAACCGACCCGGCTCTGGTAGACTGACACGCCCGCCTGCCGGGCCGCCTCGCCCAGCCCCTGGGCCAATCGGGCCGATTGGGCCTCCAGTTGCTCGTATACGCCCGGCTCCCGCAGCAGTTTCAGCGTCTCGATGCCTGCCGTCATGGCCAGAGGGTTGCCCGATAGGGTGCCTGCCTGGTACATGGGCCCCAAAGGCGCCACCAGCTCCATGATCTCCCGCCGGCCACCATAAGCTCCCACCGGCAGCCCACCGCCTATGACCTTGCCCAGGCAGGTCAGGTCGGGCGTGACGCCATACAGCGCCTGGGCACCGCCGAAAGCGACCCGGAAGCCGGTCATCACCTCGTCGAAGATGAGCAACGTGCCGTGTTTCCGGGTGACTTCGCGCAGACCCTCCAGAAAGCCCGGCTGTGGCGGGACCACGCCCATGTTGCCGGCCACGGGCTCGACGATGACGGCGGCGATCTGGCCCCCGTACCGGTCAAACAGGGTTTCAACGGCTGGGAGATCGTTGTACGGCGCGGCCAGGGTGTCCCGTGTAGCGCCCTGGGGGACGCCAGGACTATCGGGCAGGCCCAGCGTCGCGACCCCGGAGCCGGCCTGTACCAGCAGCATGTCAGCGTGGCCGTGGTAGCACCCCTCGAACTTGATGATCTTGTCGCGGCCGGTGTAGGCCCGGGCCAGTCGCAGAGCGCTCATGGTTGCCTCGGTGCCGGAGTTGACGAAGCGCACCATCTCGATGGACGGCACCGCTTCGATCACCAACTCGGCCAGCTCCACCTCTGGCTCGGTGGGGGCACCGTAGCTGGTGCCCCGCTCGATTGCCTGTTGGAGGGCAGCCACCACGCGGGGATGGGCGTGACCCAGGATCAGCGGCCCCCAGGAGCCGACGTAATCAATGTATCGGTGTCCATCAACGTCCCAGAGGTAAGCCCCTTCGCCCCTCTGGATGAACAGGGGCTCTCCCCCCACGGCCCGGAAGGCGCGTACCGGGCTGTTGACCCCGCCCGGCAGGACCTGTTGGGCTCGCATAAACAGATGTCTTGATCTCTCCGTGAGCATAGCACCACCCTGTTGTTAGTTTCGTCTCCATGCGTCCCCTTAAGGATCAGGTAGCTGTTCACCTCTTTGTCATTCCTTCGGCAAACTCAGGACAGGTCTGAGGAGCGCAGCGACGAAGCCTGCCCTAAGCCAGGCCGAAGGGAATCTCTCGTTTTCGCGACGGAGAGACTCTTCGGCTCCGCGGAGTTTATCCTGAACGAAGTGAAGGGCTCCGCCTCAGAGTGACAAGGTGAATGGTTAAAGGATCAGGTTGAAGCAGCCTGGACCACCGCGCGGGGCTGGTAAACGCAGAAGGGCTCTTCGCCCAGGTAATCGGCTGTCATGCCGTAGGCCCGGGCGCGACATCCACCGCATACCCGCTTGAACTCACAGAGCCCGCACTTGCCGGTCAGAAGGTCTGGATCGCGCAGGGCGGCGAACACCGTCGAACGTTCCCAGATCTCCTTCAGGGGTTGCTGCCGAATGTCGCCCGCCTCCACCGGCAGATACCCGCAGGGGAAGACCTGGCCTTTGTGGGAGACAAAGCACACCCCGGTGCCGGCCAAGCAGCCTTTGGTCATGGCGTGCAGGCCGCCGGGAACGTCCGTGGTCAGCCGTGGGCGGTCCGCCGCCTGATGGGGAACACCCAGCCGACGGTTTCGCCGCTCCTCGGCCCGCCGCTGATGCATCACCCGGAAATAGTGGGGGGCGCAGGTGGCCTTCAGCTCCAGGAGCTGTTTCTGGTCCTGCTCCCAGAACCAGTCGAGCACGTCCTCATACTCCTGGGGGCTGAGCATCTGCTCATCCACGATCTTCACCCCGCAGCCCACGGGCACCAGGAGGAAAATGTGCAGGGCGTCGGCGCCCAGGGAGAGGGCCAGGTCCATGATGTCCGGCAGTTGGTGGATGTTGTGCCGAGCCACGGTGGTGTTGATCTGCAGACTCATGCCTTCGGCCTGGAGGTAGCGGAAGCCGGCGATGGCCCGGTCGAAGGAGCCGGGCAGGGCGCGAAAGGCATCGTGGGTGGCGGCATCGGCGCCATCCAGGCTGATGCTTACCCGCCGCACGCCGGACGCAACGATCTGGCGAGCCACGGCTGGGGTGATCAGGGTGGCGTTGGTGGCCAGGGCGACGCGCAGCCCCTTGTCCGTGGCATAGCGGGCGATCTGGAAGATGTCGGGACGGAAGAGGGGCTCACCGCCGGAGAGCACCAGGATGGGGCTGGCGAAGGCGGCGATCTGGTCAATGAGCTCGAGCGCCTCGGCCGTGGTCAGGTCTTCGGGCACCAGTTGGTCGGCCACGTCCATGCGGCGGCAGTGGATGCAGCGCAGGTTGCAGCCGGCTGTGGTCTCCCAGAAGATGAGGCGGGGGATGAACGCTTGCATCAGGCACTCCTGTTCACAAACCTGAGGACCCGTTCGGCGGTGAGGGCCCCATCGTGGATGCAGTCGGGGATCCCGACACCACGGTAGGCGCTGCCGGTGAGGAAGAGGCCGGGGTGTGGGGCGCACATGGCCTCCAGAGCCGCGACCCGCTCCAGATGGCCGACCTCGTACTGCGGGCTGGCCTTCTCCCAGCGGTAGACCCGGGCCAGCACCGGCTCAGCCGTGACACCCATAATGGCCCGCAGTTCCTCCTGAACCATCCGCACCATGGCCTCGTCGTCCAGCTCAACCAGGTGCTCAGCTCGGGTCCCGCCGATGAAACCGCGCAGCAGCACGTGATCATGGGGTGCGCGGCCATCGAACTTGGCCGAAGTCCAGGTGCAGGCCATGATCTTGCGGTTCTCCCTCTTCGGCACCACGAACCCGAACCCGTCCAGGGGATGGATGAGATCGGCCCGCTTGTAGCCGAGGGAGACGGTGGCCGTTGAGACATAAGGTATGGCCCGCAGGGCGCCTGCCAGGGAAGGGTTGAGCCCTTCGAGCAAGTGGGCCGTGATGTAAGCGGGCGTGGCCAGCACCACAGCGTCAGCCCGCAGGGACGTCCCGTCGTCCAGATGCACCGTGTAGGGCGCTGCGCCCCCCAGGGGCCGGCTGAGGCCAACAACCCGACGCCCGGCCATGAGCGAGCCCGCGCTCAACCTGCCGACCAATGCCTCCACCAGTTCCGTCAGTCCACCCCGGAGGCTCACAAACATAGACCACCGTCGTCGGGCACCGTCAGGGCCGCGCGCAGCGGCACGCCGCCTCTGGGCCAGCATGCCCCGGATCAGGCTGCCGTGTTTCTTTTCCAGCTCGATGAAGCGGGGGAAGGTGGCCTTGAGGCTCAGCCGCTCCGGGTCGGCGACATGGATCCCCGCCATCAGCGGCTCGGCGATCTTCTCCAACGCCTCGCTTCCCAGCCGACGCCGCACAAAATCGGCCAGGCTCTCATCGTCGTCGTCCCTCTTGGGGGGGATGACCAGGTCCAGGCCCATCCTGAGTTTTCCGCTCAGAGAGAGCAGCGAGGAACGCAGGAACGGCGCGAACCGGGTGGGCACGATGAGCATGACCCCTTCGGGTAGTTCATGCAGCCTCCCCTGCCACAGCACGTAGACCTTGCGGCGTTCGTCGTTGGTGCCGATGAGCCGATCCGCCAGACCGAGCTGCTGACACAGCTCCAGGGCCCAGGGTTTCTGCGACAGGAAACAATCGGGCCCGCCCTCGATGACGAAGCCGTCCAGGCGGTCGGTGACGATCGTGCCGCCAAAACGGGGCCGGCTTTCGATGAGAATGTACTCCAGCCGAATTCCAGCGGCGCGTGCACCCTCCTGTAGATAGTAGGCCGTGGCTAGGCCGGCGATCCCCCCGCCAACGATGATCACCCTGGTCATCTATTCACCTGTTCTCGAACGATGGAGGCCAGCGCCTCGATGAAGGTGGGCGAGGTGTTGAGCGATTCGGTCCGCTCCAGCCACGCGCCCCTGTCCGCAGCCATTTTCCGGCAGGCGATGTCAATATCGTAGAGGACTTCCACCTGGTCGGCGACGAAACCGATCGGCGCCACCAGGATGTACTTGTGGCCAGCCTCGGCCAGCTCCATGACGACCTCTTCGATCTGCGGTCCCAGCCACGGCTCATTGCTCCGCCCCGCGCTCTGATAGCAGAACCGCCAGCGCGGCACCCGGCTCAACAGAGCGACCACGCCCCGGACGGTCTCTCGTAGCTCGGCATCGTAGGGGTCCCCCTGATCCAGAATTCGGGCCGGCAGGCTGTGGGCCGTGAAAAGGACCTGGACCTGGTCGCGGACATCCTCCGGGAAGTGCGCCAAGCCCATCTCGACTTTCTCAGCAATGGCTTGGAGCAACAGGGGATGGTCGTTCCAGCTCTTCACATAGGTCACGTCCAGGTCCACACCCAGCTCCCTCTGTGCCTCCCGCACCTCCTGAAAATAGGCGCCGATGCTCATGCGCGAGTAGTGGGGTGCCAGACACAGGGCCACCACCTGTCGCACGCCATCTTGGACGATGTGTCCCACCGCCTCTCGGATGTAGGGATGCCAGTGGCGCATGCCGACGTAGACCCGGCAGTCTTCTCCATGGGCCCTCAGCCGCGCCTCCAGGGCTTGAGCCTGGGCCCGGGTGATCTCCGGCAGCGGCGACCTGCCTCCGATGAGGCGGTAGCGCTCCTTGACCTCCTCAACCAGGGCTGGTGGCGTCGGTCGGCCGCCCCGGATGTTGAGCAGGTAGGGCTCGATGTCCTCCAGGGAGTCCGGGCCGCCATAGGCCGTGACAAGTACTGCGTA
>JBHIEC010000174.1:0-5039 GCA_046760425.1 Anaerolineae bacterium
CCTCAGGGCGAAGCCTCGCCCCGCCCAGTGGCCGTTTAGCCTTGAAAATCGGGGCGATGACAAGCGGTCACGCTCGCTTGTCTTATGGCCAGCTTTTTCCTCAGACCCTGACAAGCGGTCACCTACGTTTTTACTCAGAGGCCACTCTTGAGACGGGCCCGGTGACCGCTTGTCAGAGGACGCCCCTCCACAGCAAGGGAGACACCCCCAGCCCCCGGCCATTTTCATAGCAGGAGCCGATAGGGGCTTTCCAAAAGCCCCTTGATCGTCCACAGGAACTCGGCGGCCGGCGCACCGTCCACGATCCGATGGTCGAAGGTCAGGCTCAACTGCATCAGCGACCGTTTGACGATCTGGCCCTCATGGATGGCCGGCTTCTCCACAATCCGCCCCACCCCCAGGATGGCCGCCTCCGGCGGGTTGATGATGGGCGTCGAGATGTCCACCCCGTACATCCCCAGATTGGTCACCGTGAACGTGCCCCCCGTCACCTCGTCCACCGTCAGCGTCCCTTCCCGCGCCGCCTGGGCCAGCCGCCTGGTCTCCTGGGCGATCTCCTGGAGCGTCTTCTTGTCCGCATCCCGCACCACGGGCACGATGAGCCCCTCCTCCAGGGCCACCGCCACCCCAATGTGGATCTCTTCCAGGAGCTGAATCTCCTCCCCCACCAGTGTGGCATTAAGCAGAGGGTGATCCCTCAGTGCTTTGGCGGCGGCTTTCACCACCAGGTCGGTGTAGGTCAGGCTGTGGCCTGAGCCTGTCGAAGGCTCGAATTCGGCCTTGATCTGCTCCCGCAGCCTGACCAGTTCGGTGGCGTCGGCCTCGGTAGTGATGGTCACCTGGGCCATGGTGTGGAGGCTCTCGGTCATCCGCTCAGCGATCACCTGGCGCATGCCGATGAAGGGGATGGTCCGTAGCGGGGGCGGCGCCTCGCGGGCCTCGACGAAGGCCAGCACGTCCTTCTCGGTGATCCGCCCGCCGGGGCCGGTGCCCGTCACTTCAGCCAGGTCAACGCCGTGCTCTTTGGCCAGCTTGCGGGCCATGGGGGAGGCCAGGATGGGTGGGGCCTTCTCCCGCTCCTCGACGAAGCGGAGGACGTCGGCCTCAGTGACCCGCCCCTCGGGGCCGGTGCCCTTGACCTGGGTCAGGTCCACGCCTCGCTCTCTGGCCAGGCGGCGGGCGGCCGGGGAGGCGAGGACAAAGGGCTTCTCCTCAGGTGGTGGGGGAGCGGCTACCTCGGGAGGCGGGGCCGGGGGCACGACCTCCAGTTCGGGGATGGCCTCGCCGGGCTCAGCGATGTAGGCGATGGCCGCCCCTACCGCCTTGACCTCCTTCACTGCGGCGGCGTGGCGCAGGATCCCTGAGGCCGGGGCCTCCACCTCGTAGGTGATCTTCTTGCTCATGACCACAGCGATGCGCTCTCCCTTTTCCACGCGCTCGCCATCTGATTTTATCCACTTGACCACGGCCCCATCGGTCATGGCCATGCCCAGTTTGGGCATGATCACCTTGGTTGCCATTTCCAGTTCCCCTCCATAGATGGCTGATAGCAAAAGTTCTTTGCACTTTGAGACCCTTGCATCATTCGTGAGACGGCATTCCGTCTGCTACAGAGGGGCGTCCTCTGACAAGCGGTCACCGGGCCCGTCTCAAGAGTGGCCTCTGAGTAAAAACGTAGGTGACCGCTTGTCAGGGTCTGAGGAAAAAGCTGGCCATAAGACAAGCGAGCGTGACCGCTTGTCATCGCCCCGTTCCAGGCGCCTCTCACCGCCCAAGGCGGGGCGGGGACGCCCCTCCGTAGCAAGGGTATGTCAAGTCGGGTCAAAAGAACTTTTGTCAGAGCTGCGTGCGCTTGTCAGAGGAAGAAGCCGCTCCTGGCTGCTTCTTCCAAAGCCCTCTTCAAGTCAATTACGCAGGGGCCCTCTCGGCTCAACCGGATCCGCACTTCATCTCCCCGGCCCACCTCGACCTCCCGTTCGCCGTCCAGGGCCAGGATCGAGGGTTTGTGAGTCACCTCTATCTCCTCGCCGACGCCCAGCAGCCGGCAATTCCTGATGCCCACCCGTCGGATCAGCCCTGGGGCGATGGGAGCGGTGACCTCCCGACCGCCCGGCCCGAGCTGGATGTAGACCCCTTGATCTTCATCCAGGACGGCGGGGTAGAGGCAGCCCCCGATGGAGGAGAGCCCGATGTTGCTGGGTTCGGCCCTGGCCAGGAATATCTCCCGCACCTTGGACATGTCCCAGATGGCCCGCGAGGCGATGAACACGTCGTCGTAAACCACGGCGTCAATGAGGGCGATATCAATGAGATGCCCATCTCGGCAAATCTCCAGCCGGTTGGCTCGCCGGGTAACCCGCCGCCGGTCCACCACCCCCCGTGCCACCACCCCCGCCGCCAGGCCGGCGATGGTTCCCTCGATCATGTAGGGGAAGACGTTGTTGGTGCCGGTGGAGATGGGCATGAGGGGGACCTCTCCACAGCCCTTAGCCACGGCTCGGTTGGTGCCGTCGCCGCCCAGGGTCACGATGCAGCCGGCACCCATCTCCCGCATCAGCGCCGCTGCCTGGACGGAATCCTCCTGATTGGCGCGCAGGGGCATGTCGAGGAACGAGGTGCGCAGAGAGAGCCTGAGCCCGTCGGTGGCCCGCTGCCCGATCCCGAAGTAGTCGGGCATGAAGACTACTTGGTCTACCCCGCTGGCCTGCAAGCCCAGCAGCACCCGGCGGACGATGTTCACCTTCTCCTGGTTGTCGAAAACCGAACCGTGGGCTACCAGGCGACGGATGTCCTTGCCCGAGGCCGGGTTGGCGATGATGCCAACTGTTGTCAAGTTGAATATCCCCCTTTTCGCCACCGAAGAAGGGGTAGCCGGCTCGGACAGCCCGTCCGCCTGCTACCCCGCTGTCATGTCGTTCCCCCTAGGCGCGGACGACCTCCCTGACGGCGGCCATGATCTTGGCCTCGTTGGGGATGAACTCGCTCTCCAGGGCTGGGCTGAAGGGCACGGGGGTGAAGGGCGCGGCCACCCGCTTGATGGGCGCGTCGAGGTAGTCGAAGGCTCGCTCGGCCACCACGGCCGCGATCTCCGCGCCGGATCCGGCTCGCTTAACCTCCTCGTGCACGATGACCAGCCGATGGGTCTTCTTCACCGAGGCGATGATGCTCTCCTCGTCGAGAGGGGTCATGGTGCGCGGATCGAGCACCTCGGCCTCGATGCCCTCCTTGGCCAGCTCCTCAGCGGCAGCCAGGGCCTTGTGCACCATGGCCGCCGTGGCCACGACGGTCACGTCCTTCCCCTCCCGCTTCACGTCGGCCTGGCCGAAGGGGATGGTGTAGGGCTCCTCCGGAACCTCGCCCTCGAGACCGTAGAGCATCTTATGCTCGATGAAGAAGACGGGGTTGTCGTCGCGGATGGCGGTGATCAGGAGCCCCTTGGCGTCATAGGGGGTGCTGGGCATAGCCACCTTCAGCCCTGGGATGTGCATGAACCAGGCTTCTAAGCACTGGGAGTGCTGGGCCGCAGCGCCCATGCCCGCCCCACAGGTGGTGCGCACCACCAGAGGCAGCCTGGCCTTGCCCCCGAACATGTACTTCATCTTGGCCGCCTGGTTGTAGAGCTGATCCAGGGCCACGCCGATGAAATCAATGAACATCAGCTCAACCACCGGCCTGAGGCCCGTGGCCGCGGCACCGACGGCGGAGCCGATGATGGCACTCTCGGTGATGGGCGTGTCCTTCACCCGCTTCTCCCCGAACTCCTCCAGAAGCCCGGCCGTCACCCCGAAGATGCCGCCGTAGACCCCCACGTCCTCGCCGGCCACGTAGATGGTGGGGTCTCGCCGCATCTCCTGCTTGAGCGCCTCGTTGAGCGCCGCTGCGAAGGTTAATGTCCTCATCTCGGTCACTCCTTTCGCCAACAGGCTAGACGGTGTAGACGTCCTCGGTGATCTCTTCCGAGGCGGGGAAGGGGCTTTCCTCGGCGAACCGCACCGCCTCCTCGATTCGAGCCCTGATCTCCCCATCGAGCTCCTGGATCTTCTCCTGGGTCAAGAGGCCCATCTCCAGCAGCTTGGCCTCGTAGCGGGGAAGGGGGTCTTTCTCCATCCAGACCTCCACCTCTTCCTGGGGCTTGTATATCTGGGGATCCCCCTCGAAGTGGCCGCGATAGCGGTAGGTCTTGCACTCGATCAGGGTGGGGCCTTCCCCGGCGCGGGCTTTCTTGACCGCCTCGTTGGCCGCCTCGTAAACGGCCATGACGTCGTTGCCATCCACCACCACGCCCGGGACGTCGTAGGCAGCCGCCCGGTCGGCGATGTCGGCCACGTTCATGTGCCTCCTCTGATGCAGGGAGATGCCGTAGTGGTTGTTCTCGCAGACGAAGACCACCGGCAGCTTCCAGATGGAGGCCATGTTGAGCCCCTCGTGGAAGGTGCCCTGGTTGGCCGCGCCGTCCCCGAAGAAGCAGGCCACCACCTGGTCGGTGCCCCGGTACTGGGCCGAGAGGGCCGCGCCGGCGGCAATGGGAGGGCCGCCCCCCACGATACCATTGGCCCCCAGGATGCCCAGCTCCACGTCAGCGATATGCATCGAGCCGCCCTTGCCCTTGCAGTAGCCGGTCCTCTTGCCGAACAGCTCGGCCATCATCAGCTTGAGGTCGCCCCCTTTGGAGATGAGATGCCCATGCCCCCGGTGGGTGCTGGTGATGAAATCGTCGTCGCGCAGGTTGGCGCACACCCCGGTGGCCACCGCCTCCTCGCCGATGTAGAGGTGGACGAAGCCAGGGATCTTGCCCGCAGCAAACAGCTCCCCCACCCGTTCCTCGAAGCGTCGGATGGTGAGCATATTGGTGTACATCTGAAGCAGCTTCTCTTTCTCGATGGCCATCGTTTTGCCTCCTAATAATCTAGGGAATCAGTGAGCGGGGAACCTAATCTCCTGCTTCACTGATTCCCTGATTCCAATCCAGGCTAGCCCACTAACTCCCGCACCGCCCTGGCGATGCTTTCCGCGTTGGGGATGACGAAGTCCTCCAGGGT
>JBHIEC010000175.1:0-5019 GCA_046760425.1 Anaerolineae bacterium
AGGTGGTGCTGGGGGGAGTAGAGGACGACCTCGCAGACCCCCTGGGCCGGCCGCACGGGGCAGAGCTCGTTTCCGGCCACGGCTGGCGGGGGTGGCTCCGGCCAGAAGGCGGGGAATTTGTTCTCGAAGACGACGATCTCGTAGTCCGAGACCGGCACCTCCGTCGGGAAGCCCCCAGGCACTGTCGGACATAGAGGACAGTAGTCTTCGGGGGGCAGGAAGGTACGCTCCTGACGGTGGGTGGCCGTGACGACCCACTCCTCCAGCAGGGGGTTCCAGCGCAGTTCAGACATCCTTCGCTTTCACCCCCTTTGGGGATAGCTTCCTCTTCTCGAAGCGGTAGTAGATCAGGTAGCGCCCATCTTTCTTGACGATCCGCTCCTTCTTCATCACCCAGCGTTTCATGTCCCCTTCTCCAGATAGCTGAGGGGTGGCATAATTCCTAAGTGCCTCTTTGAGGGAGGAGTGCGGTCGCAAGCGCTCACCTGCGAACTCGGTCAAAGCACGCTCTGAAGACATGCTCGGTGAGCGCTTGCGAGGACGCGAGTCCGCTTTTGCAGGCTTGCGCCTGCACTCCCCCCAGGGTCAACAGGGGGGCTCACGCTTTCCGCTCCCGGTTCTTGAAGACCCGATAATCAATCTCCGGAAAGACATTGTCCAGGGCGAAGTACTCCTGGGCCAGGGCCCGTGCTCGGGGACCAGTCTGTCCTGTCTCGGCCAGGTCCGCCAGGCGGTGGAAGCGCTCCACGTGGCCGTTAAATCGCTCGATGGCGTACTCCCGGGCCTGGCCTGTGGTCACCAGGAAGGGCCAGTCGCTGGCCTGCAGGAGCAGCAGCTCCCGGGCCGCCTGGTTGAGGACCACAGCCAGATCGCCCTGGGCATCGGGATGTTGATCCACGAGGGCTTCCATGCGCCGCTCGGCCTGGTGGATGATGGGCCACATCCAGCGGGTGTCCACGTTGTCCCAGGTGAAGTGGCCGCCGCCCGTGCCCCAGGAGCTCTCCGGCAGAGCCAATACGTCCTCAGGGGGATGCTCCTCCAGGAAATCGCTGGCTGTGGTCAGTTCGGCCACTTCACTTTGACTCAGTCGCCGCAGCACAGCCTTGATCCAGTCCACTCCCTCGAACCACCAGTGGCCGAAGAGCTCGGTGTCATAGTTGGAGGCGATGATGCCATACTTGCCGCTGCGCCCGTGATACTCCCGCAACAGGTCTTCCACCAGCCAGGTGAAGTGACGGGCATGTTCCCCTACCTTGTACTGAGCCCAGTCGGGATGGTAGTAGTCCTTGTAGGCCAGGTCCAGGTGGGCGCCGGTCACCCGCCAGTACTGCAGACCCGAGATGCCGTCCTTCTTGTGGAACTCCCGGTAGTCGAAGTCGCCGGGATAGCCCCAGTCGGCTGACCAGACCTGCATGCCGGTGCGGTTGTTGCGCCCCATGGCCGCCACCTCTGCGCCCCCCACCCAATATGGCTGGTAGGTGGTCCGCTCCGTGGGCTCCACGTAGCCGGCCAGGGGCACCACATAGCGTTTGGGGATGTCCCCGTAGGGGCCGATGACCCCCTCCCGGGCCTTGCCCACCGGGTCTCCTCCCTCGATGGTGTGGGTCTCAGCGAAGAAGCAGCCCAGCCTGAGCTCGGCCAGGAATTCCTCCAGCCCCGGCTTGTAGTACCGCTCCCCGTCGGCCTGAGCGTAGAAGGCGGGGCGATAAGCACACTCCGGCAGCCAGACGGCCCGCGGGGCACACCCGAAGTGGCGTTGGTAGCTGGCGACGCCCACAGCCAGTTGGCCGTAGATGGAGGAGTCCCGCTCCAGGAGGGGGAGGTAGCCGTGGGTGGCGGCAGAGGTGACGATCTCGATGTAGCCTTCGTCCTGGAGCCGCCTGAAGGCCCCCACGATGTCCCGCCCGAAGCGGTCTCGGAGGGTATCGAGGGCGTGCTGGTACCAGTTCTGATAGAAGCCGGCCAGGTACTCCAGGTGAGGCTGCCCTTCTTTCCTGAAACGCTCGACGTCCCCCTTGGCGGCGGCGATCTTCTCGTCCAGATACATCTCCAGGTGCTCCAGCACCAGGGGGTCGGCCAGTTGCTCGACGAGGACCGGAGTAAAGCCGATGGTCATAGAGGGCGTTGAGGAGGGGGAGGTAGGTCTCCGACGCTCCTTCGTGGAGCCACTCCTCCCCGTGGGGCCATCGCCCGGCCCGGCGGCAGTAGGGGAGGTGGGAGTGGAGGACAAAGGTGAAGGCGCCTAGTTTCATGGCTGATTTCTCCTTTGCTACGATTTGATAGATTGAGTGAAGTGTGCTATCATTTTGTTAGACGATCGGGTGGCCCGCTGACTGCTATCCTTAACCGGACGCTGTAGGCGGGCAGCAGCGCGCATTCATAAAAGTGCCCCCGATCGTTTTTGTTATCTCCAAGCTACTCCTTCTTGGGCTCTTCAGGCAACTCCAGCTTGGGTTGGCCGGTAATAAGCAAGCGGATTTCCTCGACGAAGTCCTTGGCAAAGGCCAGGGCCTGCTCTGCTTCCTGACGGGAGACCAGCCCTATGGCCTCGTAGATTAAACGGTGGCGCTTACGGCGCATCTGGTCAAACAGGGCAAGTTGTTGCCGGTAACCCGGCCCCAGGGTCAGCTCACAGAAGCGAACCACTGTGCGGTGCTGGTCTTTGCCTCGGGGACGGTAGCCTTTGTAGAACATCAACGCCCGGCCGGCCTGCAACATGGCATTGTAGGCGATGGTGTAGGCCCAATCCAGCTCGTCAGGCAACACCCTCTCCGCCGTGGCCAGGTCTCGCGCAGCGACCTGCAACAACCGCTTCACTTCCTGGGGGCGGGCCTCGTACTCCTTAAGCCTGCGCCGCTTCAGCAATTCTTCGTAAGGCATCCTCCCGTCCGATGAGCATGATCTTGGGGCCGGCTAGCACATTCTGGACGAAGGGTTCGCCAGCGGCCAATCGGGCCTCTAACTCCTCCCGGGTGATCGTCACGTAGTTGATCTCCCGCCCCAGTTCTTCCTCCAACTGAGCGATCACTGACGAGAGAGCCGTCAGATCCACGTTCCCCACCACCATCAAATCAATGTCCGATAGGCTATCCTCTTCGCCAGAGGCCACGGAGCCGTAAATGAAGGCCGCTTCGATGGGGCCAAGGCGGCCCAGTGTCTGACGCAGAGCATCCCCCAGGCCGGTGGTCTTCAGGATGATCCGCCGCAGTTCAGCATAGATGGGAAAGTGGGGGTTGACGCGATAGTACTTCACATTGGCAGCCTGCTCACTAGTGAGCAGGCCGATACGCTCCAGATTCCCCAGTTCCTGCCAGACGGCGCTGTAATGCTCACCGATGCGCTGGGCAAGCTCCCGGGCGTAGAAGTGCTCATCCGGATGGGTGAAGAACAGGGTGAGCAATTTAATCCGCACTTTGGAAGTAAAAAGCGCTTCAAGCATGGACACTCTTCCCGGCTTTGCTATCACTTTTTTTGATTATACTATCATAAATTGTGATCAAGATCAAGCTTAAAAGACAAACACGAAGGTCAGGTCGTTCACGTTGGTGTTCGTCGGGCCGGTGATGATCAGGTCGCCCAGGGCTTCGAAGAAGTGGTAGGAATCGTTGTCCGCCAGGTGGCGAGCGGCATCCAGCCCCCGCGCCTGGGCCCGCTCGATGGTGGTCCCGTCGGCCAGGGCGCCGGCCGCATCCGTCGGGCCGTCGGTGCCGTCGGTGGCCAGACCGATGACCATGGTCCCCTCCAACCCCGCCATCTCCAGGGCCGCGGCCAGAGCCAGCTCCTGGTTGCGTCCCCCTTTACCCTGACCTCGGATGGTGACCGTCGTCTCGCCGCCGGCCACCACACAGGCCGGCCGGGGCACCGGCTGACCCGAGTGGGCGATTTCTTTAGCCACAGCAGCGAAGACCCGCCCCACCTCCCGCGCCTCCCCCTCCACAAAGGTAGAGAGGAGCAGAGTGTTGAAGCCCAGCTCCTGCGCCCTGGCGATGGCCGCCTGGGCAGCGATCTCGTTGCTGCCTACCACCAGGTTGTAGGTTCTGGCGAAGATGGGATCGCCCGCCTTGGGCGTGTCGGGGATGGCTCCTGCCTGGCCCTGTCGCAGGCGCTGCGCGATGGAGGCGGGGATCTCCTCCCATAGCCCGTACTTTTCTATGACGCCGCAGGCCTGGGCGAAGGTGGAGGCGTCGGGCACGGTGGGGCCCGAGGCGATGACGTCCAGGGGGTTGCCCACCACGTCGGACAGGATGAGGGACACGAGCTCGGCGGGGTAGGCCAGACGGGCCAGACCCCCACCCTTGATCTGGGAGAGGTGCTTGCGCACGGCATTGATCTCGTTGATGGTGGCCCCACAGCGCAAGAGAGCGTCGTTCAGGGTCTGGAGGTCGGCCAAGGTGATCCCCAGGCTGGGCAGAGGCAGCAGGGCCGAGCCCCCGCCGGAGATGAGGCACAGGACCAGATCGGCTTCCCCCGCCTGCTTCGCCAGCTCCGCAATCCGCCGGGCCCCGGCCAGCCCCGCCTGGTCAGGGATAGGGTGGCCCGCCTCGTTGATCTCGACGATCTGCGTCTCGGCGGTGTAGCCGTACTTGACATTGACCAAGCCAGCCGCGATGCGAGGGCCCAGGATGTCCTCGACGGCCCTGGCCATGGAGGCGCCCGCTTTCCCTCCGCCCACGACGGTGATGTGGCGGTACTTTCTCAGGTCGTAGGCCCGCTCCCCGACCCGCAGGGTGTCATCGGTCAGGGAGACCTGGCGTTTGATGGCCCTCTCAGGATCCACCGCCTCCAAGGCTGCGGCCAGGATCGCCAGGGCTTTGCTTCGTTGTTCCCGCGTCTGGCCTTCACCCAGGGATGGGGATTGGAATTGAATCATCTCGGTCCTCTCCTTGGAAGGTCATTGGTCAGCCGATCTAACCGATGAAGCCGATTCTTCTTTTGGCTGAGTCGGCTCAATCGGCTGACCGGGCTTGATCCCGAAATATCCCAGCCCGTGCAGGATCTCCTCCACCACCTGCTCGTGGG
>JBHIEC010000176.1:0-4992 GCA_046760425.1 Anaerolineae bacterium
GGTTCTTAACGACCGTTTTGCTAGGGCTGATATCCAGAAAAACGGTTCCTGCGTTCAAGCCCATTGCATTTTGGGGATCTATCTGGGTTCTGGTTACCATGATTCCTGTCGCCACTTACTTCTTCATCTCGACGGACCTGCGGAATTCAAGATACCTATATCTGCCTTCTGTGGGCTTTTGTATTGGGCTTGCTTATATTCTCTACTTGGAGCTACCAAGCGGCATCCTGAAGACTCTGCGGCGAGCTCTGGTAACCTCCCTCATCGTTTTCTACGCTCTGACCACCATGAGGCATAACCTTGCTTGGAACAAAGCCGGGGAGACCACCCTCAAGATCACTCAGCAGCTTACTGCTTTGTATCCTCAGTTACCGGAAGGGACGCATCTCTATTTGTGGGGTATTCCTAACAATATTAATGGAGCCTATGTATATCTGGGGGACCCTCAAATCAATGCCACAATTCAACTGTTATATAACACGCCTGCGGGCGTTAGAGGGACCCTGATAAATGGCAGAGATTATGGTCGGGAAGGCCGTCCAGATCTTAGCGCTTTAGACCTGGGTGGATCGGACTTGGTTTTCAAGTGGGGAAAAGAGGGCCGCCTAATGGACTTTTCTGAAGAGCTGAAAGCTCTATTACAAGAACGAGAATCTCTGGCCGCCCAGCAAGGAGATACCTTACCTACCTGGCAGTTCGCTGACCAAATCGTGGCAAATCAGTGGGAGTTGATCCATCAGCTTAGGAAATCCCCTGCTAGCATTGGTACAATGCCTACATTTATTGCCACCGGTAGCGATCCTTATATGCATAGCCCTAGGGTAACTCTCTCACCATTAGCAGTAGGAGCGGTCGAAATCAAAATGCGTGTGACCAGCAGCCATCAAGGGTCGAGCTACGGTGAGTTCTTTTGGGTGACAAAGGCCGACAGCGTATTTGACGAAGTGAAGCACGTGGTCTTCCCCATCGTGGTAGATGGTCAATTCCACGTTTATAAGCTGGATTTATCCAACAACTTAACGTGGCTCACGGGAGGCACGATAACCCAACTCAGGCTTGATCCAACAGTGATTCCAGCCAAAATTCAGATCGAGTACATAAAGCTTATCCCTTATAAGTCTGCCTCTGCATTTCTATCCAGGCATTCAATCCGGTTTAGGTGGCTATGAACGCTACTGCATCGATCATCATCCTCAACTGGAACGGCCGGCCCTACCTGGAAGGCTGCCTGTCGTCCGTGATGGCGCAGACTTACCCGGACTTCGAGGTCGTCCTGGTGGACAACGGCTCCACAGACGGCTCCACTGAGTTCGTGGCCCGGCGATTTCCCCAGGTGCGCATCATCCGCCATGACGAGAACCTGGGCTTCGCGGCGGGCAACAACGCGGCCATCCGGGCCACCCGAAGCCTCTACATCGCCACCCTGAACAACGACGCTCGGGCCGAGCCCGCCTGGCTGGCGGAGCTGGTTGAGGCCATGGAGTCCGATGCTCAGGTGGGGATGTGTGCCTCCAAGATGCTGTACGCCCATCGGCCCGAGGTCATTGATTCGGCCGGCCTCAGCCCGGACGTGGCGGGAATCGCCTGGAACCGGCGATGGGGGGAGCGCGACAGGGGCGATGATGCAGGGCCAATGGAGGTCTTTGGGGCCTGCGCCGGCGCCGCCCTCTACCGCCGCGCCATGCTGGACCAGATCGGCCTCTTCGACGAGGACTTCTTCGCTTATCTGGAGGACGCAGACCTGGCCTGGCGGGCGCGGTTGGCGGGCTGGAAGTGCCTCTACGTGCCCACGGCGGTGGCCCATCACGTCCACTCCGCCACGGGCGGGGTGGGGTCGCCTTTCAAGAACTACCTGCTGGGGCGTAACAAGATCTGGACCATCGTCAAGAACTATCCCGGCCCCCAGCTCTTTTGCTACCTGCCCCTCATCGTCGCCTACGACCTGGCGGCGGTGGCGTATGGTCTGCTCGTCAGAGGAGACATGAGCCCGCTGCGGGGGAGACTGGCCGCCCTGCATGCCCTGCCCACCATGTGGCGGAAACGGCGCGCCATCCAGCGCCAGCGGGTTGTCCCTTTTGCTGACCTGGCCCGGCACATGAGCCCCCTGCAGAGCCCTCTGAGCGTTCTCAGGCGGGCCCGATCCCTGCCCGGCCCATCGGAGGTGGTCCCATCAAGCGGCTAGCCCTGTTCGCTATCTTCCTTGCCCTGCTCCTGGTGGGCTGCGCTACCCTGCCCGATGCAGCGCAGGGGCAGCACAGCCGGCCCCTGGGGGAACTCCACGGCCCCCACACCATGGGTCAGATCTTTATGGCCCAGCACGATGGGCTGAATCGCATCCACCTCTTGCTGGCCACCTACGACCGCCCCAACACCCACCCCCTGATCTTCCACGCCGCGCGGATGGGGCGGGACCTGTGGGCCACGCTTCGAGCAGAGGGCGGTGCCTTGCTCCTGGCCGTGCTCCTCTTCACCCTGCCCGGCTACGCCCTCCTGGTCCTCCTCTTGCCCCGGCCCGCTGACGAGCCCCTGCTCTTGATCTGTGGCGCGCCGGGCCTGAGCGCGGCCCTGGCCCCCCTGCTCCTCCTGGCTGCCTCCCTCGTTGGCCTTCCCTTGGGCCGGGCCCAGGTGGTGGCGATGCTGGTGATCTTTGCCCTCCTGGCCCTGGGGGGCACGGCCCGGCGGATAGAGCTGAGCCGGGAGCAATTGATCACAGCCCTGCGCGCGGCTCTGCGGCTGGAGCACCTGCTGCTCCTGGCCATCCTCGCTCTCTCTCTCGCCGTCCGCCTGTGGGTGGTGCGGGACCTGACTGTGCCCCTGTGGGGCGATTCCATGCAGCACACCCTGATCACCCGGCTCCTGGTGGAGAACAGCGGGCTGTTCCACTCCTGGGAGCCCTACCTGCCCCTGCGCACCTTCACCTACCACTTTGGCTTCCACACCCTGGTGGCCTTCTTCCACTGGCTCAGCGGGCTGACCGTCGTGCAGTCGGTGATCCTGATGGGGCAGTTCCTCAACGCCCTGGCCCCCCTGGCTGCTTACCTCCTGGCCGTGTGGCTGACCCGGAACCGCTGGGCCGGCCTGGGCGCGGCGTTGACCGCCGGACTCCTGTCGCCCATGCCCATGTACTACGTCAACTGGGGGCGCTACACCCAGTTGACCGGCCACGTCATCCTGACCGCGGCCCTGGTGCTGGCCCTGGCCGCCATCGAGCGGGGGGGGCGGCGGCACATGGGGCTGGCGGCCATTGCCCTGGCCGGGCTGGCTCTGACCCACTACCTCACCGTCCCCTTCTACGCCCTCTTCCTGCTGCCCTACCTCCTGATCCTGACTTACCAGCGCCGGAGCGGCGGTCTCCAATCCGCCACCGGCCCTCTCGTGCCCTGGCTGCGGGCTCTGGGTCTGGGGCTCCTGGCCGTGATCCTGGTGACCCCCTGGATCCGGAATATCCTGGATAGCCCCCTGCCCCTCGTCCTGCTGAGCCGCTTCCGGCCCAGCCCCGTCTCCGGCTTCTTCCGAGGTCCCTACAATGCCATCGGCGACCCCTTCTTCTTCGCCCCCGCTTACCTGGTGGCCCCGGCCCTGGTGGGCGCTTTGTGGGGCCTGCTGCGGCGTCAGCGGGGTATCCTCCTGGTGATCCTCTGGGTGGGACTCCTCTTTCTGATGGCCAACCCCTACGTGATAGGACTCCCTGGCACAGGGACGGTGAACAACTTCGCCGTCTTTATCACCCTTTACCTCCCCCTCTCGGTGCTGGTGGGCTACCTCCTGGGCGAGATGGTGGCCCTTCTGGGCGCTCGATGGCCGTGGGCCCGGGTCGGGGTGGGGGTGCTGGTGATCCTGGCCGGACTCTGGGGCGCGCGGGAGCGGCTGCCGGTGCTCGACTCCCAGTTCGTCCTGGCCACCAAGGCCGACGAGGCGGCCATGGCCTGGATCCGGGAGAACACCCCGCCCCAGGCCAAATTCCTGGTCAACTCCTTCTTCGCCTACGGCGGCTCCCTGGTAGCCGGCTCCGACGGCGGCTGGTGGATCCCGCTGCTGACGGGCCGTCGGAACACCTCGCCACCGTTGCACTACGGGATGGAGTTCGCCACCGACCCCGACTACCGTCTCAAGGTGAACGCCCTGGTCCGCCAGGTGCTTGAAAACCCCGTGGACAGCCCTGAGACCCTGCGCCTGCTGCGGGAGCATGGCGTGACCCATGTATACATCGGGGAGAAAGGGGGCAAGCTGCAGCCCCAGGCATTTCTGGCCAGCCCCCATTATCAGACTGTATACCACGAGGGCAAGGTGTGGATCTTCGAGATCAACTACTGAGGAGAAAATTCCTGGCTGGCTCTGTCCCACCTTTGATCATGGCCCTTCTGGCCTCCCTGGCCCTTTCCGCCGAGGCCTCTGCCCCCGTCTGGACGACCTACACCACCGCCCAGGGGCTGGCGGCGGACGCCGTCTCGGCCCTGGCCGTGGACAGGGAGGGCGCCCTCTGGGTGGGCACCTACGGCGGCGGGGTCAGCCGTTTTGATGGGGAGATTTGGATCAGTTACGCCGAAGGCCACGGCCTGGGCGACGACTGGATCACGGCCCTGGCTATCGGAGACAGCGAGGTGTGGGCTGGCACCTGGGGCGGCGGGGTCAGCCGCTTCGATAGCGGGGGTTGGGAGACCTATGACACGGAGAATTCCGGGCTGGCCAGCGACTGGGTCACGGCCCTGGCCGTGGACGGGGAGGGCACCCTCTGGGTGGGCACCTACGGCGGTGGGGTCAGCAGTCTGAGTGGTGGGACCTGGCGAACCTACAGCCGCGCCGACTCCGGGCTGGCCAGCGACTGGGTCACGGCCCTGGCCGTGGACGGGGAAGGCGTCCTCTGGATCGGCACTGCAGGAAAGGGGGTGAGCCGTCTTGATGAGGGAACATGGGTCACCTACACCACCCGGGATGGCTTAGCCAGCAACACGATCAACGCCATCGCCGCCGACTATCGCAAGCGCTCGCAGC
>JBHIEC010000177.1:0-4981 GCA_046760425.1 Anaerolineae bacterium
TTGAACTTGGGGGTGATCATCGGCCCCCAACAGCCGGGCGCCGTCTCCGCCACGATGGTCCCACCGTCCTCGACGGGTCCCAGCATGGGGAGGCTCGGCCCCACCAGGCCACCGGTGTAGGTGGAAACTCGAACCACTTTTTCTGCCATGGTCAACCCTCCTTGCTTCGATAGGCGTTACGGAATGTCAAAAGCCCGATAGAAATGAACAAGCGCAATAGGTTAATCCTCCTATGAACTCGTCGTGGGGCGAAGGCGCGGCACCCCCGCGCATCTCCGTGGCCAGGCGACGAAAATAGGCCGTTGCCGTCTCACCCGTCATCCTCACCTCCGAACGCAATGATAACGGATTCTCCCCTCCCCGTCAAAAACTAGCCTGTTCTTATATCCTCCCCGGCATCACCACCCCGTAGCCACGCAGCCGCAGGATCAGCAGGACGATGATTAGCGCGATCAGGAAGAAGAGGATAACGTAGTCCCAGAGGCCCATTTTGAGCTCCAGGTAGAAGGTTCGCTTGTGCTCCGGGCTGAAGCCCTTGGACTCCAAGGCCATCGCCAACAGGTTGGTGTGACGGATGGCGTAGATGAAGAGGGGCACAGCCAGGGGGATGAACCGCCTGAACCGTGCCGCCAGCCCACCCGACTCCAGGTCCAGCCCCCGGGAGATCTGCGCCTGCACGATGGTCGCCCCGGCGCCGGCGAAGGTGGGCACCAGCCGCAGGGAGGTGGAGAAGGCGAAGGCCATGGGATAGGGGATCCGCAGCCGAATCAGGCCGCCCGTGAACTCCTCGATCTTGGTCGTGGACAGGAAGACCAGCCCGGCCATCAGCATCGAGGACAGCCGGAAGCCCATGGCGATGCCGTAGAGCAACGACTCCCGGGTGAGGACCAGCGGTCCCCACGTCCAGATGACCGTGGGCCCGCGGGCGAAGAAGGGCCAGAATATGCTGCTGAAGACGAAGAGCAGGACCAGGATGACCCTCATCCGCCAGAAGTTCTCCAGCGACTGAGATCCCACCCCCAGGATGAGCAAGCCTCCGGCCACCAGAGCCAGATACCGGGGGTCATTGAAGATGAGGGCCAGGACGAAGAACAGCACCGTGGCGATGATCTTGGTCCGTGGGTCCAGCCGGTGGACGAAGGTATCTCGATCCAGGTACAAGAAGAGCTTTATCTCGCCACCACCTCCAGCATCTCATCAACGGTCAGGGCCGTGACGCCCAGCCGGTTGCCCAGCCGCACGATGGGCGGGGGCTTGAGGAAGGCCTCGGCCAGCGTCTCTTCGTCGGCGAAGACCTCCCGCGTGGGGCCGTCGCGGATCACCCGCCCATCCTTCATGACCAGCGTCCGCGTGGCGTACTCCGTCACCACCCACATGGAGTGGGTGATGATGATGACAGTATGGCCCATGCGATTCAGGGTGGCCAGCATGTCCATCATGCGCCGCTGCTGGGGATAGTCCAGCCCTGTGGTGGGTTCGTCCAGGATGACCACCCGGGGTCGGGTGGCCAGCACCGAGGCCACGGCCACCCGCTGCCGCTCCCCCTTGGTCAGGGCGAAGGGGTCTCGCTCCTCGTAGCCCTCCAGACCCACCACCCGCAGGGCCTCGGCGACGCGCTCCTCGATCTCCGCCTCGTCCATGCCGAAGTTGCGCGGCCCAAAGGCCACCTCCTCTCGGACCGTGCGGGCGAAGATCTGGTGATCCGGGTTCTGGAAGACGTAGCCCACGGCGCGGGCCAGGGCGGCGCGGCTGAGGGTTCGCGTGCTGGCCCCATCCACCAGGACCTCGCCTCTCGTGGGGTGCAGCAGGCCGTTGAACTGCTTGGCCAGGGTGGTCTTCCCCGAGCCGTTCTGCCCGATGATGGCCACGAACTCGCCGGCGCGGATCTGCAGATCCACGTCGCGCAGGGCCTCGACATTCCCCTCCTCGTAAACGTACCCCAACCCCTTGGCCGCCAGGATGACCTGGTCTTTCACCTCCCTGGTCCGAGCATCGTCCATCCGCCGCAGCATGTCCCGCGCCTCCGGCTTAAGCCTCAAGGGGGCCTCGCGGAAGAGCTGGAGGGCCTCCTCCACGGTCCACGGCAACTCAGGCCAGTTGAGCTTGTGGAAGAGCTCCACCACCTGAGGCGGCATGACACCGCAGTCCAGGACCAGGGGCACGTCGGTCAGGACCTCTCGGGGCGCACCCTGGCGCACCAGGTGCCCCTCCTTCATCAGGAAGACCAAATCGGCGCCCTGAGCCGTCTCCGGCTCGTGATCCACGATCAACAGGGTTCTGCCCTGCCGCTCCAGCTCCCCGGCCACGGAGAGGACCTCGTCCCGGCCGATGGGGTCCAGGTCCGTGGTCGGCTCGTCCATGACCAGGACCTCCGGCTCCATGGCCAGGATGGAGGCGATGGCCAGCCGCTGCTTCTGCCCCCCCGACAGGCTGGCCGGCTCCCGATTCCGCAGTTCCGCCAGCCGCACGAAGGTCAGATACTTATCAATGCGGCGTCGGATCTCCTCCCGGGGCACGCCGTAGTTCTCGGGCCCGAAGGCCACTTCCAGCTCCACGTTAGTGGAGAAGAGCTGGGACTCAAAGTCCTGGAAGACTAACCCCACGAGACGGGACATGTCGTAGACTCTGGATTGCCCGACCTCCGTTCCTTTGATCAGGACCCGCCCCTCGTAGGTGCCTTTGAAGAACTTGGGGATGAGGGCGTTGAGGCAGTAGCAGAGGGTGGATTTTCCCGCTCCCCCGTGCCCCATCATGACGGCGAACTGGCCGTCCTGAAGTTGCAGGTTGATCCCTGCCAGGGCGTTCGCCTCGCTCCCTCTGTAGGCGAAGGAGAGATCTTCAATGGAGATGGCTGGGCTCCTCCGGGGTCTGGGTCGTGGGGAGTTCAAAGGGTCCTTCGCCTCCCAGGGCTACAGCAGGAAGGCCGCGACGATGAGGGCCAGGACGAAGAGGCCGATCACCGGGAGGACCAGCGTTCCGGGCAGGAGAAAGGCCCCCAGCAACCAGCCGCCCACGCCGCCGACGATCATCAGCAGGACGCCGATAGGGATGTTGACGGGTTTGCCGATGTCCGCTGACTCCATGATATCCTGCCACAGCAGGCCCATGGATTTGACCCGGGTGTAGACCAGCAGCAGGAGAATGCCCCCGATCCAGCTCCCCACGGAGTCGTTGATGGTGATGATGTTGCTGAGGACCTTGAAGGGCACGAAGCCCAGCAGGTCCACCCCCCAACTGATGAGCGTCGCGCACGCTGCCGAGGAGATGACGGCGATGACGATATATTCGATCCACTGCTGGACGGTCCGCAGCGCTGGCTCATCGCCGCTGGACAGCGGGCGCAGTCGGCTCCACAGCACGTAGGGCACGAACCCCAGCAGGAAGTTGCCGAAGAAGCCGAAGAAGCTGCCCGGCCCCAGGGTGCCGAAGATGTCGCCGATGAGGTTGCCGAAGGCTGTGCCCCACGCGCCCGCAGGGCCGAACAGCAGGCCGAAGACCGTAGGGAAGATGTTGGCCACTCGAACCTCGGTGATGCCGGGGATGAGAGGGATGGCCGTCTTGAAGACAGCCAGGGAAGCCCCGTAGATGGCTGCACACAGCGCAGTGAGCATGATCATACGGGTGTTCCGCCACATGGTGATTGCTGCTCTCATGATTCCTCCTCCTTCTCTAGCGCTCCAGCGCAGGGACGCTGAGCGCATCTCAGGGTTTGAGGGGAGCGGGAAATCCACCTTATCTCTTCTTCTTCCACTGTGTAAACCTCCTCTCCGCCCCGGAGAACCTGGCGAAAGAAATAGGAGTCCTCCCGCAGATACCGATCCACACATCCAACGATGGGCTCTACCTGCTCGCCGTACCGCAGGGTCGTCTCCAGGCTGGCTTCAGCACATCGCCGGGATACGGCTGGCAGATCATCCAGGGCGACGATGAAGAGATCAACATCACTCTCCTCCTCTGCCCTGCCCTCGGCGAGGCTTCCGAACAGAATGATTTTGGCGACCGACTTCCTCACCTCATCAGCGAGAAGATAGCGGATGAAGAAACAAAAGGCGGCGGCTCAAAGCACGCCGCCTGGCTCCCCAAACCGAGCCAGGCGCCGTCATTTATGCGGCGCTCAAGGGCCTGGATCCCTGCGTTCCATCACCAACTCCCAAGAGATTTGACCCCTTGGCAAGGTGAGAGGTACTTCCGCCTGCTGCCGCTTCTCGCGTATCACGTTTTCACGCTTCACGTTTCACGCCTCTTATGCGCTGCCACCAGAGACCCCTTGTGGGCCGGGGTGCTGAGCAAAAGCCAACCATATTGTACCACAAGCGAACTATCTGTGCAATGCGCAGCCCCTCAAACCGAGCTTCGAGACGAATGGGGGTTCAACCAGAGACTCGGTGACCTAGCGCTCCGCTAACGTGTTGGCTCATCGCCCGCTCCCCTGGCCGCTTTGATCCGCCTGTCAATCTCCGCCACCATCTCCTGATGCCGAATCCACCACTCCGGGTCCTTCTGGGCGTCCAGGTCCTCGATGGCCTTGCCCTGCTGCTCCACCCAGGTGAAGTACTTCAGGTTGTGCCACTGGGCGCGCACCTCGCGGGTGCCCTCTTTGATCCAATCCAGCTTCTGGTTGTGGAAGATGCTCACCAGCCGCACCGCCGCCTCGGTTTCGTCCAGGGGGCCGTAGGTCTTCGTCATCTGCTCCATCACCGACCAGTAGCGATCAATGGCGTCGGTGCAGATGGTGACGATGACATCGTCCGCACCCAGGCCGTAGTACTTGGCCGTCTTGATGGCCCCCAGCACGTTGCACACGCCGGAGATGCCGAAGATGGTCGCCATCTTGCGCACGCTGGCCTCGGGCACGCCATAACGGTCAATCATCGTCTTCCAGCCCGGCTCCTCCACCAGCAGTTGCAGCCCCTTCTTGCACTCGACGTCGTCAATGCACATGATGGCGTCCATGTTCCACACGTTGTGGATCCAGGTGACG
>JBHIEC010000178.1:0-4955 GCA_046760425.1 Anaerolineae bacterium
TCGGTGAGTTCGGACACGGTGCAACCTCCTAATGTAAGTCTGGTAACCGAGGTGGGCACCCCCTTGGGAGCAGGGCTTCAGCCCCTTAAGCACCGCATAAATGACGGCGCCTGGTTCGGTCTGGGGAGCCAGGCGGCGTGCTTTTAGCCGCCGCCTTTCCTCAATTGTACCCCATTTCGGGGATTTTGTCCAGAGTCGAGTTGCAATGGACGGACCTGTGTGGTACAATCTGATTGACCTCCCGTCCCCTTTGCCCCCGTTTCATTAACTTGCTATTGCCACAACGCCTGTCTTATGGTATAATCAGGCTACAAATCAGCCTTGATCATATCGGCCCGCTCTGTGGATGACTGGCAAGAGGAGCGTTCGAAAAGGCAGCAGGAGCCTTAACACGGAGATCCGATGTCTCTGACCATCACACGCCGCGATGAACTGATCGAGGGCCTGGCCCGGAAGATCGCCCACCTGGGCCTGACCACGCCGGCCATCCTCTTCCTGGAGGCCCACAAGCCCCTCAGCTTCCTGGGCAGCCAGGCCCTGCTCTTCTCCCAGCCGCTCCTCGGTTTCCTGCTGGGCGACAAAGAGGCCCAGGATTATGCCCTGCTCCTGGAGGACCGGGAGAACGTGGAGCGGCTGCTCCGCTCCCTGGAGCAACTGCGCGACAGGAGATAACGATGGAAGCCCTCATATCCAGTCTGCTCCATAATACAAGGATGGGGACCGAGGAAGAAGTGATGCTGGTGCTGCTCCTGGCCTTCCTTCCCCTCCTGCTCTTTTTCACCTTCCGCGCCAAGGCAGGGCACCGGGTCACGCTGCGCCCTATCCCCGGCTACGCCCTCCTGAAAGAGTTGCTGGCACGGGCCCTGGAGACCGGCCAATCGCTCCACCTGTCCATGGGCACCGCCGGGGTGGGAGGAGCAGCCACGGCTGAGACCCTGGCCGGCCTGGCGGTGCTGGAGCACCTGGCCGACCAGCCGGCCGTGGGCTATGTCTCGCCCCTGGTGACCGTGGCCCATCCCACCCTCCTGCCCGTGGCCCAGGACGTGATGCGTCGGGGGCACGAGGGGCACGGCCACGCGGAGGGCTACGACCCCACCCGCATCCGCCTCATCGCCCCCCAGCCGGTGGCCTACGCCGCAGGGGTGATGGACATCCTGGAGCACGAGGACCTGGCCGCTAATGTCATGATCGGCTCCTTCGGAGACGAGTTCCTGCTGATGGGCGAGACGGGGGCCAAGAAGGGGGTCACCCAGATCGCCGGCGCCGTGGACCCCCGCACCCTGCCCTTCATCTTCGCCTCGGTGGATCACACCCTGCTGGGCGAGGAGATCTTCGCTGCCGGCGCCTACCTCTCCGCCCGAGCGGCCCACATGGGCAGCCTGAGGGCCCAGGACTGGATGCGCTGGATCATCGTGGCCGCCATCATCGGCGGCGTAGTCTGGAAGAGCCTCGGTCTGCCATAGGAGAAATGCTCCGTGAAGAGGATTGTACCCACCGCTATCGCCATCGCCACAGGCCTGATCGTGCTGGCCGACTTCTTCCTGGAGAACCCGTATCTCGATAGCCTGGGCCAGCTTCTGGTGCGCTGGACCATGATCGTGGCCGCCTTCGCCCTCTTCCTGGGCCTGTTCAACGTCCTGGCCGTCCATGGGAAGAGAGTCTGGCGGCGCCAGCGAGGCTGGCCCTACAGCATCGTCTTGCTGGCCGCGGGGCTGATCGTCCTGGCAGCCGGCATCCAGGGGCCTGAGGCCCCTTCCGTGGCCTGGATCTTCCACAACATACAGGTCCCTCTGCAGGCCACTTTCTTCTCCCTGCTGGCTTTCTTCATCGCCACGGCCGCCTACCGCGCCTTCCGCGCCCACACCCTGGAATCCACCCTGCTTTTGCTCACGGGCCTCATCGTCCTCCTGGGACAGGCACCGCTAAGCCGAGTCGCGGCGGCTCAACTGCCGGCGGTGAAGGACTGGATTCTGGCCATCCCCAGCACAGCGGGGGCGCGGGGCATCCTGCTGGGGGCGGCCCTGGGGATCGTCACCACGGGCCTGCGGGTCATCCTGGGCTTCGACCGCCAGTACAGCGAATAGGAGTTGTCGGCCATGATCTACTGCCCCAACTGCGGGACGTCCAACCGGGACGGGAGCAAATTCTGCAACGAGTGCGGGGCGCGTCTGCCCTCACCCCTACCCCCCCCTCCCCCCTCCCCCTCTCCCAATTTTGGGAGAGGGGGAGGGGGGCGCAGGGAGGAGGGGGTGAGGGCAGAGCCTCCGGTTCAGGAGGCTCCAGCAACAGCTACCCTCCCCGTCCAGGAGGAGATCGTGAAAGAGCCCCAAGAAGCGGCCCCCACCGAAGAGCACGCCGAGCCAGAGATCGAGGCACCCTTAGCGGAGCTGGAAGAGGGCGAGTCAGCCGAGGAGGAGAAACCTCCCCCATCGGCCATGGAGATCCTGGCCGGGCTGGAGGGCACCTTACCCACGGCGCCCATTATCGCCCAGCCCCATCCCATCCCTCCCGGGCCACCTCCCACCCCCCTGGCCGAGATGGAGGGGGCGCGGCTGTTCGAGGAGATCCTCGTCTCCCGCCCCGTGGCCGAGGCCCCGGCTGAGGAGGACCGCTGGAGCAGAGTCTGGCGCTGGCTCCGCCGCCGCCTCACCTACCTGTTGGTGGCTGTGGCCATCATCGTGCCCTTTTTGATAGGGGGAGCCTGGTCGGGGATCAACCTGCCCGTCACCCCTACGGCCAGGGGCTTCTACGAGGCGGTGGAAGCCCTGCCCGAAGGCGCGGCCGTCCTGGTGGCCTACGACTACGACCCGGGCACGGTGGGCGAGCTGGGGCCCCAGGCCCTGGCCATCACCCACCATCTGATGAGCCACCACCTGCGCATCCTGGCCCTCAGCCTGGTGCCCCAGGGTCCTGCTCTGGCTCAGGAGACCTTCCAGCGGGTCGCCCCGGCCCATCCGGAGTACCGCTACGGTCGGAACTACATCAACCTGGGCTATCTGGCTGGCCAGGAGGCGGCCCTGCGCGCTTTCGCCCAGGATCCCCTGGGGGTCGTGGGCAAGGACTATGCGACCCACGATCCCCTGACCGACTTCGCCGCCGTGGACGGCGTGGAGGGGATCGAGGACCTGGCCCTGATTGTCGAGTTGGCGGGCAGCCAGGAGCCCCTGCGCTGGTGGATCGAGCAGGTGGGCAGCCGCTACGACGTGGCTATGGTGGCGGGGGTCACGGCTGCCGCCGAGCCCCAGGTGCGGCCCTACCACCAGTCCGGCCAGTTGCGGGGGCTGATCAGCGGCCTGCCTGGCGCGGCCCAATACGAGCTTCTGATCAACCGACCTGCCTCGGGCCTGGCGAGCCTGGGCGCCCAGTCGGCGGCCCACCTGGCCATCATCCTGCTCGTCCTCCTGGGGAGCCTGGCCTACTGGCTCGGCGGGAGGGGAAAGAGAACCCGTTAGCGTGACGTTGCATAAGTCCGCGAAGTCCGGAGACTTCGCTTATGCGTAACAAGTGAGGCTGAGGAGCAGATCACACAACGAATAGAAAGCGGAAAAACGGATGGGCAGTCTCCCCCCTGGGAGTTGGTGAAGCCACTAGAGGTTAAGAAGGACGCGAGAACGGCTCGACTGAGCCTTCGGCCTTGAGGGCCTCAGCCCGAAGGCTTGGTCGAACGCTGGCAAACGTCCATGGGAATCCGTTTATTCGTTTGGCATCCGTTGTGTGACGAACCTCTCCACAACTAAACGAAGGGTCATCTCTGCTCATTACACATAACTTCGCACTCCAGAAGTGGGTAGTCTCCCCCTATCGTGTTGGTGACCCAGTGAGGGGATGTTAATTAATGATGGCACCGCATAAATGACGGTGCCTGGGCGTGTTATACCCAGGCGGCGTGATTTATCCGCGCCCTTTGTAGGCATCAACATCCAACAGGGAGACTTTCGTCATTGCGAGCGGAGCGAAGCAATCTCCAAGCGTGCTAGGGGATTGCCCTTCGGCTACGCTCAGGACAGGCTTCGGCGCAAACCATGCCCTGAGCGTAACGAACGGGAGCGCGCCTCGCAATGACACCTAGGGTGAAATCTAACATTGTCCAACTACCCAGAAGCGAGGGCCTGATGGAAAATCTGTGGAACGCACTCTATAGTTATCTGAGCCTCATCACTCCCGAGACCCTTGGCATCTGGGTGGCGGCGCTGCTGACGCTGATGGTTTACAGCTACCTCCTGGGGGATAACCCCCTCTTCCGCCTGGCCGAGCACCTCTTCGTGGGCTCGGCCGTGGCCTACGCTGCCGTCGTGGCCTACCACAGCGTCCTCAAGCCCCAGTTGATCCTCCCCCTGGCCAGCGACCCTCAGGCCAATTGGTTCCTTCTCCTTCCGGCCGCCCTGGGATTGCTCCTCCTGACCAAGGCCCGCGCGTCCATCGCCTGGGTGGGTAACTCGGCCATGGCCTTCCTCTTTGGCGTGGGGGCTGCCCTGGCCATTGGCGGGGCCCTGTCCGGCACTCTCCTGCCTCAGGTGCAGGCCACCTTCGTCTCCCTCTCCCCGACCCAACTGGGGGAGGGCCTCCTGGGCTGGGGGCGGGCGGCGGATAACCTGATCCTGGTGGTGGGCACCGTCGCCACCCTGCTCTACTTCTACTTCAACGCCAGCCGAGACAACTTGCTGGCCCGCGTCCGAGCTGGTTTCCTCAGGCCCTGGGCTGGCCTGGGCCGCTGGATCATCATGATCACCTTCGGGGCCATCTTCGCCAACACCGTCATGGCCCGCGTCTCCCTCCTCATCGGGCGCGTGCAGTTCCTGCTGGGTGACTGGCTGCAGCTCCTGCCGTGAAGGCGCTCGTTCAGATGGGGGAACTTTGGTGGCGGCACGATCACTCATTGGTGCTATCAAGGGGCGTCCTCGCCCCGGTTTTGGCGTGGTTCAATGCCCTGGACGGGGCGATGACAAGCGGTCACC
>JBHIEC010000179.1:0-4938 GCA_046760425.1 Anaerolineae bacterium
CTCTCTCCTCTCTCCTCTGTTGTGTACGCTTGGCATCAATGGCCACCACGATGCACTGGCTCCCGAACCGTTGGGCCCCCTCGGTGATCAGCTCCGGATGCTCCACAGCGGCGGTGTTGATGGATATCTTGTCGGCGCCAGCGGCGAGGATGGCGCGGATATCCTCCACAGTGCGGATACCCCCGCCCACGGTGAAGGGGATGAAGATAGCGTCGGCCACGCGACGGACGACATCCAGCATGATGGCACGGCCCTCCGGGGAGGCGGTGATGTCCAGAAACACCAGTTCGTCCGCCCGCTCCCGGTCGTAGACCTGGGCCTGCTCTACGGGATCCCCCGCATCCCGCAGGTTTACAAACTGCACGCCCTTGACCACTCGCCCTGCGTGCACGTCCAGGCAGGGGATGATGCGCTTGGCTAGCACGGCTCTTCGCTCCTGGCGACCTCTATGGCCTGGGATAGGTTTACTCTCCCCGTGTACAGTGCCTTGCCCACGATGACGCCTTCGACTCCCAGGGGCTCCAGCGCCTTGAGCTGCCGGATGTCGTCGAGGGAGGAGATGCCGCCTGAGGCGATGACGTACAGTCCAGTTCGCCTGGCCATCTCCGCTATGGCGGCCATGTTGGGACCTGCCAGGGTGCCGTCCCGGGCGATGTCCGTGTAGACCACACGCCGAATGCCGCGCACCAGCATCTCCAGGGCCAGGTCAACCGCATCCACATCGGAGACCTGCTGCCAGCCGTGGGTGGCCACCCTCCCGCCCCGGGCGTCAATGCCCAGCACTATGCCCTCGGAGCCGAACTTGGCGATGGCCAGCTCCACCAGCCTTGGGTCCTTCACCGCCGCCGTGCCCAGGACGACCCGGACGACCCCCAGGTCGAAAGCGGTCTCGATGGCCTCAAAGTCGCGCAGCCCGCCGCCGAACTGGATGGGCACTTCCACCGTCTCGGCGATACGCTGCACGACCTCCAGGTTCTGCCGGGCCGTTGCTCCGAATGCGCCGTCCAGGTTCACCACGTGCAGCCATTGAGCGCCCTCGGCTACCCAGCGCTGAGCCACCGCTAACGGGTCGTCCGAGTAGACCGTCTCGTCCTCGATCCGCCCTTGTACCAACCGTACGCACCTGCCCTGCCGCAAATCAATGGCTGGAAAGATGATCATTGTCCTCCCACCATCTCCACGAAGTTCCGCAGCATCCTCAGCCCCACGTCCTGGCTCTTCTCCGGGTGGAACTGGATGCCGAAGACGTTGTCCCGTTCCACGACGGAGGCGAAGTCGAGGCCGTAATCAGTGGTGGCCAGGACGATCTCCGGGTCAGCAGGAACGACGTAGTAGGAATGGACGAAGTAGGCGAAGTCGCCGTCTTCCACGCCAGCCAGGAGCGGGCTCTGCCGTCGGATGTGAATCTGGTTCCAGCCGATGTGGGGCACCTTGCCCACCTGCTCGGGGAACCGCACCACCTGCCCTCCAAACACGCCCAGCCCCTCATGGCGGCCCATTTCCTGGCTCTCTTCGAAGAGGACCTGCAGGCCCAGGCAGATGCCCAGGAAGGGCACCCGGGCGGCGATGGCCTCTCGGATGGCTTCGATCAAGCCCAGGCGACGCAGGTTGATCATGGCGTCGCCGAAGGCCCCCACGCCGGGCAGTACGATGGCTGGCGCCCGGGCGATGACGGCCACGTCGCTGGTCACCACCGCCTCGGCGCCCACGTGCTCAAGAGCCTTCTGCACGCTACGCAGGTTGCCCATGCCGTAGTCAACGATGGCGATCACGTCAACATCCCTTTGGTCGAAGGTACCCCCTCGCATCGTGGATCGCGCTCAAGGGCCATGCGAAGGGCCCGCCCCAACGCTTTGAAGAGGGCCTCAGCCATGTGGTGGGCGTTACGGCCGGCCAGGAGGCGGACGTGCAAGGTGAGCCCGCCGTTGGCCGCCAGGGCACGCAGGAACTCCTCGATCAACTCGGTGTCGAAGGCGCCGATCTTCTGGCGGGGGAAGGTCACGTCGTAGGCCAGCAGGCCCCGCCCCGAGCAGTCCACGGCCACCAGGGCCAGGGCCTCGTCCATAGGCAGGACGACGCTCCCGTAGCGGCGGAGGCCGGCCTTGTCCCCCAGGGCCTCCCGCAGGGCCTGCCCCAGGACGATGCCCACGTCCTCCACGGTATGGTGGTCGTCCACCTCAATGTCACCCCTGGCCCGAACGGTCAGATCCAGGAGACCGTGGACCGCCACGTGGGCCAGCATGTGATCCAAGAAGGGCACCAGGGTGTTGATGGCATGCTGGCCCGTTCCATCCACAACCAGCTCCAGCTCAATCTCCGTCTCCGCCGTCCGACGGTGAATCTTGGCCCTGCGCGCCTTCATCCTGCTCCCTCCAGCATTTTCTCCACCTGCTCCCCGATCTCTTGCAGGCATGTTGCCATCTCGGCCTGCCCCTGACGCTGGGCGTCGTCGGCCACGGCCTGCACCAGGCCCAGGAACTGCTGGTCCACCAGAGCCGATTCCTGACGCAGGAGCTCCTCTCGCGCCTGGGCGTCCTCGGCCCGCAGCAGGCGGTTGACGAGCTGCATCTCGGGCGGCATCCGCGCCTCCAGTTGGGCGAGGATGTAGCCGTACAGCACCTCCAACCCCTTGGCGATCTCCTCTCTCTTCTCGGCCCGGGCCTGGGCGATGTTGGCCGACAGGACGAAGAGGAAGACCTCGTCAATGTCCTCGATGTGCTCCTGGATGGTTCCCCGGGGATCGTCGCTGTCCAGAATACGGCGCAGAAGGTCGGCGGCGCGCTCCATAGCGGCCCTCGCCTGCCGATCCAGTTCGTCGGCAATCTCCAGCACTTTGGCCCGTAACTCCGTCAGTCGCTGGGCCAGCTCCGTCTCCTCGGCCGCCTGAGCCGCCTCGATCTGGCCCGTCAGGGTCTGGAAGAAGCCATAGTCCAGGAAGTGGCGGTTGGCTATCGCCAGACCCCACAGTTGCGCCTCTCCCTCGGCCTCCAGGAGGGCCCGGATCAGGTCCTCATAGGTTGCCCCCTCGGGCAGGGGTTCGAGGATGGGGCCGGTCAGCTCCAGGAGCTTCTCCCGCAGTCTGCTCAGCCGCTGAGTGCGGATCTTATCTCCGTCTTCCCATGCCGCGTTCATGGAGGCGGCCAGCATCAGGAAAAACTCATAGCCCAGCTCCCCTCGCCGCTCCTCCACCAGAGCCTTGAGCCGCTCCTCGTCGTCCAGGCACACCAGCAGGTCCTGGATCAGTTGCGCCCGTCTGGCCTGCTCGTCCAGCATCTCCCTGGTGATGCCATCAGCTTGCAGGATCTCCTCGGCCAGCCGCTGCAGGCTAAAGACGGTTTTGGGCTGCAGCAGGTAGGCCTTGCGCTTCTCCGGCGGCAGAGCCTCCATGAGGGCGTTGGTCATGGTGCCGATAAGCCGTTCCTGCTCCTCCCGATTCAGGTTCAGTTCCATGGGCACCAGGCAGAGGAGCAGCTCCTTGGCCGGGTCGTGGTACAGGAGGGGAGCACCCAGCATGGCTTGGCCGCCGCAGTAGGGGCAGGTGGCCAGGTTGAGCCTGCCTCGCAGGAGTTGCTCCTTGAACTCCGGTCTCTCCCCCACGTCAATGACGCTGTAGATGTGGGCGATGAAAGGCTGCCTGCACTGAGGGCAGTTGACCTGGATGGGTTGAGGTGGGATCATGACAGCTCCTTCAGGGTCCGTACCAGGGCCTCGTTCTCTCTCTCCCTTCCGACGCTGATCCGCAGGTGGCCGGCCAGCAGGGGGTAGCCACTCACGTCGCGGACCAGGATGCCGTTGGCCAGGAGGGCGGCAAAGACCTCCTCCGTTGGCCGGTCGAAGCGGCAGAGGAGGAAGTTGGCCTGGGAGGGGTAGGGATGCACCCCAGGTAGAGCTCGCAATTCGGCGTGGAGCACATTGCGCAGGGCACGGATCCTTCGCACCTGCGCCTCCAGCAGATCCCGGTGATCCAGAGCCACCAGGGCCGCCGTCTCCGAGAGGAGGTTAAGGCCGTAGGGCAGCCTGGCCTTGGCCAGCTCCCGTACCAGCTCCGGGCGGGCCAGCAGGTAACCGACTCGCAGCCCGGCCATGGCCATGGCCTTGGAAAACGTCCGCAGCAGGATCAGGTTATCGTACCCGTCAAGGAGGGGGCGGAAGTCCTGGTCACTGAACTCGCGATAGGCCTCGTCGAGGACGACCAGGGCCTCCGTCTCCTCCACGATGCGCCGGACCTGGCCCTCCGGATAGGCGACGCCCGTGGGATTGTTGGGCGAGCAGAGGATGACGACCCTGGCGCGGTGCTCCCGCGCGGCAGCTACGATGGCCTCCGTGGGCAGGGCGAAGTCGCCCTGGCTCAGGGGCACCTCAACGACCTGGGCACCCATGACGGTGCTCATGAGCCTGTAGAGGGTGAAGGTGGGCACGGGGATGATGACGGTATCGCCTCGGGCCAGGGTGGCCATCAACGTCACCTGGATCAGCTCGTTGGAGCCGTTGCCCACCAGGACCCAGTCGGGGGGCACATCGGCGTGCTGGGCCAGGCGCTCCGTGATCTCCCGCAGGAAGAAATCGGGGTAGCGAGCCCAGTCCCGCCCCCGCGCCCGCCGCCACACCTCCTCCTTCAGCGCCTCGGGGAAGCCGAAGGGGTTCTCGTTCTGGTTCAGTTTCACGCGGTGCTCGTGGTGGCGCAGGGTATAGGGCGCGAGGTTGCGGACCTCGGGTTTGATGAGATTTAGTGCGTTAGTCATGGTGGTATTACACAACGGATGGAAGCGGATAAACGGATGGTCCGCCGAGCCGGAACTTGACCTGGAGGCGCTGTTGGCGCAGTTACACAACGGATGGAAACGGATAAGCGGATGAGGTGTGAGCGCGTGCAACTGCAGTTCGTTCCTCGCTATTTCGGGCGCTTGCTCTGCTGGGCGTGAAGGGCACGCTTCATCA
>JBHIEC010000180.1:0-4923 GCA_046760425.1 Anaerolineae bacterium
GCCCGGCCAACGGCTCATCACGAGCGGTCCTTATCGCCTGGTGCGTCACCCGATGTACACCGCCCTGCTGCTGGCCGTGCCTGCCCTACCGCTACTGTTGCGCAGCCTGTGGGGCCTGGCGCTGAGTCTGCTGCTCATCGTGCCGGCCCTCTGGTTGCGCATCCGGGAGGAAGAAGTGATGTTGCTGGCCGAGTTCGGCGATGAGTACCGGGAGTACATGGCCCGCACCTGGCGGCTGGTGCCCTTCGTGTACTGATCGGGGGGAGTGCATGAGTACGGTGAGGCACATCAGTCAGGGAAAAGAGGATAGTGAAAATGTGGATAGTGTATGTTGGTCTCCCAGTTATTGTCCTGTTAGCGGTGTATTTATTGTGGAAAGTTCAGGGGGAGTACAAGACACAAGGTAAACTATCAGCGCAGACCGCACTGGGCGTTTGGGTCGTCTACCTGCTGCATGCTGGGTTAACTGGTTTTACAGCATGGCACGCTTTTTGGCCGTTCCCAATCGGCAAAACGGTGTCAGTTGCAATTGGGGGTGTGTTCTTGTTCTTTGGCCTGGCGCTTTCCGTGGCAGGTATCATCACGTTTCGCTCGTTTAAGCGAATGTCAGGTTTAGAAGCAAATAAACTGGTGACTTCTGGAATCTATCGGTGGAGCAGGAATCCTCAGAATGTTGGTTGGGGCCTAGTTCTACTGGGCATTGCATTGATCGGGAGATCGGCCATAGCGCTAATTTTGGTCGCCCTGTTTGGGCTTGTGCTTCACGTCTATCTAGTTCTGGTGGAAGAAGAATACCTGGAACAGGTATTTGGGGAGGAGTATCGCCGGTATCGTTCCAGAACCTCACGCTATTTGGGTTGGCCCGAGGGTGGGTGAGAATAGAAGAGAAGAGGAGATGAAACAGAAATTGACCTATCAGGAGGTCCCTCAATCCCAGGGTTTCGCCCTGGACTTTGCAGCCGGATGGTACGACCTTCTCACTCTGGTGCCGGGGGAGCGGCGGCTGCGGGAGATGACCATCGAGCTGGCAGGTATCAAGCCCGGCGACCGGGTGCTGGATGTGGGCTGCGGCACCGGCCGGCTGGCGCTGCTCGTGAAAGAGGTCGTCGGTGAAGAGGGCCACGTGGCCGGGATTGACCTGGCCCCGAAGATGGTGGCCCACGCCCAACGCCAGGCCCGGAAACGGGGGATGAAGATCGACTTCCGGGTGGCCAGCATCGCCGCCCTGCCGTTCGCCGACGACAGCTTCGACGTGGTCACCAGCAGCCTGATGGCCCACCACCTGCCCCGGCGTATCAAGCAGGCCGGCTTCGCTGAGGTGCGCCGGGTGCTCAGGCCGGGCGGCCACTTCCTGCTGTGTGACTTCGGCCCGCCGCCCGAGCGCTGGGTGTGGATGACCCGGCTGCTGATACCTCTATTCCGATGGGGCGGCGAGCACCCGGAGGATAACCTCGAGTGGCGCATCCCCACGCTGATCAAGGAAGCGGGCTTCGCGGCGGTGGAGACCGTAGCGCAAGAGGGCTTTCTGTGGCTGTTCTGCATCTACTTCGTCAGCGCCTACGCATCGGACAAGCTCACTTAACGATGATACCGCCATCTAATAAGGGGGGATGCATTGGGCATAAAAGAGAAAGCGCGAACGTGGTTTGCACACTTGGAGGAATTCCTGGAAGCCGTGTTGGTCGCGTCGGCTTATGACGAGGAGCGGTTACGCCGACAGGTCATAGGTCTAACCAAGGGTGGAGAAAAGCAAGAGAAGGTGAGTGAGATGGCTAAGGATCCCGTCTGCGGCATGGGGGTGGACGAGGACAAGGCGCCGGCAACCTCGGAATACAAGGGCGTGACCTACTACTTCTGCTGCAAAGGGTGCAAGGCCGCCTTCGACAAGGACCCGGAGAAGTATGTCAAGGCCGAGACGAAGAGTGGGTTCGGCCGTGGCTGCTGCTAGAGGGTCCACATTGCCCTTTGAGCAGATGCCATGCCAGGAAACGAATTGAACAAACGCCGAATCCCTGCCTGACGTGGCCGTCTTCCTCAACTCGTCACGGCTGCTGCAGGCGCCGGGGGCGAGATGATGATAAAGGGGGTGGGCAAGGTGCTATTGAACACATTCGCGACACGCTGCTGGGTCGGGCCGTGCCGCGTTAGCCTGACGATGGAAAGGAGAACTTATGATTGAAAAACTCAAACTGGAAATTCCCGTGCTCTTACCCGAGAACGGCGATTGTGCAGACTGTGTGCAGCGCCTCCAGGAGGCCCTGCGCCTGCACAAGAGCATTGAAGAAGCCCATGTAGATCAGAGCAGCGACCCGCCCCGGCTGTGCCTGCACTACGACCCCAACCTCATCAGCCTGGCCCAGGTGAAGGAGGCGGCCAGGGAGGAGGGGATCGCCATCGCCCGTCAGTTCAGGCACGAGACGCTGAGCCTGAGCGGCATGGACTGTGCCGACTGCGCCCAGACCCTGGAGAAGGGGGTGGGGCGGCTAGATGGCGTCCTCTGGGTCTCGGTCAACTTCGCCGCGGCCAAAATGCGGGTGGAGTACAACGCCGAGCGGGTGGACCGGGAGGCCATCGTCCGACGCATCCGAGAGCTGGGCTATGGCGTCACGGGCAGGCGCAAACCCGTGGCCCCGGTCAAAGAAGCGCCTGGCGGCCTGCGCGGATTCCTGGATTTCCTGGCCAAGAAGCGGCGAGACACCCTGACGGCCCTCTCGGGACTGACCATACTGGCGGGCTTCATCCTGTTCTCGGCCACGGGGATCTCCGAGACGGTGGCTCACGGCTTCTACTTCGTGGCCATCCTTTTGGGAGGCTATTACGTCGCCCGCAGCGGCATCGCCGCCCTGCGCACGACCCACAGCCTGGATATCAACCTTCTCATGACCATCGCCGTTATGGGAGCCATGACCATCGGCGAGTGGGAGGAGGGCGCACTGGTGGTCTTCCTCTTCTCCCTGGGCGAGACGCTGGAGTCCTACACCATGGATCGGGCGCGCAACGCCATCCGCTCCCTGATGGACCTGGCCCCTCCCGAGGCCACGTTGCTGCACGGCGATGGCGAACTGCGGGTGCCGGTCGAGCAACTCAGAGTGGGCGATGTCATCATCGTCAAGCCGGGGGAGCGCATCCCCATGGACGGGGCCATCGTCAAGGGTTCCTCGGCGATCAACCAGGCGCCCATCACCGGCGAGTCGCTCCCCGTGGACAAGAGCGTGGGGGACGAGGTCTTCGCCGGCACCATCAACGGCAGCGGCGCCCTGGAGGTGCAGGTGACCAAACTGGCTCGCGACAACACCCTGTCCCGTATCATCCACATGGTAGAGGAGGCTCAGGCCCAGAAGGCACCCTCCCAGCGCTTCGTAGACGTCTTCGCCCGGTACTACACACCGGCCGTCGTCGTGGGTGCGGTGGCTGTGGCCGCTGTGCCCCCCCTTGCTTTCGGGGCGCCCTTCACCACTTGGTTCTATCGTGCCCTGGTGCTGCTGGTCATCGCCTGCCCCTGCGCTCTGGTCCTCTCCACCCCTGTCTCCATCGTGTCCGCCATCAGCAACGCGGCCGGGCAGGGTGTCCTGATCAAAGGTGGAGCCTACCTGGAGGAGGCAGGGGCCCTCAAGGTCATCGCCTTCGACAAGACAGGCACATTGACCCGCGGCCGGCCGTCGGTGACTGATATCATCCCCCTGGGTCGCCAGAGCGCCGACGAGATCCTGGCCCTGGCCGCAGCCGTGGAGAGCCGCTCCGAGCACCCCCTGGCACAAGCCATCGTCCACGAGGCGCGGCACCGAGCCTTGAAGTTCACCCCGGCCGAGGATTTCCAGGCCCTGACGGGGCGTGGTGCGAAGGCCAGCCTGGACGGCCGGACACTCCTCATCGGCAACCGGGAGCTCTTCGCGGGGCACGCGGCCTTATCCCCGGCCGAGGTCCAACATCTGGAGCACCTGGAGCAGGAGGGTAAGACAGCGATGCTCCTGGGCGACGACAGCGGCATCCTGGGCCTGATCGCCGTCGCCGACCCGGTGCGGCCCGACGCCCGGGAGGCCGTGGCCTCCCTGCGCCGAGCGGGGATCGCCAAGATGGTCATGCTCACCGGCGACAACGAGCGCACCGCCGTCGCCATTGCCGCTCAGGTCGGCGTGGACGAGGCCCGGGCGAACCTGTTGCCGGCGGAGAAGGTGGACGCGGTGGAAAGGCTGCTGGCGGAGTACGGTAAGGTGGCCATGGTGGGCGACGGGGTGAACGATGCCCCGGCGCTGGCGGCGGCCACGGTGGGCATCGCCATGGGTGGGGCAGGGACGGACCAGGCCCTGGAGACGGCCGACATCGCCCTCATGGCCGACGACCTGAGCAAGCTCCCCTACGCGATGAAGCTCAGCCGGCAGGCGCGAAGCATCATCCGGCAGAATATCGCCCTCTCCCTGGTGGTGAAGGCGGCCTTCATGGCCCTGGCCCTGCCCGGGCTGGCTACCCTGTGGATGGCCGTCTTCGCCGACATGGGGGCTTCGCTGCTCGTCATCTTCAACGGGATGCGGCTGCTAACGTACCAGGAGTGAACGGGGCGTCGTCCTTTTTCGGCACGACCTCGGATAGATGGGGCTGTTCCTCGCCAGGGAGGTGGGCCAGCACGGCCCGGGCCTCCCGGGTAGAGGTGCGCCTGGACTTCGCCGGGGGGGACGAAAGTGGTGGCTCACCGGGGCCGTCTCAAGAGCGGCTTCTGAGTAAGAACGTAGGTGACCGCTTGTCAGGTGACAGGAACCCCGCCAAATGGCCCACCGGCGACCCCGCTGTTCAGCCTATGCCAGGCCTGCCGCAAGGTGGGCCTTTTTGCGTGGTCTCGAACAGGCTGGATAGCCCTACTATCCTTGGCTCGCTGGGGATATACTGTATACAAGCTGTTCGCCAATCAGGCTGGCCAGAACCAGGGGG
>JBHIEC010000181.1:0-4864 GCA_046760425.1 Anaerolineae bacterium
TCATCCACGTGGAAGCCCGGCGGCACGACACCCAGGAGATACAACCGCAGAGCGGCGGCCAGCAGTAGCAGGCCGGCCAGGAGCAGGACCTCGCCCCGGGTCAAAGAGGCTGTCCTCTTCTCCACGGCGCCCAGGGCTTTATCCCGCTCCCTCAGAGGGGACAGAGAGATGCGCAAGATGACACCTCGAAACAAGGCGGAGTGACTCAATTTTAGCACACAAGGGACTGTTTGACAAGGCCCATTTGTCTAGGGCCGCCTCTTGTGGTATAATCATGGCCAGACGGCGGAAGGGCCGTTTTGATATCGCTGGAAAGGAGAGGCAGATGATCGAGGTAACTGTTGACAGCGTGCGGGTCAGCCTGGTGTCCCACCACCGCGTGGTGGTTCTGAAGGAGGTGGGGATAGACCGCTACCTGCCCATCTGGATCGGCCCTTACGAGGCCGACGCCATCACCATTGGCCTGGAGGAGATCGAGATCGCCCGGCCCCTGACCCATGACCTGCTTAAGGCCGTGGTGGACGAGACGGGGGCGGCCATCTCCCACATCCTGGTCAACGACCTGCGGGACGACACCTTCTACGCCCGCATCATCATGGACATCAACGGTCGGCACGCCGAGGTGGATTCTCGTCCCAGCGATGCCATTGCTCTGGCCGTGCGAGCCAAGGTCCCCATCTTCGTCACGGAATCGGTCATGGATCGGGCGGCCATCGTGCCCTCCGCGGAGGAGGAAGGGCTGTCCCCCGAGGATGAGGAGAAGCTGGCCGTCTTCCGCGAGTTCGTTGACAGCCTGGACCTGGATTCCCTGGGTGGCAAGGAAGACGAGAAGGAGGATTAAGGCCTCCCTCGCCAGGACCCGCCCTGCACCTCGCTTGACAAAATTGCCCCTCCGTGTTATACTTAGAACAAAAGTTCTAAACCTCTTTTCCCGGGGGTGCTGGTAATGGCTGTAGATAGACTCCCCCCTCAGAACATCGAAGCGGAGCAGTCCGTCCTGGGCAGCCTCCTCATTGACCCCGATGCCATCATCAGGGTCGCCTCTTTCCTGCGGCCGGAGGATTTCTACCGTGAGGTCCACGGCCAAATCTACGAGGCCATCCTCCATCTCTACGAGCGCAGAGAGCCCGCCGACTTCGTCACCGTTTGCGATGAGCTGGAGCGGCGCGGGCAACTGGAGGCCGTGGGGGGTGCCAGCTATCTGACCTCCCTGATCAACGCTGCGCCCACCTCAGCCCACGTGGAACACTACGGACACATTGTGGAACGCACGGCTCTCCGGCGCCGCCTGATCAGTGCTGCCGGCCAGATTGCTGGACTGGCCTACCAGGAGGCGGAAGAGGTGGACGAGGTCATTGACCAGGCCGAGCAACTGCTGTTCGGCGTCTCCCAGCGCCGCCTGGCCCAGGAGCTGGTGCCCGTAGGGGTGCTCCTGGGGGAGTACTTCGACCGCATCGAGTATCTGCACCAGCACCGGGGCCAGATCGTGGGGGTGCCCACGGGCTTCGTTGATCTGGACAAGCTGCTGACTGGCATGCAGCCCTCGGACCTGATCGTCGTGGCCGGCCGACCGGGGATGGGGAAGTCGAGCCTCATCCTCACCATACTACACAACTTGGCGACGAAATACGGGGGCTGTGCCGCCCTCTTCAGCCTGGAGATGGCGGGGGAGCAGGTGGCCCAGCGCCTCATCGCCAGCGAGACGGGGATCGACTCCCAGCGCTTGCGGGTGGGCCTGGTGCGCGATGACGAGATAGATCTGGTAGCCCGGGCCATCGGCCGCCTGTCGGAGACGTCCATCTTCATTGATGACACGCCTGCCATCTCTGCCATGGAACTGCGCACCAAGGCCCGCCGCCTCCACGCCGAGCGAGGCATTGACCTGGTCGCCGTTGATTACCTGCAGTTGATGCGGGCCGGGGTGCGAACCGAGAACCGGGTGCAGGAGATCTCCTATATCTCCCGCAGCCTCAAATCTCTGGCCCGCGAGCTACGGGTACCGGTGCTGGCCGTCTCTCAGCTCTCCCGGGCTGTGGAGGCCCGCCAGGAGAAGCGCCCCATCCTCTCCGATCTTCGGGAATCGGGTAGCATTGAACAAGACGCTGATGTCGTCATCTTCATCTACCGCGATGAGATGTACAACGAGCACACCGACCGTAAGAACATCGCCGACATCATCGTGGCTAAGCACCGCAACGGCCCCGTGGGTCAGGTGCACCTGCGCTTCGTCAAGGAGCTGGCCAAGTTCGTGGATTTGGAGCTCGCCCGAGAGGAGCCCGAGTCGGAGGAGATCATCCTTTAGGAGGACTGAAATGGCCCAGCCTGGATCAAACCCTTCGCTGGTTTGATTTCAGCCTCATTCGTGGCTCAGTTGTTGATAAGCCCTTTGTGAGGGTAAGTGATGAAAGGTTTCGCGGGCTTCCCTGCAGGCAAGGTCAGATTCACCCCCCTGCCCAATCTCTTCTTCAGTGAGTTGCTGCCCCTTATAGACAATCTGGCAGAATTAAAAGTGACCCTGCACGTCTTCTGGCGGCTGCACGGCAAGCGAGGCTATCCCCGCTATGTGAGCCGCAAGGAGCTCCTGGCCGATGGCGTGCTCCTGAGCGGCCTGAAATCGCCGGGCCGAAAGCCCGAAGACATCCTGGGCGAGGGACTGGAGAGGGCTGTGGCCCGGGGGACCCTCCTGCGCCTGATCACCGAGGGCCGGGATGGCCAGGAAGAGTGGTACTTCCCCAACACCGACCTGGGACGCCGCACGGTGGACAGGATCCGCCGTGGGGAGCTGGAACTGGCAGCGACCCCCGTGGCCGAGGCGCCGCCCCAGGTGGAGCGGCCCAACATCTTCGTCCTCTACGAGCAGAATATCGGCCTGCTGCAACCCATGATCGCCGAGGAACTGCGGGAGGCGGAGCAGACCTACCCCGCTGCCTGGATCGAGGAGGCCTTCAAGATTGCTGTGGAGCGCAACGCCCGCAACTGGCGCTACATCCAGCGCATCCTGGAGCGTTGGGCGCGGGAAGGGAAAGACGATGGAAAGCCTGAGGGACGTGCTAAGAAAGACCGACGTCGCTACATCGAAGGAGAGTACGCCGAGTACATCGAGCACTAAGGTAGTCCGAAGTCCAGGTGAGGATGAGCTTAAACTAAGGATTGAGGACCAAGGACTGAGGACCAAGGAAGTCTGCCCCATCTGCAAAGGGGCGGGCTACCTGCGGCGTGATGTCCCCCCGGATCATCCCGATTTCGGGCGCCTCATCCCCTGCCAGTGCAAGGTCAAGGAGATGATTGAGGCCCGCCTGGCGGACCTGCGGCAGGCCAGCAACCTGGGACTCCTGGCCCGCATGACCTTCGACACCTTCGTCCAGGATGGCTACGGCCTCAACCCCGAGAAGCGGAGGAATCTCAGGGGCGCCTATCAAACGGCCCTGGACTTCGCTCAGAATCCCCGGGGATGGTTGGTGTTGAAGGGAGGGTACGGCTGTGGCAAGACCCACCTGGCGGCGGCCATCGCCAACTACCGCCTGGCCCACGGCCAGCCGGCCCTCTTCGTCGTCGTCCCTGACCTCCTGGATCACCTGCGAGCGACCTTCAGCCCCGCCAGCCCCGTCTCCTACGACGAGCGTTTCGAGGCCGTGCGCACCGCGCCTCTCCTCATTTTGGACGACCTGGGGACCCAGACCGCCAGCCCCTGGGCCCAGGAGAAGCTGTACCAGATCTTCAACTATCGCTATAATGCGGAGCTCCCCACGGTCATCACCACCAACCGCGAGTTGGAGGAGATTGACCTGCGGCTGCGCTCTCGCATGGCCGACCCCAGCCTGTGCACCATCTACACCATCCTGGCCCCTGATTTCCGCCAGAGCGGCGTTGATCGTGGGGCTTCGGAGCTGAGCAGCCTCTCCCTCCTCAGCGACATGACCTTCGAGAGCTTCGACCTGCGGACCCGCGAGCTGGACCCCGAGGAGCGGGAGAACCTCAAGCGGGCTTTCGCCATCGCCAAGGAGTATGCCCAGCACCCTGAAGGCTGGCTGGTCTTCACGGGTGACTACGGCTGCGGCAAGACCCACCTGGCGGCGGCCATCGCCAACTATCGGGTGGCGCAGGGCTACCCTGCCCTCTTTGTCGTCGTCCCTGACCTCCTGGATCACCTGCGGGCGGCCTTCAGCCCCACCAGCCTGGTCTCCTACGACAAGCGCTTCGAGGAGGTACGCAACGCTCCCCTCCTCGTCCTGGACGACCTGGGGACCCAATCGGCCACCCCCTGGGCCCAGGAGAAGCTGTATCAGATCTTCAACTACCGCTACAACGCCCGCCTGCCCACGGTCATCACCATGAAGCAGACCGTGGACGAGGTGGATCCCCGCATCCGGGCCCGCATGCTGGACCTGGCCCGCTGCACCGTCTTCGCCATCATCGCCCCCAGCTATCGGGGGGGAGATGCGAAGAGGAGGAAAAGGCAGCAGAGGGGCAAAAAGGGGGAGGCGCGACGAGCATGGCGATGAGGTGCACAGTTGTATTTTACCCCTTTTGCCTCGTTTTGGCAAGCGTTTAGGCAGACGATATTTCCGCCTAATAAGGGTTTATATGGAAATCCGTCCGCATAAGCCATTTTAGGCTGCATCGTAATTTAGGAGACAAAATGATTGATCCAAAACTCGAAAGCAGAGTGGCTATCATCACGGGAGCCAATCATGGTATTGGCGCAGCGACGACCAAAGCGCTTACTGCACAAGGGGTCAAAGTTTTCGTTACCTACTATCGGCCTGAGAGTCCCTATTCAGAAGAAGAATTAGAACAGGCGCTTCAATCTGGAGTTGGTGGCGATCTGCTCTATCATGCCATGTGGCGACAAACAGGCGATGTG
>JBHIEC010000182.1:0-4864 GCA_046760425.1 Anaerolineae bacterium
TCGTAGCACGCCTGGGCGTGCTTTGGCTCTTAGCCTGCGAACTTCATTCGCAGGCTTTCAGGCCCATCATCCTCGACGTCTATCCGTTCCAGCGCTGGGATGGTTGTCCCCTGGCGGTGGTGCTCCTTCTGGTTGCAGGTGTAGTCAATGGCTCGTTTTAACTGACGCTGCCCCAGGGAGATCACTCCATAGCCTCTTTGCCAGCCGAAGTTGCCAGGCGCGCCGGGCAGGTGATTCAAGTGATGGGAACTGCTACCTTTCAGATGGCGTACGAAATCGGCGATGGCTAGCTTGGGAGGGATTGATGCCACAACGTGCACGTGATCCTCAATGCCACCGATGGCGTGAATGATCGAACCCAGGGAATCCGCTTTCCCCCTGAGATAGCCGTACAATTTGGCTTCCAGTTCTTGGGTTATGAGGGGCTCACGCTCTTTGGTAGCCCAGACAATGTGATAGAACAGACGCCAGAAAGCCATGGTCAATCTCCTTTTGTCGCTGAAAGCTCGAGTGCGCCTTGACGCACTCCCAGGAGTCGGCTTTAAGCCGACTTTGGCTTTCTTATTCGCAGGCGCTCTGCCAGGCCACCTGCGCTCGAAGCCCCTCCTCCAGGTCCACGCGGGGCACGAAGCCCAGGCGCTCCCGGGCGGCGGAGGTGTCGGCCAGGGTGTGACGGACGTCGCCGGGCTGGGCCGCCTGATACTCCACTATCGCCTTCCGGCCTGTGATCTCCTCCAGCAGCTTGATCACCCGGTTCACGGTCACCTGCGACCCGCCCCCGATGTTGAAGACCTCCCCCTCGCCCGGGTAGGCCATGGCCAGGATGTTGGCCTCCACGGCGTCGGAGATGAAGGTGAAGTCCCGCGTCTGCTCGCCATCCCCGTAGACAGTGATGGGCTGGTCGGACAGGATGGCCCGGATGAACTTGTGGAAGGCCATGTCGGGGCGTTGGCGGGGGCCGTAGACGGTGAAGTAGCGCAAAGAGAGGACTGGCAGGCCGAAGTTGACGTGGTAGAGGCCGCACAGGTGCTCCCCGGCCAGCTTGGTCACGCCGTAGGGGGAGATGGGATGCGGCCGGCTGTCCTCCCGCATAGGCAGATCCGGCGTATCGCCATAGACCGAGGAGGAGGAGGCATAGATGAACTTCTGGATCAAGCTTCCCCTGGCCGCCTCCAGCAACTTCTGGGTGGCCAGGACATTGTTCTGGGTGTAGACGGCGAAGCTGGCCCCCCAACTGGCCCGCACCCCCGCCTGGGCCGCCTGATGGAAGAGGTAGTCCACGCCGTCCAGCAGGGGGGCCAGGTCGGCGGTGCAGAGGTCGGCCTCCACGAAGCGGAACTTTGGGCTCTCCCGCAGGTGGGCGAGGTTGCGCTCCTTGATGGGCCGGGGGTAGTAGTCGGTGAAGCAGTCCACGCCCACCACCCGATGGCCCTCGGCGATGAGGCGCTCAGCCAGGTGGGAGCCGATGAACCCGGCCACGCCGGTGACCAGACACCTCGATGGCACACTCGTTCTCCTTCCTGAAACCCCCGCTGTCAGGCGGGGGAGCCTCACAGCCTGCCCAGAGAACCCACTGTCCTGGCTTAGCTGTGACGCCTCCCCCTCGCAAGCGCTCGCAGCAGGCTTGAAACCAACACAGGCCATCGGGATTGAGCTGCGAGCGCTTGCGACCAGCTCACACTGGGGGGTTCTAGGGGGTGACTCCGACGAGGCCCAGCACTCCGTGATCCCGTTCCACGCCCTCCTGCACGGCCCTCAACCGCTCCCCCGTGTGCTCGTGGTAGAGGGCCACGATGAGGGTGTAGCGCCCCGGCGCCACCCCGGGCTTGAGCCGCAGGGTGTGCGGGTCAACGATCACCTCGCCCGGGAGCCAGCCGGTCGTGGGGCGACTCCACCGGGCAGGGAGGCTGTCGTCCTGGGCCACGAGATTCAGGGCCGGGGACAGGAGCTGCGCCGTGACCTTGTAGCTCTCTGGGATGGGCTGGCGAGCGCGCCAGTAGAGGGTCACGGTGATGGTCTCCCCGGCTCTGACCCGTTCGGCGCTCAGGTCATACCCCAGGAGCTCGATCAGGCCGCCGAAATCCACCTGGACAGGATGCTGCATGTGGGGCACCGTGTAACTGCGGACGGTCTCCTGCACCTCGATCGTGGTCAGGGTCTCGAATTCATCGTCCAGACCCACCTGCAACCTGTATTGCCCCCCGGGCAGCGAGGCAGGTAGATAGACCCGCTGGATGGCCCGGTTGATCTCCCCCCCTCCCCAGCGGGTGACGGGGTAGCCCGGCACGACAGGACGCACTTCGCGGTGGGCCACGTGCCCGGCCGCGTCCGTGAGCCGGATCTCCTGCTCGACCTCGTGATCCACGGACCCCAGCGCCTCCCACCACAGGGTCAGGGTCAGCGGATCACCGGGCCGGAGGGAGGCGGGTTTCACCTGATAGCCCCGCAGCTTCAGGCCCGCCGCGAAGGGGCGATCCAGGGCCTTGGGTATGGGAGGCAATCGGTCGCTCAGTTCCCCTTTGGAGAGGCGCACCCGCTCCAAGAGGACCTCCTTGCCCGCTGCCGCCCCCCGCTGATCGAGGACGTCCAGGTTCCGCCGGCTGACGGGATCGTAGACCTTGACCCGCACCTGATATTCCATGGCCGGCAGGTCCAGAGGCAGCTCCACATCCACCCGTCCACGGATGGGCGTCCCCACCGGCCAGGCGGCGGGCACAAAATAGGGCGTGCTCAGCGCCTGGTCAAGCCTCAGGTACTCGTTGCCCTCCCCTGACAAGCGGTCACCATCCTCCAGGGTCAGGGTGAGGCTGTAATCCCGCTCCAGGCGTTGCCGCGCCTCCCAGTACAGGACGTAGTGCTTGATGCCCTGCTCCCCCTGGATGACATCGAAGCCCCGCAGGGTCAGGAGCGGCTCGACTGAGCCTGTTGAAGTCCCCGCGAAATTGGCGTCCAGGCTCACCTGGGGCGTGGGGTAGGGGACGACGGGATCGTACTTCTCCAGCTCGAAGGCCTTCAGCTCGTAGCCCCGGAAGCTCTTTTTATGAAGGATGAGGCGTCCCCGCCGCAGCAACTCCGTGACCACCAGGTCCGTGGGGTCGGCGAACTCGTGATGCCAGAGCACCATCCAGATGCGCTTCGGTTTGGTGGCCAGGATCTGGTTCAGGGCGCCCGTCCCGCCCACGAAGTCCTGCCCGATGTGCAGCCCATACCAGGGTGCTGCCCCATGATAATAGTAGACGAAGGCGTGGTAGGCGTTCTCCATGAGCAGGATAGCGTCCTCGGCTTCCACATGCTTGTTCAGATACCTAGCCAGCGACCGCGTATCCTCGTGCTCATTGCGGGGCACCTGGGCGGCCTCGAGGGCCATGTTCAGGGAGACGAAGATGGCCAGGGCGACCAGGGCCACGTAGAGGAGGCGGGCGAAGGCCGGGCGACGCCAGAGGAGGGCGTAGAGCATGATCAGGAGGCCGATGTACAGGGGGGCCACGGCCACGATGGCGTAGCGAGCGGCGAATTTGGGGATCAGGCTCACGGTGAAGGAGGTCAGAGCCACCGGCACGATGAAGGCCAGGATGATGAGCGTTTCCCGCCGGGCCACCGTCTGGCGACGCAGCAGGTTCCGCAGGATCACCAGGGAGCCCAGGCCGACCAGGACGGCCAGGAGGGCCAGGAGATAAGAGGAGGGGTTAGCGGCCAGGAAGGCGCTGACGATGCGGGAGGAGATCACCCCCGGGCTCAGCTCTGCGGGCCAGAAGTCGGGGAAGATCATCAGCCGCCGCAACTGCATCGTAGCTGGCCCCAGCCAGGGGATGACGAGCACCGCCGCCAGGGCGACGGAGCGGAGCCAGCGACCCACGGCTTCCCGCCCCACCAGGAAGACGTAGACCAGAGCGGCGGGCACGATGAAGGGGGAAAAATAGTGGGTGTACAGCCCCAGAGCCAGGAACAGGCCGTGGGCCACCCACAGGCTCGGACTGTTGAGGCGCGTGGCCCTGAGGAGGGTCAGGATGGCGGCCAGGGAGAGGACCGCGGCCACGCTGTACATGCGGGCTTCCTGGGAGTAGTAGAGGAGGAAGGGGGAGAACCCCACCAGGGCTGCTGCGGGCAGGGCGATCAGCGGAGCCCGTCCGTCCTCTCGCGACCCCCTGTACACCTCCCGTGCCGTGGCGAAGGTTAAGGGGATCAGGAGCACCCCGAAGAGGACCGACAGGAAGCGGATGCTGAATTCTTCCTTTCCCGCCAGGGCCATCCAGAAGTGGAGGAGCAGGTAATAGGCGGGCGGGTGCAGGTCCTCGCCGATGACCGTGGCCAGCAGGTCTGGCACGGGCTTGCTGGCGAAGAGCACGCTCACGCCCTCGTCGAACCACAGGCTGGGCTGGCCCAGGGTGAGCAGGCGGGCGGCAAAGGCCACCAGGACGATGAGGCCCACGGCGGCCTTGATGAGCCAGCTCTGCACCCGTTCATCTCGCCAAAATGGCATAGTTTATACCCTTACGGTTACTTGAATTTCCAGGTAGGGAAACCGGGGACTGACGATCACTGCGCCTTCCTCCACTTGCCCAGGGACCGATAACCGATACGTCGGAAGGCGAAGTTGCCCCGGCCAAAGCGTGCTAAAGCTTATTTGTCAGCGGATGCCTGGGGCATAGCGGATACGCCGTGCGCCACCATCCGCTTATCCGCTACCTATCCGCTTATGGTCAGCGCCTCCCGCCAGAGGGCCACGCGTATCTCCTGCCAGCGGATGCCTGCGGCATAGCGGATACGCCGTGTGCCACCATCCGCTTATCCGCTACCCATCCGCTGATAGTCAGCGCCTCCCGCCAGAGGGCCACGCGTATCTCCTGCCAGCGGATGCCTGCGG
>JBHIEC010000183.1:0-4819 GCA_046760425.1 Anaerolineae bacterium
TTAATCAAGCAGAGTACCGTCAGAAATCAGGCAAACCGTTCACCAGGGAGGCTGTGAGATACATGCTGCAAAACAGGACATACCTTGGACTTATAGGGTATAAGCCATGTGTCAAGAATCCTGATGGCAGCCGAAAGAAAAACGTGCCTATAACCTGGGACGAATTAGCACAGGCTGCTAAGATACTCTCTAACTTTAAGCAGGCATGGGAAGAAGCCGAAGGCAATTTGCGTAAGAAACTGTTACGGCTTGTTGCGGAAAAGGTTTTTGTGCAAGGTGACTATGTCACAGCCGTAACCCTCCGCCCCTCTTACCATGTCCTTGTTGCCCAAAGGTAGGCGTTCAGGTGTCCCTCACATTCAGCGACGGAAAAAGAACCGCGGATTTGCAGGAAGACGCAGATTAGACTTGAGTGCGATCGTGCATTCACTTCGACAGGCCTGTCCTGAGCCGCGTCGAAGGGCTCAGTACAAGTCTAGCGACCAAGGGGCGACAATCAAATGCGCAATACGATGGGTTCAAGCCACGTGGTTTTGAAGTTCACGAGGATGCCTATCGGGATGTTTAGGCGGCGCATCCACGCCTTCAGATTTGTGACCTTAATGCTTTCTACGTTTGACACGGCAACCGGGAACACTAACACACGATTGTCGATCTGGAGATGTCCAAGCTCGATTCCCCCGAGATCGATGTCATCCAAGAAAACTCGAAATTCGCGGCGGGGCATCACCTCGAGCCCTCGAAGCTGCAGTTCGTAATAACAGGCATTGGCATAGATTCGATGGATAAAGCCAGGCCCGAGTATCTTGAAGACCTCTAGCGCGCCGCCGATGATCTCGTGAGTGACTTCTGGATACAGTAAATCCTCTCGCTCCGCCAACACTGCCGAGTCAAGACTAAGTGTTTCGTGCCAGGCCTGCGCAGTGAAGACTCGCCGGGCGAAGTCTGGCTCTGGACCCCCGAAGCGAAAAAGGAGTCCAACTTCCTTGGAGACGGTCTTCAGAATAGCAGTTGGGCGAGGTGAAGGGGATCAATGCTGCCTGCTACCTTCAGCTCGACGACCACCTCGCCCGCTATGAAAATGTCGAGCCGTTGCACCCCTACAAGCCGTTCCTTGTACCTGATCTCGTACTCATCTTGCCGGATACAACGAATTCCGAGACGCTCTAAAGAGCGCGATCATGGCCCGCTCGTAGATGAATTCAGGATAGGTCTGACTTAGTTTGTTGTAGACAGCGTAGTAGGTCCCAATGATTCGGTGCGTGAGGTCTTTATGCAGCAGTTCAGTCATTATGCATCCCCCAAATCAAGTTCAAGTATTTCAGGGAAGGTCCTGCGCCTTGTACTGAGCAGGTCGCAGTGTTTGTCTCACGCGGTGTCCTGAGTTTGTCGAAGGGACGTGACTCAGGCTTCAAACAAATCCGCGTTTTCCCGCAAATCCGCGGTTCTCCTGTGCCAGAAGCAACAGCCCGAGGCCGATCATCGGTACACCGCAAACCGTTACAGCATGGCTGGGGGCAAACGAAAAGGGGACGGCCTGCCTGTTTACAAAATCAGGTTTCTTTACCACACCTGAACTCCTTGACAGTTACGCCCAAAGAGAAGGGACAACCAACGGATATAGGTTGTCCCCACGGGGACGACGGGATTCGAACCCGCGATCTCCGGCTTGACAGGCCGGTATGTTAGGCCAGCTACACCACGCCCCCACACGGCTTAAAGTTTACCACAAAGACTGCTTCTTGTCAAACCAGTCTCGGCCCAATCATCCGGCCGCAGAGGGAAAATCCACAGGATCGGGTCCCCTGCGGCAAGACGGGCTCACGCGTTTCCCCTCATGACACGGCGGAAGGCCACAAGGGCAGCCTCGATGTCAGCTTCCTCGATCCCGTAATGGGTCACCGCCCGCAGACGAGACCCGCCGATGGCCAGCAATCGCACCCCCTCTTTCTCCAGCCTCGACACCAGCTCGGCCGGCATCAGACCTTCAGCCGTGAGCTCGAAGATGACGATGTTGGTCTGAACTCGCTGCGGGTCAATGGCGATCCCCGGAATATCAGCCAGACCCTCGGCCAGACGACGGGCGTTGGCGTGATCCTCGGCCAGGCGATCCACCATCTGCTCCAGGGCCACGATACCGGCCGCAGCGATGATGCCCGCCTGCCGCATACCGCCCCCCACGATCTTGCGGGCCCGTCGCGCCTCCAGAATGAACTCTCGGCGGCCGCACAGGACCGAGCCCACGGGAGCCGAGAGGCCCTTGGAGAGGCAGAAGGTGACGGAGTCCACCTCCCGTGTCAGGTCCCTGGCCTCAACCCCCAGTGCCACGGCAGCGTTGAAGATGCGAGCTCCATCCAGATGGACGGCCAGGCCATGGCGCCGGGCAATGGCGCCCATGGTGGCCATGTAGGTCGGGGAGAGGACAGCCCCGCCACAGCGGTTGTGGGTGTTCTCCAGACAAATCAGGCGGGTGCGGGGGAAGTGGACGTTCTCGGGGCGGATGGCCGCCTCCACCTGGGCCGGGTCCAGGGTGCCGTCGGGCTGATTGGGCAGGGGGCGAGGGTGGATGCCCCCCAGGGCCGCCGATCCTCCGGCCTCGTACAGGAAGCTATGAGACCGATCGCCCAGGATGACCTCATCGCCGCGCTGGCAGTGGGTGAGGAAAGCGACCAGGTTGCCCATGGTGCCGCTGGCCACAAAGAGCCCCGCCTCTTTCCCCATCCGCTCGGCGGCCATGGCCTCCAGACGGTTCACAGTGGGATCCTCGCCGAAGACATCATCGCCCACCTCAGCACGATACATGGCCTCCCGCATGGCCTGGGTAGGCAATGTCACCGTATCGCTGCGCAGGTCAATGGGTTTCATGGGTCAATCCTTCATCATCAACGGAAGAGCTCACTCACCGAGCGGTGCTCGTGGATGCGCTGGATGGCCTGGGCCAGAAGGTGGGCCACACTCAGAACCTCGATCTTCTCCCCCCTCTCCTCAGCCGGGACAGGGATGGTGTTCGTGACCACCACCTTCTCCAGGGCTGAGGCCCGGATGCGCTCCACGGCGTTGGCGGAGAAGACGGGATGAACGGCCGCAGCGTAGACCGCCCGGGCCCCACGCTGCAACAGGGAGTCAACGGCCTCGATAAGGGTGGCGCCGGTAGAGATGATGTCGTCCACGATAATGGCTGTCCTGCCCGCCACGTCACCCACCATCTCCAGGATCTTGGCCGCCTCCGGCTGGGGCCGATGCTTGGCGATGATGGCCAGGGGCACCCGCAGGCGGTCGCGGAACTTGACCGCCCGATCTACCCCTCCTTCATCCGGGGCCACGACGACGGGAGCCGGGAGGGAGAGCTTCTGGAAGTAGTCGGCCAGGATGGGGCCTGCCCGCAGGTGATCCACGGGAATGTCGAAGAAGCCCTCGATAGCCGGGGCGTGGAGATCCACGGTCAGCACCCGGTCGGCCCCCGCCGTGGTGATCAGGTTGGCCACCAGTCTGGCCGAGATGGGCTCCCGCCCGGCCGTCTTCCGCTCCTGGCGGGCGTAGCCGTAGTAGGGGATCACGGCTGTGATCCGATGGGCCGAGGCGCGGCGCAGGGCGTCAATCATGATCAATAACTCCATGAGATGATGGTCAACAGGGGCACAGGTGGGTTGAACGACGAAGACGTCAGAGCCCCGCACGTTCTCCTCGATGCGCACCCGCACCTCGCCATCGCTGAAGGTGGAGACGGTGGCCTGGCCCAGGGGTATCCCCAGGTGCCGGGCGATCTCCTCAGCCAAGCTGGGGTTGGCGTTCCCCGTAAAGATCTGCAACCGTTCTCCCATCCTCTTTCCTCCTTGCATTCACCTCAATACTTCCGCACGATGGCCCGGTAGGTGCTGGGTTGACGGCACTGCAGGAACTGGAATTCCTCGCGATACTTCCGCACCTCGTCCAGGTCAATGCGGGCCACACCGTAGCCCTCGCCCTCCTCGTCCACGGCGGCGTGCAGGCCGCCCCGCGGCCCCACGATCATGCTCTGGCCGAAGAAAGAGTAAGTGTACTCCTCCCCCACCCGGTTGGCTGCGGCCACGAAGATCGAGTTCTCGTAGGCTCGGGCCAGCACGTAGCTGCGCCACTCCCCGATGTGGGGCTGCTCCCAGTTGGCCAGCACGCATAACAGCTCGGCCCCGTCCAGGGCCAGGCTGCGAGCCGTCTCGGGGAAGGCCAGGTCCCAGCCCAGGAGCAGGCCCACCTGGCCGAAGTTCGTCTCGAAGACCTGGTAGCGGTAGCCGGGGCGGAAGGCCAATCGCTCCTCTCCGCGCAGATGTACTTTGCGATAGTCGCCGATCAGCTCCCCGTCGGGCCCGACCAGGATGGCGGCGTTGTAGAGGATGCTCTCCACCTTCTCCTTGGCCACCATGCCGAAGGCCACGTGGGTGTTGAACTCCTGGGCCCGCTGGGCGATGATGTTGACGGTGGGACCGGGCACCCGCTCGGCCAGCTCGGTGAAGCGCACCCCACATTCATAGCCCGTGGTGGCCAGTTCCGGGAAGACGACCAGGTCCGTCTTCTGCCGCGAGCAGATCTCCTCGATGAGCTGGGACATGTGGACCAGGTTCTCTGAGATGTCAGCCAGACGGGGGTGCATCTGTACGACGGCTACGGTCACTTCACGCATGGGTATCTCCTTCTGGAAGAGGGAACTAAAGGAACTCAGGGCTGAACTGCTGGTAGTATACACGCCTTGGCCAGGTTCGTCAAGGGGTTCAAGCTGTGCTATAATTAGGGCCAGGAGAGAACAATGCGAGGACAGGCCCTTCGGCTTCGCTCAGGACGAGCC
>JBHIEC010000184.1:0-4731 GCA_046760425.1 Anaerolineae bacterium
GACGCCGTGGGGGAGCGTGGCGGAGGCGGCGAGGGGAGCGGCGGAGAGGATACGGGGCGGACTATCAGCGGATAGGTAGCGGATAAGCGGATGTCATAGCGACGTGATGCATATCCGCTTATCCGCTGCGCCGCAGGCATCCGCTGATAGGATGGGCGTGGCGAGGCGGGCGGCGGAGAGGATACGGGGCGGACTATCAGCGGATAGGTAGCGGTGACAAGCGGTCACGCAGGCCATTGGTAAGAGCTGTAACGACTCGAAATGAGCGTGACCGCTTGTCAGGATAAGCGGATGTCATAGCGACGTGATGGCCATTCGCTGACAGGATGGGCGCGGCGAGGGAGGCAAGTGAGCGTGACCGCTTGTCAGGATAAGCGGATGCGCGGACGGGGAGCCTGCTTTGAACGGGCTTAGGCTCTCTAGCCTCGGGGTTTAGCCTGAGGCTCTGGAAAGGAGTGATTACCATGCATGAGCGAATTGTAGTGAACCCCAACATCTACGGTGGCAAGCCCTGCATCAGGGGCACTCGTATCGCCGTTTATATGATCCTGGAGCTCCTGGAGGACGGGTTGTCTTTTGAAGAGATCATCAGGGACTATTATCCCCACATCACCAAGGAAGACATCAGAGCTTGCCTGGAGTACGCTAGGGCAGTCGTCGAGAACGAGGAGATTCACATCGTAGCCGAGGCAGCCGTAGCATGAACTTCTTCGCCGACGAATGCGTCTATCGAAGCACAGGCAGTCTTGCGATCTTGGCATCACACTGTGGAGACTGCCCAAGATGCAGGGCTGCTGGGCCAAGATGATTCAGTGCTCCTGGCTCACGCTGTGCAACAGGGCCAGATTCTGATCACAAATGACCTGGACTTCGGAGATATCCGCCACTATCCGCCACTCCATCACTGCGGCGTCATTGTCCTGCGGATTCGTCCCAAGAGCGCTGACAGGGTTCATACTGTGTTACGACGATTCCTGGCAACGACGACTCAACAGGAGATGCGAAGGGCTCTGGTCATTGTAGACGCTGTGAAATACCGGGTTCGTAGGGGATAAGTGTCGTGCGCCGGGGAATCATCGAGGCCATGAAGAGGATCGGCGACCCCCGAGCCCTGCCAAAGCTGGAGCGTGTGGCGCGGGAGGATACGGGCAAGACGCCGTGGGGGAGCGTGGCGGAGGCGGCGAGGGGAGCGGCGGAGAGGATACGGAGGCGGACTATCAGCGGATAGGTAGCGGTGACAAGCGGTCACGCAGGCCATTGGTAAGAGCTGTAACGACTCGAAATGAGCGTGACCGCTTGTCAGGATAAGCGGATGTCATAGCGACATGATGCATATCCGCTGCGCCGTAGGCCATCTGCTGATAGGATGTCGCGGCAAGGGAAGCGGCGGAGAGGATCCGGGAGCAGAGAGGGCGCTAGGCCGATGAACGTCTGTCTGATCAGCGGCGAGTACCCACCCATGCAGGGGGGCGTGGGGGACTACACCCACGAGCTGGGCAAGGCCCTGGCGGCGCTGGGCGTTGAGGTCAGCGTCGTCACCTCCCTTAAGGCAGCCAGCGGCCAGCCCCAGCCCGCCGGCCTGGTGACCCTGCCCCTCATCGAGCGCTGGAGCTGGGGCTGCTGGCGGGCCATCGCCCGGCTGGCCCGTGACGCCGACATCCTCCACATCCAGTACCAGGCCGCCGCCTACGGCATGCATCCCGCCATCAACTTCCTGCCCCTGCGGCTGAGGAGGACGCCGAATTGCCCCCGCACCGTGGTCACGTTTCATGATCTTAAGGTGCCCTACCTCTTCCCTAAGGCGGGACGACTCCGCTGGTGGGCCGTCCTGGCCCTGGCCCGCTGGAGCGACGCAGTCATCGTGACCAACCAGGAGGACCGGGCCAGACTCTCAGCCTATCCGTTTATCCGTTCCCTATCCGCTGTCCCGATTGGAAGCAATATCCATCCCCAGCCCCCGCCGGGCTACGACCGCCAGGCGTGGCGGGCGCGGTGGGGCGTGGGGCCCAAGGAGACGCTCCTCTCCTACTTCGGCTTCCTCAACGAGAGCAAGGGGGGCGAGACTCTGATCCGAGCCCTGGGCCGGCTGGTGCGGGAGGGACACCCCGTTCGCCTGCTCATGGTCGGCGGGCAGGTGGGCGACAGCGACCCCACCAACGTGGTCTACCTGGAGCGGGTGAAAGCCCTCATCGAGGAGCTGGGCCTGACTGACCACGTCTCCTGGACCGGCTACACACCCCAGGCGGAGGTCTCGGCGAACCTCCTGGCCTCGGATCTCTGCGTCCTGCCCTATCGGGACGGCGCCTCTTTCCGCCGGGGGAGCTTCATGGCCGCCCTGGCCCACGGCCTGCCCATCGTGACGACGGAGCCGAGGGGCCAGAGCCAAGAGCCCGGGCTCGTGGATGGGGAGAACGTGGCCCTTGTCCCGCCGGACGATCCCGCAGCCCTGGCGGGGGCGATCGCCCGGCTCATGGCCGCGCCCCACCTGCGCCGATGGCTGGGGGAGGGGGCTCGGGCGCTGGCCCGGTCCTTCTCCTGGGATCGCATCGCCCGGCAGACCCTGCAGCTCTATCAGGAGTTGGTTTCCACTTGACCGATCAGAGGCGCGCCAGACTTCTCTCCGCCCTCCGCCGGGCCCTCCCCGTCCTCCTGACCCTGGGCCTGATCGCCCTGCTCCTCTCCCAGATCTCCCCCTGGGACGTGATCGCCCTTCTGGCTCACCTCTCCTACCCCTGGGTCGGGGCGGGGGTGCTGTGCTACGTGGCCACCAACGCGGTCCGCACCCTCCGCTTCGCCACCCTGGTCCGCTCCAGACCCCTCAGGCTCCCCCGCCTGCTGGTCACCACCTTCGCCCTGAGCATGTTCAACAACATCCTGCCAGCCAGGAGCGGGGAACTGTCCTTCATCTACCTCTTGGGCAGGCACCACGGCGTCCCCTCGGGGGAGGCAACGGCGACGCTCATCATCGCCAGGATCTTCGACTACCTGACCGTCGCAGCCCTCTTCATCACCGTGGCCCTGGCTTCCCTGACTCACCTGCCCTCCTACGCGGTCCAGGTCATCTCCCTGGTGCTCCTCTTCCTGATCCTGAGCCTGGCCGTCCTGGGCTCTTTGGCCTGGCTGGGGAGGCGGAGCCTCGGCCTTCTGCGACGCCTGCTAAAGGGACTGAGGGATCGTCCCCTCGCGGCCTCGGCCCTGCAGGTGGGGGAGGGGATTGTGCGGTCCTTCGAGACCATCCCCTCCCTGCGGACCTACCTCCTCGTCTCCCTGCTCTCGCTGCTGGCCTGGCTGGGCACCTTCGCCTGGTTCTACTGCTTCCTGGCCAGCGTGGGAGTGCCGACGGGGCTGAGCCAGACCATCGTGGGGGCCACTTTCGCCGTGCTGACCAAGGCTCTGCCCTTCGTCACCGTGGGCGGACTGGGCACCCACGAGGCGGGGTGGACGGTGGGCTTCATGCTGGTGGGGTTCGACAAGGGGACCGCCATCTCCACCGGGTTCGCCGTCAACATCCTGACCCTCCTGTCGTCCCTCGTCTTCGGCCTGGGAGGGCTGGGGCTGTGGAAATGGAGGGGGGAAGGGGGAAAGGGGAAAATGGAAAGGAGGAATCCATTCTCCATCTTCCCCTTTCCCCTTTCCCCTTTCCTGGCGGCCTTCCTCGTCCTGGGGGTCATCTACAGCGTGGTTAATCCCCTCTTCGAGGCCCCCGACGAGGTGTGGCACTTCTTCTATATCAAACACCTGGCCGATGGCAAGGGCCTGCCCGTGCACGACCTGGTCAGCGAGCAGCCCTGGCGCCAAGAGGGGAGCCAGCCGCCCCTCTACTACCTGGCGGGTGCCCTGGCCACCGCCTGGGTGGACACGGACGATGCCGACGACGTCATCCGCTACAATCCCCACGCCGCCATCGGCCTGGCCTCGGCTTACGGCAATAAGAACGTCATGGCCCACACGGCGCGGGAGGCTTTTCCCTGGCGGGGGACGGTCCTGGCGGCCCACCTGGCCCGGCTCCTCTCGGTCCTCATGGGAGCCGGGACGGTGCTGTGTACTTATCTTCTGGCCCTGGAGGTCTTCCCCGAGCGACGGGCCCTGGCGGCCGGGGTGGCGGCGATCAATGCTTTCAACCCCCAGTTCCTCTTCATCAGCGCGGCCATCAACAACGACATCGCCGTGACCCTCTTCTCCTCCCTGGCCCTGTGGCTCCTGATCCGCACCCTGAGGCGCGGCCCCTCCCCCCGCCTCCTGCTGGCCCTGGGGGTTGCCGTGGGGCTGGCTGCCCTGTCCAAGCTGAGCGGGCTGGGGCTCCTGCCCCTGGCAGCCATGGGCCTGGCCCTTCTGGCCTGGCGACGGCGCTCTCCTCGCGCCTTCGTGATGGGGAGCCTCATCGTGTTCGGGGCTGCCCTGGCCGTGGCGGGCTGGTGGTACGGGCGCAACTGGCTCCTGTACCGCGATCCCCTGGGGCTGCCCGTCATGTTCGCCGTCATGGGGCGGCGGGCCCAGCCGCCCAGCGGCCTGAGGCTGATGGCCGAGTTCGCCGGGGTCTGGAAGTCCTTCTGGGCCGTCTTCGGCTGGTACAACGTCCTGGCCGAGCCCTGGGTCTACGCCGCCTGCAATGGCCTGACCCTCCTGGGGATCGCGGGCCTGATCCTCCTGATCGTCAAACGTCCGCGCACCACCTCTGTCCCCGAATTGGCCCTGCTGGGGCTCTGGAGCGCCATCGTCCTGGCCTCCCTG
>JBHIEC010000185.1:0-4725 GCA_046760425.1 Anaerolineae bacterium
CGGCCCACCACGGGCTGGCTGCCGGGAGAGGTGATAACCGATGAGTACGCCATCCCCGTGGATTCGGATGCCCCCCCGGGGGACTACGTCCTGGAGATCGGGATGTACGACGCCCTCACCGGGGAGCGCCTGCCCGTGGTCGTCCAGGGGGCTCGCGTCCCTGGCGACCGGGTCCTGCTGGGGAAGGTGGAGGTACGTTAATCTGCAATCCGAAATCTGCAATCCGAAATCCGAAATCAGCAATGGATGGACTGATGCCCTGATCGTGCTGGGCCTCATGGGCCTGGCGGCGGCCCTGCGCCTCTACCGCCTGCCCGATCTGCCACCCGGCTTCCACATTGACGAGGCCTACAACATGTTCGACGCTCTGCGCATCGTGAGCGGCGAGCGCCCCGTCTTCCTGGAGGCCAACGCGGGGCGGGACGTGCTGTACAGCTACTTTCAGGCCATCCTGGTAGCCCTCCTGGGATCGCAGGTGCTGTCCCTGCGACTCACCTCGGCGCTGATCGGACTGGCCACGGTGGGACTGACCTATGGCTTCGTGCGGGGCCTACGCCTCCCCCGCCTGACAGCCGCCCTGACCGGCCTGCTGCTGGCGACCACATTCTGGCACCTGGCCTTCAGCCGCTTCGGCATCCGGGCCGTCACCCTGCCCTTGATCGAGGTCCTGACCTTCTGGTTCTTTTGGCGGGGACTGCGAGCCAGGCGCTCCCTCGATTTCGCCCTCAGCGGCCTCTTCCTGGGGCTGGGAGCTTACACTCACCCGGCTGGCCGCCTGGTGCCCCTCATCCCCCTCCTCTTCACGATCTATCTGGCTATCCGCCGTAGGGCGGATGCTATGGCTTGCCTGCGGGGCCTGGCGCTGATGGCCCTGGTGGCCGTGATCGTCTTCCTGCCCCTGGGCCGCTACTTCTGGGCCCATCCCTGGGCTTTCCTTGGTCATCCAGAGGAGGTCTCCATCCTCAGCGCCAGGGTGGCTCCCGGGGAGAGCCGGGCACAGGTGCTGGCTACCAATGCCTGGCGGGTCCTGAGCATGTTCACCTGGCAGGGTGATGGCGCTTGGTGGCGGAATCTGGCAAGGCGCCCGGTCTTTGACCCGCTAATGAGTCTGGCGTTCGTGGTGGGGATCGGCCTGCTCCTGAGCCTAGCCTTCGCCCGGAAGGGGGCGGGAGCGGAGCGCGACGTGGCCGTCTTCGCCCTGCTGTGGCTGGGGATCATGCTGCTGCCTACCTGGTTGACCGATCAGGCCCCTAACTTCTCGCGGGCCATCGGTGTCCTGCCCGTCGCCCTGCTCCCCCCAGCCTGGGCCCTGACGGCGGCGTGGGAGTGGGGGGCGCAGCGCCGGGGAGGATGGGCTGCCGTTGGCCTGGCGACTGTCGTGTTCCTCAGCACGGCCTGGACCGTGGGCGACTACTTCATCGTCTACGCGCGCAGCCCGGAGCTCTACTACGCCTACGACCAGGACAAGGTGGACATCGCCGCCTACCTCCATCGGGCCTCGGCACACGATCGCGTCTACGTGGCCCCCTTCCTGGCCCGGCACGCCACGGTACGCTTCCTGACCCGCGAGGTGGATCTGGCCTCCTTTGACATCCAACAGGGTCTGGTCCTGCCCCCACGGGAAGGTGAGCGAGGGGCCCGCTACGTCTTCTGGGCCCGGCAGCCGGAGTCGGCCGCTGAGGCCACCCTGGTCGGGCTGGCGGAAAAGGAGACGGTGGCCGATGCCCAGGGGAACCCCATGTTGACCGTCTATCGCGTCCCAGCCCAGCGGCTGCCGACAATCGAGGCCCCTCTGGCCGCCTTGCCCTCCGATCTGGGCCCGCTACAGCCCGTGGGGGCCCGCTTCGGCGAGGTCGTCGAGCTGGTAGGCTTCGCTGTGGAAGGGGAGTTGACCGCCGGTGGGAAACCGACCTTGACCCTGGTCTGGCGGGGCCTGGAACCTATGGAGCGCGATTACACCGTCTTCGTCCACGTGGTGGACGAGGGGGGGAAGCGTTGGGGCCAGCACGACAAGCCGCCCCTGGGTGGCAGCTACCCCACCAGCGTCTGGGCGCCGGGTGAGATCATCATTGATCACTACACCGTGAGTCTGGCACCGGATGGCCCGTTGGGCAAGTGCACGTGGCAGGTAGGGCTGTACCGCCTGGAGACCCTGGAACGGCTGCCGGCTACCACTGCCACAGGCGAGCGATGGCCCGAGGATGCTGTCCGCCTCGCTGCTGGCAGTGAATGAGATCGGTCGGCGTCAGTCAGAAGGTGCCATCTGACCTACATGGAACCAGAGAAACCGGGTTTTTGCCTGGGAAAAGTACTTTCCGCTTTCAGGCGAGGGCCATTCGCCGCGCAGCGCTCTCTGTCAGAGAAAAACCCGGTTTCTGGCCCCAGGTGGTCTCCCTGTAGAGCGTTGTTGTCCACAAACGAGTTGTTCTTTGTCATTGCGAGGAGCAGAGCGACGCCTGTCCCGAGCGAAGTCGAGGGGAAGCAATCCCCTTCAGGTGCAGGAGATTGCTTCGCTGCGCTCGCAATGACTACCCCGACAGCACCAACACTTAAGAGGGAGACCACTTGGCCCCAGAAGAGGAAGCTGCCTCTCGGGTCCCGGTTCTGGATTCATGGACTAGAATAGGCCGGTAGAGAGTATCCCGCATAGAGGGGAGCGACCGTGCATCAACGCTCGCGCATTGACATTCTGATCGTCCTGCTCGTCATCGGCATCGCCCTGATCCCACGGCTCCAGGTGGCCATGTCCAACCAATCGGCGCCGGAGAGCGACGAGCACACCTACGACAAGTACGCCTGGAGCTTCGCCCTGAACGAAGGACGGACTGAAAAGGGCAAGTACATCTATCATCCGCTGGGATCGTTCACCTATCGGCCGCCTGGCTACCCTCTGTTCATGGGGCTCATCTACAAGGTCTCCGGCCACAACTACCAGGCCGTACGGGTGGCCCAGGCCCTTCTGGGGGCAGTGTCCTGTGGGCTGCTGTACGGCATCGGCCGACTGGTCTTCGGACGGCTGGTGGGTGCGCTGGCGGCCTTGTTAATGGCCGGGTACGGCCTGCTGATCCAGTTCACGGGTTGGCTCCTCTCCGAGACCCTGTTCATCTTTCTCTTGCTGTTGTTCATCTGGATGGCGCTGGTGGCGGCGCAGGATGGGGACAAGCGGGCCGTGTTCCTGACCGGGGTGGGCCTGGGCCTGGCGACCATCACCCGCCCGGTCGGCTTGCCCATGATCCCCCTCCTGCTGGCCTGGTTGCTCTTCTCCAGGCCATTCCGCCGCCGGATGTGGACCAACATCGGTCTGCTATTACTGGCATTGGCCCTCACCATGGGGCCCATCCTGGTGAAGAATTATCAGATCCACGGGAAGCCGGTGCTGATTTCAACCCACGGGGGCATCACCTTCTGGCGCGGATTGCTCAAGGGGGGTGCTTCCAAGGACCCCACGCTCAAGGATGCCCGCGATCGCATCGGGCACTCCGGTCTCCCGGAGCTGGAGCAAGAAAAGCGCTACTACCAGGTCGCCTTCGATTACCTACGGCGATACCCGGAGGACATCCCCATGATCCTGAGGAGGAAATTCGAACAGCTCATGTTCCACGTGAGTGAGGAATACACCATTGCTCACAAGCCGATGCGCGTGCCAGGGGACCCGATCATGTGGCGGTTGATCATGGGTCTCAGCGTGCTGGGTCTTTTCCTCTACCCACGCTGGCATCTCCATCAGCGCCTGTTACTCTATGGGGTGATCCTGACCCAGATCGCTGTCACCCTCGTCTACGACAGCACCGTCCGCTACCGGGTGCCCTTGGTGCCGCCTATGGCGTTGCTGGCCTGCTACGCCGTCGTCTGTCTGGTGGGGTGGGTCCTCACCCGGAACCCGCTACGACACCCCTGGCTGACTGAGAGGTGACCATGAGAATCAGCGGCCTGAGACGAGAGAGGGCGCGGGCGATGGTCACCCTGCTGATCATCCTGATCCTGGGCGCGGCCTTGCGCTTCTACCGCCTGGGGTTAGTGCCGCCCGGCTTCCAGTTCGACGAAGCCTACAATGTCATTGATGCCGTTCACGTTCTGGAGGGTGAGTGGCAGATCTTCTTCCCGGCCAATGGCGGCCGCGAGCCCCTGTACACCTACTGGCAGGCCCTCTTCGTGGCCGGCCTGGGTCCCAACGTCTTCGCCCTGCGGCTGGCCTCGGCCGTAGCCGGCGTGGCCACCATCGCCCTGACCTATGTTCTGGTGCGGGCTCTTCTCCCCCACCAGCCTCGCCGGGTGGCGACGTTGACCGCTGCCTTCCTGGCCCTCTCCTACTGGCACATCCACTTCAGCCGCTATGCCATCCGCGCCATCCTTCTGCCCCCCTTGACCATCCTGACCTTCTACGGCTTCTGGCAAGGGCTGGAGGCTAGACGGCGCCCATACCTTTACCTTACGGTCAGTGGCATCTTCCTGGCCGCGGCCGTCTATGCCCACCCGGCCGCCCGCCTGCTGCCCCTGGTTCTGGCGCCCTTCGCCCTGTACCGCGCCCTCAGCCATCGGGCGCAGGCCCGGCGCTACCTGGGAGGCCTGGCCCTGGTGGGATTGATCGCCGTCGTCCTCCTCCTGCCCCTGGGCCATTATTTCTGGGAACACCCCTGGCTCTTCAGCGGTCATCCCCGCGACGTCTCCATCTTTGATCCCCGGGTGAACGAAGGGGATATCCCCCGGGCGCTGCTGACCAACCTG
>JBHIEC010000186.1:0-4603 GCA_046760425.1 Anaerolineae bacterium
CCACGGCCTTCATGAGGCCCAGGTTGCCCTCCTGGATGAGGTCGAGGAAGGGCACCCCCTGGCCCATGTACTTCTTGGCCATGCTGATCACCAGGCGGGAGTTGGCCTGGATGAGGTTCTTGCGCGCCGCATCTCCGGCCTGGATCTCCCGCTCCAGCCGCTCCCGCTCCTGGGGATCGTGGCCGTTGCGGGCCAGGCGCCGCAACGCCAACCGGCCCCGTTCCATCTGCTTGGCCAACGCCACCTCCTCCTCGGCCGTCAGAAGCGGGATATTACTCACCTCTTTAAGATATAAGCTGATGGCATCATCACTGTCTATCTCGCTCAGATCGAAGTCTCCCTCGACCGGGATGCCCTCTTCCACGGCCTCTGGGGTTGGCGCCGGCTCCTTCTCATCGTCGGAGATCTCGATCCCGGCCTCATACAGCATGAGATAGAGATCTTCCAGTTGCGCCAGATCCTCTTCGGCCTGGGGGAAGAGCTCCATTATATCGCTAAGGGTGACGTACCCTTGCTTTTTCCCTCTAGCTAAGAGCTGTTGGGTTGCGCTCTGCCCTCGCTCCTCAATATCCTTCGCCATCTCGTTTTTTGTCGCTTCTCGATATGATCGTTTCAGGAAGACAGCAACCGCCTGACAGCGGTTGGCCGCTTCCACCGAATTGCATTCTGAAGATAAGTGCTCTGTGGGCCGCAAGCGCTCGAGCCCAACACAAGCTATAGCAATGGTGCTGCGAGCGCTTGCAGGTAGAGGAGCAGCGCTGCTCCTCTACCTTTCGGTTGAGACTTCGGCGAGCCTTCGGCTGAGCCCAGCCGAAGGCTTCGCTATCTGGCCTTGACCTTTATGACCTTGGGTTTGACCTCCTCGGCCTTGGGGATGGTCAGGGTCAGGATGCCGTTCTCGAAGGTCGCTTCCGCCTGGTCGGTCTCAAGGCCAGCCGGCAGGGAGACGGAGCGGGAGAAGGCCCCGTAGCGACGCTCCTGGCGGATGTAGTTCTCGCGCTTGATCTCCTCCTCAGCCTTGGTCTCACCCTTGATGGTCAGAGTATCGCCTGTGATGGTGATGTCAATGTCCTCAGGCTTGACGCCAGGCACGGCTGTCTTGACCACCACGTGGTCCTCGGTCTCGTACATGTCAATGGGCAGTTCCTCGACCTCCCAGGGGATCAGCCATCCCCGCCTGGGCGGGCGGACGAAGCTCTCCTCAAAGAGCCGATCCATGGCCTCCCGCAGAGAGATCAGATCCCTGAAAGGCTCCCATCTCGTCAAACCCATGTCTCATATCCTCCTTGATCGTTGTAAGCTCGGTTGTCAGGCCCCCTCCATTCCCTGATTTCGGCTATGCCTTCCCCTTGGCCCTCTTTTCCATCTCCAGAATGACCTTAATGCCCGCCAGGTTGATCCCCTGCTCCGAGAGCTCGATGATGCGCGTGATCACTTCGATGTCAGCGTCAGAATAGAGGCGAATCTGGCCCTCGGTGCGCGCCGGCTGGATCAAACCGGCCCTCTCATAGGAGCGCAAGGTGTGAGGGGGAACGCCAACCAAGCGAGAGGCAACACTGATCACATATCTCGGTATGGTTGCGGCCTGCTCTCTGATCACCTTGTTTCCCTCCTTTCAAGCCTGATTATAGCATATTTCACCCAGTTTGTCAAGAGCCTTCTCTCAAAATTATAGAGTTATTTAGTATTTATGCTTTAGCAAACTTGACAAATATTGGCTCAAGTGCTATAATATATTCGCACTAAATGATAGGTGAGGCAGGCTCGGCCCTGATGCGGTTCCCTTGCCGCCCCGCCCTAGAATCAGGAGATAACACCATCCATGCATCACAAAATCCAGGTCCCTGTCGTCCAAAAGCAAGAGGAGGACAGACCACAGAAGACGGTGGACCAGAAGATCATCGAGGAGTTCGAGAAAGAGCTGGCCACGGCCCGCCGGGAAGCCGACGAGCACTGGGACAAGTACGTGCGGGCCATGGCGGAGATGGAAAACGTCAGGAAGCGGCTGGAGCGCACCTATGAGCAGCGGATCCAAGAGGGGAAGCGAGAACTCCTGCGTCGCTTCCTGGAGGTGGCTGATAACCTGGAGCGGGCTCTGAGCCTGGCGCGTCATCACGGGCAGGCCGGGGATGGCCTCCAGGAGGGGGTGGAGATCACCTATCGTGGCCTCCAGAAACTGCTGGCCCAGGAAGGCGTGGAGGCTATCAAGGCCGTGGGCCACCCCTTTGACCCCCGTCTGCACGAGGCTGTGGAGGTGGTGCTCAGCGATGAGCCAGAGGACACGGTGGTGGCTGAGGTGCAGAAGGGATACCTGTATCGTGGCCAGTTGCTGCGGCCGGCCAAGGTGCGGGTGGCCAAGCCCGCCAGTCGTTAGTCTGGAGCCAGCTTTGCATAGCAGGGACGCTGAGTCCCCGACGGAGCGTGAGGTTCGATGGAGTACAAAGACTATTACAAGATTTTGGGGGTGGACAGGAAGGCCACCCAGAAGGAGATCAAGCAGGCCTACCGCCGGCTGGCCCGCAAACACCACCCCGATATCAACCCGGGCGACCCCTCGGCTCAGGAGCGCTTCAAGGAGATCAACGAGGCTTACGAAGTCCTGAGCGACCCGGAGAAGCGGCGAAAGTACGATCAACTGGGCGCCAGTTGGTACCAGTGGCAGCGCGTGGGCGGCCGGCCCCAGGACTTCGACTGGAGCCAGTGGTTCGCTACACCGGGAGGTGGGCGGATACACGTGCAGTATGGCACCCTGGAAGACCTGGACGACCTGTTCGGCGATCTGGGCGGCTTCTCCGACTTCTTCCAGCGCATCTTCGGCGGTATGGGCGCTGGACCCCGCTCGGGAACCTGGGGCGCGCGGTCAGTTCCTCGCCGGGGTCAGGACATCGAGCAGGAGGTGGAGATCACTCTGGAGGAGGCCTTCCACGGCACCACCCGGCTGCTGCAGAAGGATGGTCGCCGCCTGGAGGTCAAGATCCCGCCCGGTGTTGATACCGGGTCCCGGGTGAGGGTGGCCGGCGAGGGGGGGGCGGGGATCGGCGGCGGGCCCAAGGGGGATCTGTACCTGCGGGTGAAGGTGGCCCCCCACCGCACTTTCGAGCGCCGGGGCGATGACCTCTATTGCCAGGTGCCCGTTGACCTCTACACCGCCCTCCTGGGGGGCGAGGTCAGGGTGCCCACCCTCAAGGGCGACCTCATGCTCAAGATTCCCGCAGAGACCCAGAACGGCAGAACCTTCCGCCTCAGAGGCCAGGGTATGCCTCACTTGCGGGATCACCAGCGGCGAGGTGACCTGTATGCTAAGGTGGAGGTCCAGCTACCCCGGAAGCTGACGGACCGGGAGAAGGAGCTATTCCGCGAACTGGCTGAGTACAGAAGGGGGAAAATATGACAAGGGATTTGCGAACACCGTTCTTGATCGGCTTGCTGGTTCTGGGCCTCCTGAGCTGCAACCTGTTCTCCCTGCCCCGCCTGGCTTCGCAGCCCACGGCCACCGCCACGGCGTTGCCCACGGCCACCTTGGGCCGCGTGGAACCCACTCCCACGCCCTTTGTGACCGGGCGAGGCAGGGACGCGGAGGAGCAGCTTCTGATCAACATCTATAAGCGGGTCAGTCCTTCGGTGGTCAACATCAGCGTGACCGGTGGAAGCGGTTTCTTCTCCTCCCGGCAGGGCACCGCCTCGGGGTTTGTACTGGACAAGGAAGGGCACATCGTGACCAACAACCACGTGGTGGAGAACGCCCGCCGCATTACCGTGGCCTTCTCCGACGCCACCCAGGCGGAAGCCCGGGTCGTGGGTACCGATCCGGATAGCGATCTGGCTGTCATCCAGGTGGATATGGCGCCGGAAATGCTGCATCCTGTGGAACTGGGGGATTCCAGCGCCCTCCAGGTGGGCCAGCGGGCCATCGCCATTGGTAACCCCTTCGGCTTCGAAAGGACGATGACGGTGGGCATCATCAGCGCCCTGGGGCGGGTCATCCCCACGATGGGCGGCTACTCCATGCCGGACCTGATCCAGACTGATGCGCCCATCAACCCTGGCAACTCCGGCGGGCCGCTCCTGGACTCCCAGGGCCAGGTCATCGGGGTCAACACCCTCATCTTTTCCGAGACGGGCGTCTCGACGGGGGTGGGCTTCGCCGTGCCTGTGGACACGGTGAAGCGGGTGGTACCGGCGCTCATCGAGCAGGGGCGCTTCCGCCATCCCTGGCTGGGCATCGTCTCCAACCGATTCTTCCGCGTGGCTGATGTGGCGGATGAACTGGGCCTCCCCACGACCAAAGGCGTGCTCATCGCTCAGGTCGTCCCCGACAGCCCCGCAGCCCGCGCCGGCCTGCGGGGCGGCACCCGAGAGATGGAGATAGAGGGCCGCCTGGTGCGGGTTGGCGGGGACATCATCATCGCTATTGATGGTCACGAGGTGCAGGATTTCGACGAGCTGATCACCTATCTGAGCAAGGAGACCAGGGTAGGACAGACGGTGGAGTTGACCATCCTCCGCGAAGGAGAAGAACTGCGGATTCCGGTCAAGCTGGGTGAGCGACCCAAGAACCCTTAGCCTATTTCCCGCAGATGGCCAATCCCTATTGGCCGTCTAT
>JBHIEC010000187.1:0-4564 GCA_046760425.1 Anaerolineae bacterium
CCCGCCTCAGCCTGTGGGGCTCCTACGAGCGGCTGCAGGGCACCTACACCACCCTGTCCTACATGGTCGTCTTCTTCCTGACCCTGAGCACTCTGCGCACCCGGGAGCAACTGGATCGCCTGATCACTACCATGATCCTGGTCAGCCTGCCCATCGCCCTGTACGGCGTCGTCCAGCACTATGGGCTCGATCCCCTGCCCTGGCTGGGGGACGTCACCACCCGCGTTGCCTCCTCCATGGGTAACTCCATCTTTGTCGCCGCCTACCTGATCATGGTTGTGCCCCTGACGCTGGCGCGGCTGGTTGACTCCCTGAGCGCCATCCTGGCCGACCGGGAGGACGTTGTCTCCCATTTCGTTCTCGCGGCCTGTTACATCTTCGTTCTGATCGCTCAGTTGGCCTGTATCTTCTTCTCCCAGAGTCGTGGGCCGTGGCTGGGTCTCATGGGCGGTGTCTTCTTCTTCACCCTCTTCCTGGCTCTGGCCAGAAGGGCACGGGGGCTCACCCTGGGGATCATCGGCGTGGCCGTCGTCCTGGCCCTCTTCCTGGTCGTCCTGAACCTGCCCCACACCCCCCTGGCGCCCATCAAGGACATGCCCTACATCGGGCGCCTGGGCAAGATCTTCGAGACGGAGGCAGGCACGGGCAAGGTGCGGGTCCTGATCTGGGAGGGGACGGTCAGGCTCGTCACCGCCGATCCCCTGCGGACGCTCATCGGCTATGGGCCGGAGACCATGCACGTGGCCTATAACCCCTACTATCCCCCGGACCTGGCCCACTACGAGCGCCGCCGCGCCTCGCCGGATCGTGCCCACAACGAGACCTTCGACGCCTTGGTGATCACCGGCCTGGTGGGCTTCGTCGCCTACCTCCTGCTCTTCAGCAGCCTCTTCTACTACGGGCTGAAGTGGCTGGGGCTGATCCGGACGTCCCGGCAACGGAACGGCTTCTTCGCCCTGTGGATCATCTTCGGGCTCCTGGCCGTCCTGGGCTTCCGCCTAGCCGATGGCACGTGGCGTTTCTTCGGCGTGGCTCTGCCTGCAGGGATGATGGTGGGCCTGTTCGTCTACCTGGCCATCTCTGCACTCCTCGCCCGGGATCAGGAGAGCCGTGGGCATCCCCACCAGCTCCTCCTCGTCGCCCTCTTCGCCGCCATCGTGGCCCACTTCATCGAGATCCATTTCGGCATCGCCATCGCCGCCACCCGCACCTACTTCTGGGTCTACGCCGCCCTGTTGGTCATCGCTGGCTTCCTGTACCAGGAGAGGCCCGCCCTGGTGGCGACTCCCGGCAAGGTCTCGCCACCCAGGGCGCCCAACCGACGGCGTCGGCGACGACGGGCGGGCAGGCGGGCGCCCAGGCCCGCTCGGGACACGCGGGGCCTGGGGGGTCTGTGGCAGGGCCCCTTGTTCCCCTACTCCCTGCTGGCCGGTCTGATCCTGATGACCATGGCCTTCGATTTCTTCGGCGTGGGGGTGAGCTTCAGCCCCAGCATGCTCTGGCTCTTCGCTCTCACCTGGCTTTTCGCCGGGGCTATCAGCATGGCGGAGACGGGCAGGAACACCGGTCTGACAGGCACGCAGTGGCTGGGGGCGACGCTGATCTACGCCCTGGTCTCCGGAGGGTGGTTCTTCCTGTTCCGTATGGCCCAGGTCGTTGTCATGGCGCCTGGGAACGACATCGCCAATGCCCCTGTCCTCTATTACCTCTTCCTCTTCGCCGCCACCTTCATCCTGGCCTTGATCCTGCTCAGGAGGGAGCCCCTCCCCTTGGCCTTCTGGCGCGGGCTCAGCGGCTGGCTCTACCCCCTCCTGGCGGCCGGCACCGTGGTGCTCATCTTCATGACCAACGTCAACGTGGTCAAAGCCGACATCTACTACAAGCAGGCCTCGGTCGGGTTTCAGAAGCGGGGGGAATATGACGCCGCCATCGAGTACTACACCCGCGCCTTGAAGCTGGCTCCGGATCAGGACCGCTATTATCTCTTCTTAGGGGGGGCTCTGCTGGAGAAGGCCAAGAGGACCACAGATGCGGCGCAGCAGCGGGCTCTGCTCGAGCAGGACCGGGAGATCCTGGAGAAGGCACAGGAACTGAACCCCCTCAACCCTGACCACACGGCCAACCTGGCCCGCCTGTATCAGGCCTGGGGGCAGTTGACCACTGATCCCCAGGAACGGGTTCAGAGGCTGAACAAATCCCTGAATTACTATCGCCAGGCCACGCAACTCAGCCCCAACACGGCCCACCTCTACAACGAGTGGGGCTGGACCTACTATATCATGGGGGACTACGATAAGGCCCTGGAGAAGTATCAGTACTCTCTGGGTCTGGATCAGCAGTTCGACCAGACCTACGTCCGGCTGGGCGAGCTCTATCGCACACAGAAAAAGTGGGATCAGGCCGAGGAGGCCTATCAAAAGGCTCTGGAATTGAATCCCCGGTCCGTCGAGGCCCACAGCGCCCTAGCCTTCGTCTACGCTCAGCAGGGGGAGTTGGAGAAGGCGGTGGAAGAGAACCTCAAGGTCATCGAGTTGTCGCCTAACGATCTGGCCAGCCACCGCAACCTGGCCATCCTTTACCAGCAGTTGGGTCGCCTCGACCAGGCCCTGGCGGAGGCCAGGAGGGCCCTGGAACTGGCTCCAGGCGATCAGGTTCTGGAGGCTTTCGTCGAAAACCTGGAAAGGAGGAAACAGTAGGGGCCAGACCCCTAATCCCCATCATGACCAACTACATGCTCATCTTCGCTGCGGCGCTGACCTTTGCCGTGGCGGGCACGCCGGTCGCCCGCTGGTTAGCCCTGCGCACGGGCACCCTGGACTATCCCCAGGCCCGTAAGATTCACATCACCCCCATGCCTCTTCTGGGGGGTGCGGCCATCTACGCCGCCTTCATCCTGGCCCTGCTCCTCTTCGGCGACCGCTTCTACATCTCCCAGGCGGTGGGCATCCTTCTGGGAGCCACCATCATCTCCTTCTTCGGTGTCTGGGACGACCGTGGGAGGGTCCACCCACTGCTCAAACTGGCCGTGGGGCAGCCCGTGGCGGCCTTGATCCTCTGGGCCTCCGGCGTGCGGGTCACCTTTCTGCCGCACCCCGCCCTGAATCTGGCTGTCACGGTCCTCTGGGTGGTGGGCATCAGCAGCGCCCTGAACCTCCTGGACAACATGGATGGCCTCTCGGGTGGGGTGGGGGCCATCGCCGCCGCCTTCTTCCTGCTGCTGGCGGCCATGAGCGGCCAGTACCTGGTGGGTAGCCTGGCCGCAGCTCTCCTGGGCGCCTGCCTGGGTTTCCTTTATTACAACTTCAACCCCGCCAGCATCTTCATGGGTGATGGCGGCAGCCTGTTCTTAGGCTTTGTCCTGGCCGCCGTGGGCATCAAGCTGCGCTTTCCGGCCAACGTGCCGGCCGTGACCTGGATGATCCCCGTGCTGGTCCTGGGCTTGCCTATCTTCGACACCACCCTGGTGGTCATCTCCCGCCTGCGCCGGGGCCTCAACCCCCTCACCCATCCGGGCAGGGACCACGTCTCCCACCGCCTGGTGGCTCTGGGTTGGTCCCACCGTGAGGCGGTGATGGCCCTCTACCTGGTCTGCTTCGTCCTGGGGGTGCTGGCTATGTTCCTGACCCAGGCTGGTCTGGCCGAGGCCTACACCGTGGGGGGCATGGTGGCCCTGGCCGGCTTGATCGCCCTGTGGAAGCTGGAACAAGTCAGAAGCCCCCACTGATAGGTGGGGGGAGTGTCACTGCTGACCTAGCAATATCGTCGGGGGTTTCAACCGGGGGAAAGGGGCATAGATGGATCTGGAACGCAAGATCGCGGATAGGACGGCCCGGGTGTGCGTCATCGGCCTGGGCTATGTGGGGCTGCCCCTGGCCGTGGAGCTGGCCCGGGTCGGCTTCCCGGTCACGGGCCTGGATGTGGACGAGGGCAAGGTTCAGGCCCTGCGGCGGGGGGAGAGCTACATTCGCGATGTGGCCAGCGAGGACGTGGCCCACCTGGTTGAGGAGGGTCGTCTGCAAGCCACCAGCGACTACGACGTGCTGCGGGACATGGACGTGGCCCTCATCTGCGTCCCCACGCCCTTCAGCACCATGAAGACGCCGGATCTGTCCTACGTCGTGGCCGCCGCTGAAGGCATCGCCCCCCGGCTCAGGCCGGGGCAACTGATCATCGTGCAGAGCACCACCTATCCCGGCACCACCGAGGAGGTGGTGCTGCCCATCCTGGAGGGCTCGGGGCTGGTGGCGGGAGAGGACTTCCATCTGGCCTTCTCCCCGGAACGGATCAACCCCGGCGACAGGGTGCACACCGTCAGGAACACGCCCAAGGTGGTGGGGGGGCTGACAGCCCCTTGCGCCGAGCTGGCCCGCCAGCTTCTGGCTCACCTCACCCCTGAGGTGCACGTCGTCTCCTCGCCCCGGGCGGCGGAGATGACCAAGCTCCTGGAGAACATCTACCGCAGCGTCAACATCGCCCTGGTCAACGAGCTGGCCCTCCTGGCGGAGCGGATGGGAATTGACCTCTGGGAGGTGATCGAGGCCGCCTCGACCAAACCCTTCGGCTT
>JBHIEC010000188.1:0-4563 GCA_046760425.1 Anaerolineae bacterium
AGCCTTTGATCGCCGAGGTCTCTGACCGAAGGCGGAAGGGCTCGGTCGGGAGACCCTCGCCCATCATGTAGGACTTTCGCCCAATCATGTAGGACCTTCGCCCATCGTGTACACGATGTCGCCCCCGATCACGGTCATCTCCACAGGGATGTCTTTAATGCGACCGGGCTCGACCTCAAAGGGATCTTCACCCAGCACGACGAAATCGCCCAGCTTGCCCACCTCCAGCGAGCCCTTTTCCCGCTCCTCGAAGGCGATGCGAGCGGCGTTGATGGTGTAGAGTTCCAGTGCCTCTTGCACGCTCACCCGCTCGGCCGGATTGGAATGGTTGACAGCAGCGTGCACGCCGATCAGCGGCCCCAGCGGCGTGACGGTGCTGTCGGAGCCGCCAGCGACCAGCAAGCCCGGACGCATCAGGGTGCGCACGGGGTCGGCCTTCCAGGCGCGCTCCTCGCCCAGGGTGGGATAGTACTCGGTATGGGGCCAGTAGTGGTTGAAAGGCGGCTGGATGGCCAGAGCCACCCCCAACCGTTGCGCCCGCTGGATCTGGTCTTCGCGGATGACCTCACAATGCTCAATCCGATGGCGGTGGTCATCGCGGGGATGAGTGGCCAGTGCCTTTTCGTAGGCATTGAGGGCCTGCTCCACCGCCGCGTCGCCGACGGCGTGCATAGCCACCTGCAACCCCGCCTGGTGCGCCTGGAGCACAAAGGCATCAATCTCCTCTTGCGGATGGTACAGCGTGCCGTAGCAGTCCGGGTCGTCGGCGTAGGGCTCAGATAGGGCTGCGGTATGCGGGCCGACGTCACCGTCCAGGAGGATGCAGCCGCCAATGCGCGGCAGGCCCAAGTCAATCACCCTGTCCACGTCCATCGTCTGGTAGTAGAGCACGAAGCGAAGCGGCAGAGTGGGCATGGCGGCCAGGAACTCCTCCACCGCCTCGTCGCCGCCAGCGAGTCCACCCTCCAGGGCATGCAGGGTGGTGATGCCCACCGAATGGGCCTTTTCTATCGCCCGGCCGATCATCTGGGCGGCCTTCTCGCTGGCGCCGAAATGCTCCCTAAACCTGTCGAAGGCCAGATTGTTGGCTTCACCTGCCAGCAAGCCATTGGGCTGGCCATTGGCATCACGCATCACGCCGGGCGTGCCCTCGGGCGCGTTCAGAAGCTCGAGGGCGCGAGTGTTCACGGCGGAGGCATGGCCGGTGACACCAATCAGGTACACCGGGTTGTCGGGGGCAACCGCGTCCAGGACCTCGATGATGGGGCTGAACCTTTTGGTGTCCAGGGCGTATTCGGTGAAGCCCATGCCCAAGATCAACTCGCCCGGCGGCGTCTCGGCGACGGCCTGGCGGACGATGGCCTGCAGGGCCGCGTGATCGTTGGCCTCGCTCACGTCCAGCGCAGCCAGGCTCAGGGCGGTCCACAGAAAGTGAGCGTGGGTGTCAATGAAACCGGGCAGCACTGTCTTGCCGGTCAGGTCCAGCACCGTCAGGCCCTCGGCGTGGGAGGCAACGTCATCCCACGTCCCCACGGCGACGATGCGCCCGTTGCGCACCGCCAGCGCCTCGGCCCGTGGCTGTTGTGGATTCATGGTGATGACGTTGGCATTGCGAATTGCTAGCTTGTTGTTGAACATGATCACTCCCTGTCAGGTTTCCCGGGCGCGTTTCTCGATGTGGTCGAGTTCCCGCTCCACATCCTCGTCGAGGGGCAACGGCCGATGGGTCGCCAGGATGTGATCCACCCTCTGGCGAGCTTCTTCGAGCAGGGTGGGCCTGCCAGCGGACTCCCATGCTTCAAACGTATCGTGCCAGCCAAGCTGCGGGACGTACCACTCCCCACCTCGGATGCCGTCCACCGTGGAACGCTCGGCTATGAAGCTGCCGCCCGGCCCGATACGATCCATCACGTCCTCCAGCCATCTGTCCTCGTCCGACGCGATGCCCTGGCGAGCGCGTTTGCACATCCGAAAGACCTCCACGTCCATCAGCAGTTGCTCCAGGCTGAGGACCATCGAACCGCCCAGCAGGCCGGGCCCCACCAGGATGTCTGGCCAGGACAGTACCGGCAGCAAGGTGCCTAGGGCTCGCTCGTAGCCAGGTTGGATGCCGGGGACGTAGTGATCCGCCCCCCCGCCCGAAGCCTCCACCGGCAGGCCGTAGTAACGGGCCATCTCCACGGCGGCCACGCTCAGCAGCCCGTTCTCGATGGCGCCCGCGCTGTAGCGTCCGGAGCGGGGGTCCATCGTTGCCAGGGCGGGGGCGTAGATGAACGGGGTGCCCGGTGCGGCGGCTTGCACCAGGCACAGCATGGCCAGCACCTCACAGTTGCCCTGAACCACGGTGGAGATCAGGCTGCCTGGAGCCGTGGCCCCCATCAGCGGCATGGGCATGACCGCTACCGGGATGTCCCAGCCCAGCAGGGCCAGGTAGGCGTCGGTGTACGGCCCTTCGATGACCAGCGGCGACTGCGGGCACAGCAGGAACGACAACGGATGCTGGCGGCGGATGGTCTCCATATCGCCGAAGATCACCTGCAGCACCTCCAGCAGCCACGGAGCCTGCTCTGGACTGCTGGTCGAGTCCTGCACGTGCTTGGAGAAGTTGCCGAAGACATCGCGCAAGTATCGGACGTAGTCGGCCATCGTGTCGCCCCAATCGCTGGCTTCGATCATGTTCCAGTAGACGCCGATCTCATCCAGCGCGTCAATAAGACGGGTCGCCTCCAGCCAGTCCTGGGTGGTGCCGGGCCGGCGCTCTCCCGTCTCCCGATCGAGGACGAACATGGCCTCGCCGTCTATGAGCAGCGTGCAATCGCCGCTGTTCATGGGCAGGTCCCAGCCTGGCCGGCGCGCTCCCAGGGTGAAGTTCCTGGGCACCAATCGAAGGGACTCCTCGACCAGGGCGCGTGGGAAGCGCACGAGGTTGGTGTTCTCGTCCACCTCCGCCCCGGCGTCCTTGAGGATCCGACGGCCCTGGGCCGTGTCCACCCGCAGGCCGGTTTTAGCCAGAACGCTCAGCGTGCGTTCGTGAACCTGCGCTCGCTCGTCTTCGGAAAGTACCTGCAACACGGTTCGCACAGCTTGCCTCCCTGGTAGACTCGTGATTCGTGGATTCGTAACTTCGTAGATTCGCGAATTCGCAGACCTGCTTACGAGTTTACGAATCTACGAATTTCCGAATCTACGAGTTTACGGATTCATCTCCCGCTCCGCTGCCTGAAGGATTCGGGTCAATTCCCTCCGCTGCGCCTCCTCCAATGGCTGCGGATGGTGGTTCTCCAGAATCCAGTCCGTCTTCTCTCGGGCCACCTCGATCGGATCCCGATAGCCGCCACCAGGCTTAGGCTGATGCATTAGCTCCGAAAGCTCCCACTGGCGCATCTGCTGGCGGGTGTGTTTCTGGGCCAGGAAGTGGCCACGTGGTCCCACAGCCTTGATCACATCCAGCGCGAACTCCTTCGGGTCAAAATCGAAGCTCGATGCATAAAAGCGCGCCGTCTCATAGCTTTCATTGTCCAGCAGCAGCGCCTCAGGGTAGAGCAGCGTGCAGGTTTCCCGCAGCCCCAGGCCGCTGGCTGTTTCCGCTCCACAGAAGGCACACATCAGTATATTGGCGGCCATTCCCACGGCGGAGTCCCAGTCTAGTGCTGCGGCCTCCGTGCCGATGGCGGCCAGTGTAGGCACGCCCCATAGGTGGGCCAGTTCCGTCCCTATTAGATTGAACCAACCCGCATCCCACTCGCCGCCCAGGAAATCCCCTGTATGTGGATGCATGATGCCGGGCATCATCGAGTGGTAGGTCGGCGCGCCGGGGTGGGCCATCTGGACCAGCACCATAGCCGATACCATCTCGGCGTCGGCGACGGCGATGGTGCCGGCGATGGTGGCCGGCGCGGTCGAGCCAGCAGTGGCCATGGACATGAAGCCCACCGGCAGGCCGGCCTCGGCGAAGACCAGCGCCGATTCCAGGCCGCCCTTGTCCTGAGCCAGGGGGGCGATGTTGCAAATCAGCGATGAGAGAGGCGATCGCTGGCGCATGGTTTCCTCGTCGCCCGCAACGACCTTGGCCATCTCCACGGCATACCAGGCCGTCCTCTCCCCCATCAGCGTCTCGCTCTGCACGTGCTTGACGGTGTTGTTGAACGAGGCATCCAGTTCGTGCAGCGGCGCCGTTTTGCCGTAATCCTGGGCGCTGACCATCGGCCAGTAGAAGGCCATGGACGGCAGATAGTCCGCTATGCGGGCCGCCTTGCCCACGTCCTCCTTTGTCGAAGCGCGCCGCTGGCGGGTCTCGAAATCAATCGTCTCTGTCCCGCTGCCATCGGTGGCGCAGTACATGGCCGTCCCGTCGAGCTTGAGATCGAAGGCCGGCAGTCGCGCCCCCATGGTGTAATACCGTGGTGCATGGGACATGGCCTCCAGCACCACATCGGGCGGCAGTTTGACGATCTGGCGGTCGAAATCCACCTGCGCCCCGTGCTCGGCGTAGATGTTCAGCGCCTTCTCCGAAGGACAGTGGATACCCACCTCCTCCAGAATGGTCAGTGTGGCCGACCTGAA
>JBHIEC010000189.1:0-4561 GCA_046760425.1 Anaerolineae bacterium
CCGGGTGGAGCACCGAGGCCCGGTGCAGGTCGTCCATCTCCACGATGTGGGAGAGACCACCGTTGGTCAGAGCTGCCAGGTCGGCGTTCCTCTGCTCACCCAGGCCGATGACCGTGGCGCCCTGCCCCGCCTGACTGGCGGCATAGTCCAGGAGCATCCGCCCGGGCTCCGTCCTCGTCCCTGCCATGGCCGATCCCAGCCAGTCCAGGGTGAAGTACTTGGCGGCATCGAGGACGGATGGAGGGAGGTCGGCAGGCCGGGTGGCGGTGAGGAAGTCAGCCAGACGCTCGGTTAGGGATAGGTCTGTCATCTTCGAACTTGCATAACGAAGTCTTCCAGCACCGCCTGTTTTACGGCGGTGCGCAAAGGAAAAGCTCAACGAAAATGTCAACTTTTTGCGATGCTACCCAGGGTTGTCACCTTTGGTCCGTTATTGTGGTTAGACGCCGCATAAAGGACGGCGCCTGGACCAATCTTGGGATTGCTTAGAGCCGCGTCGAGAGGACCCGGGCCTGGAGCGCGAAAGCCGAGCGGCGTTGAAGCTCTTCCTTTAGCCTCGCTGGCATCGCCCCCCGCTCGATGTAGTTGAGCAAAAGCCCCGCCTCGTCCACCTCGCCCACCAACACGGCCCCCACCAGGGCGTTGTCGGCGAAGAGGAGCCTGCGGTAATGGCCGTTCCGCCTGAGGGCGAACTCCTCGCAAGCACTCGCAGCAGGCCCGAGCCCAACCCCTTCGGTCACCCAGCCGGCGGTGAAAACGGGGAGGCCGGCAGAGGTGACCAGGTTAGCTCGCACCCCCCGCTGGTGGGTGGCCTTCACTCCGGCCATGTTCAACCCGGCCACTCGACCTTGCTCAACGGCGTTCAGCCAGGTGGCCACCACCCGGTGCTCCCCGGTGACGGGATCGGGCCCCTGGGCCACATCGCCGGCGGCGTAGACACCCTCCACGCTGGTGCGGCAGCCCTCGTCCACCAGCACCCCCTCGGCGACCTCCACCCCGCTGCCTTCCAGCAGATCCACATTGGGCCTGACCCCCGTGGCCAAGAGGATCACCTCCGCCTCCACCCGGTCTCCAGAGGTCAGGACCAGGCATTTCTCCTCACCCCCCTCGATCCGGGCCACCATGTCGCGGAGGTGGATCTCGATCCCCTGCGCTTCCAGGTGGGCTTGCAGGATCCTCGCCCCTTCCCGATCCAGCACCTTGGGCATGAGTCGATCCATCACCTCGATGAGGGTCACCCTCTTGCCCCGCTGCCACAAAGCATCCACGGCCTGAATGCCGATGAGGCCGGCACCGACGATGGCTACCTTCTCAGCCTCCCGCGCCGCTTCCCAGAGGTGACGGGCTTCCTCTGCGGTGTACAGGGTGAGAACGCCGGGCAGGTCACGACCCGGAAGGTCAGGGACATCGGTGGAGGAGCCGGTAGCCACCAGCAGGTCGTCGTATTCCACCCGGCGAGCGTCGGCCAGGGCCACTTGCCTGGTATGTGGATCCACCTTCACCGCCTTCACCCCCAGGATTGTCTCCACCCCGTGCTCTCGGTAGAAGGCTTCGTCGCAGATGAACATCCCTTCGTAGGGGATGCGGCCGGAGAGGTAATAGGTGGTGAGGACGGGGGAATAGGCCGGGCAGCCCTCCTTGGAGATGAGGACGATTTCATCCTCCTGGTTGACGCTCCGGATGGCCTGCACAGCGCTGATGGCCGCCCCGCTGTTGCCGATGATGACATGCCGTTTCATTTGTAGTCTCCGAGAGGAGTGTCTGCGGGCCACCGAAGGCAGCCCGCAGACACTCTACCTGGCTTCAGACCCCGCTGGCTTGGGCGTACTCCTCCAGGCCCAGGCGGCTGAGGGTCTCTTTGGAGGGCTTGCCGGTCTCCTCGTCCCAACCCATCAGCCGGTAGTATTCCTTCACCATGTCCTTCAGATACGGCTCGATGGATTTACCCTTGGCCTGGCCACTGGGTGGGGCCTCCAACAGGCGCGGCGAGATGTCCAGGTCGTGCTCGGGGGTCATCCCCCGCTTCAGGGCGAAGATCCGCTCCAGGTTGATCACCCGCTCGCCGACCTGGAAGGCCTCATCGGAGGTGAAGTCCTCCCAGCCCACCGTGGCGCCCAGGGCCTGGGGTGCCAGCTCGATGGCTTTGGGCACGCCCCAAGTGGCAAACCAGCAGACTCCCAGGCAGTCCTCCCACAGCTTCTTCATCTGGGTCTTCTTCACCTGCTCCGGCTTCCCCTCGGCCGTGGTGCCGGGGGTGAACTCGGGGTAGCCCAGGTCGGGCTCGGTGGCCCAGGCATCCACGCCTGGCGCCTGCCAACAGGGGCCGGCGCCGGCGATGACCTGACCCAGCAGCACGCTCCACACCGGCCGCCAGTCATGGAGGTTGTAGCCGGTGCCTTTGATGTGGACGGCGTACTTGGGAGCCTCCCCACCGATCCGCTCGGCTGCCTTCTTGGGCCCGTCGGCCAGGACCGCGCCGAAGCCCTCCCGCCTGATGATCATGTTCAGGAGCTCGACGGCGGCCTCGGCGTTTCCCCACTTCAGCTCCAGGCCCCCGGTGTCCTCCTTGGTGATGATCCCCCGCTCGTACAGCTCGTAGGCCAGGCTAAGGGAGCAGCCAGCGGCGCTGGAGTCGAAGCCCAGCCGGTCGTGCAGGTCGGTTAGCCAGAGGGCCGTGCCCGGGTCCAGCACGCCGATTATGGCCGCCGCCCCCTCGGTGTTCTCCCCGCCTCCGCCCAGGGTGGCGACGACGCCCTTCTTGGGGCCGGTGGTGATCTCCACCCGGTAGCTGCAGGCGATGGGGCAGCCGTAGCAGCCGACCGGCGTCACCCGCCAGTCCTTGGCCGCCTCCACGATGTTGGAGCTGTACTTCACCCCCCACTCGGGATCGCTCAAGTTCTTGCCGGCCAGCATGGAAGTCTGACCCACATACCCGTAGACGCGGGTGATGCCGCCCTTGCTCAGCAGTTTGCCCACACTCTCGGCGGCGTAGATGTTGTTCCGCCACACCTCGGTGACCTCCAGCACCTTCGCCGGGTCAGCCATGGGCACACCCCGGCGGCCACTGACGGCGATGGCCTTGAGCTTCTTGGCGCCCATGATGGCCCCCATGCCACCCTTGGCCGCCGTGTGGTTCTTGTCGTTCTGGATCAGGGCGCCGTGGATCACGTTCTCGCCGGCCGGGCCGATGGCCGCCACGCTCACCTCCTGCCCATCCCCCACCCGCTCCTTGACCAGGTCCTCCGTCTCGTGGGTGTCCTTGCCCCAGATGTCGTCGGCCGGGAGGATCTCGGCCTGGCCATCGTGGACCCAGAGGAAGACGGGCTTCTTGGCCGCCCCCTGCACCACGATGCCATCGTAGCCGGCCATCTTCAAGTAGGCGCCCCAATAGCCGTGGGAGTGGGCGGTGCCGGCCATGTAGGGCACGTCGTAGTTGATGCTGGCCACCACGAAGTTGCTGGAGCTGGGTGCCGGGGTGCCGGTGAGCGGGCCGGTCATGAAGATCAAGCGATTCTCAGGGTCAACTGGCCCGACCTCAGGGGGCACCTCATCGTTGAGCATCTTCATAGCCAGGCCCAGGCACCCCACGCACTTGCGCAGGATCGCCTCGCCGGGCAGCGCCTCCTCGGTCACCGTGCCTTCGGTCAGGTCAACGCGCAGAAGTTTGCCCATATATCCGCCGTTCATGCTTCTAAACCTCCTTCTGGCGAAGTCATCGCCAGAGACGTTCCCGCAGGGGTGCCAACCCCCTACCCAGCCCTGGCCTGCTCCAGGTAGGCCTGCTTCATCTGGTCGGCCACCACTACCCGCTTACCCAGGCTGATCTCGTCGGGCTCGCCATAGGAGAGCGCGCCGAACTGGCAGAACTTGACGCAGGTCGGGTCGCCAGCGCACAGGTCGCATTTGGCCGAGACCGCCTCCAGCATGCTGATAGCCCCGAAGGGACAGGCCACCAGGCACAGCTTGCAGCCGACGCATTTCTCCTCAGCGAACTCCACAAGCCCCGTCTCCCTGTCCTTCCACAGGGCCCTGGTCGGGCAGGGCAGGGCGCAGTAGGGCGTCTCGCACTGGAGACAGACGTTGGGGTAGAAGAAACCTTCATCCTGGAAGAGCACCATGCGGATGCGCGAGGTGTACGGGTTGGCCTCCCCGGTCTTCACCGTGGAGCAGGCTACCTCACAGCTCCGACAACCGGTGCACTTCGCCGGATCCAGCACCAGTACCTTGTTCACGGGTCACCTCCTCGACATTGCTGAAGCCCTGAAAAACAGGGGGCTTACTCCCCTCCCTGAGCTGGAATGAATCTGCCCTTTTCCTCCTCCATCTCCTACCCATCACCTCCTTCGGTACTAACCTATCCGAAAAATATGCTTGGTTAGACGGCACCGGCTGAAAGCGCGGTGCCTGGCTTGGATTAGCATGCCAGGCGGCGCGTTCTTAACCGCCGCTGGTCCACACGAGGATTTTTCGGATAGGCTCCAAGCAGGTTGGCCATTCTTTTCACTTTTCCCCTGCTGTGAAGGGGCGTCCTCGCCCCGTGGAATACCTATTCCACAGGGCC
>JBHIEC010000190.1:0-4538 GCA_046760425.1 Anaerolineae bacterium
GTGGTGGGCAACCGTATCAGGCGATCATAGTCTACGGGCGCAACGCCTGGACGATGGCCCGGATGTGCTCCGGCGTGCTGCCACAGCAGGCGCCCACAATTTTCACGCCCAGCTCGACGTACTTGCGTGCATAGGCCGCCATCTCCTCGGGCGTGGCGTCGTAGACCACCTGATCGCCCACCCGGCGCGGGCGGCCAGCGTTGGGCTGGGCGATGAGCACCGCCTCCGGGCAGGCCTCCCGCATCTGCCGCATGGCCACCTCCGTCTCGGCCGGGCCATTGCCGCAGTTGGCCCCTATCACGTCAGCGCCCCACTCGTAAAGTGAGGTGACCGCCTGGGCAGGGCTGACGCCCATCATAGTGTGGTAGTGGGTATCGAAGGTCATGGTGCACACGACTGGCAGGCCCGTCTCCTTGGCCGCCTCCAGGGCGATCCGGATCTCGGCCAGGTCATACATGGTCTCGATGATGAAGAGGTCCACACCCCCTTCGGCCAGGGTTAGAGTGTGCTCCCGGAAGGCATCGGCCGCCTCCTCAGGGGTGATGCGGCCCAGGGGCTGGAGCAACTCGCCCAGGGGACCCACGGAGCCGGCCACCAGGACCCTGTCGCCGGCCGCCTCCCGGGCGATCCGCGCCGCAGCCACGTTGACCTCCCGAACCTTGTCGGCCAGGCCCCTTTTGGCCAGCTTCACCCGGCTGCCCCCGAAGGAGTTGGTCAGGATGATGTCTGAGCCCGCCTCGACGTAGCCGGCGTGGACCCGCAGGACTGCCTCGGGTGCCGTGAGGTTCAGCTCCTCGGGACACCCACGGCCCAGGAGGCCCGTGGCCTGGAGCATGGTCCCCATGGCCCCATCGCAGAAGATGACATCTCTTTGCAAAAGCTCTTTGAACCGCTCGGGCATCTCTGCCTCCCGTCTGACTTCATATGGCCCGATTCTATCATATCGAACACAGTGTTCCCCTTGACTTTGTCGGGAACCTATGCTAACCTTTGAACTGCGGCACTCACGCAAAAGGAGGCGAACGATGGTGAAAAACACCAGAGACGATGAGATCGTCCTCATCTCCGAGGTGGAAACGCTCTACCCCGATGAGTGGCTCCTCTTCGAGGTGGTAGAGACTGATGAGATGAACCGACCGATCAAGGGCAGGCTGCTGGCTCACACGCCCGATCGAGAGCTAGCCGAGGAGGCTTTCCTCGAAGCTGAAGCCGAGCATGTATACTTTTACTATAACGGGGAACCGTTGCCGAAGGGGATGTCCGCCGCCCTATGATCACCTTTTCATGCGTCATTTCGAGATCACCCTCGACTTCGGAGAGGGCCTCATCACCTTCGAGCGTCTCGAGTAGCCGCAACTCTTTTATTACCCCCGCTGACCTGTTTCCCCCTTATAGACCTGGCCCAGGCATGGATCTTGCCCGAGATCCGCCTGGTCTCCTCCACCGTCTCGCGGGTGTAGGAGCAGACCTTGAGGCAGATGCCGCAGCCATCGGTCCGGGCGAAGTAGGGCAGGCACCGCTCGGTGTCCACGATGTAGCGGTAGTATCCCCGCCGCCAGCACCGCTCCAGAGCGATGGCTCCAGCGGGGCAGGCGCGCCAGCAGCGCAGGCAGGTATCGCAGAAGGCCTGCACCCCGAACTCCCTTGGCCCGTCAAGCTGGAGAGGCAGGTCGGTAGACACCATGCCGAACCGAATGATGGGGCCGTGCTCATCGTTGATCAGGCTCCCGTGCCGACCTAACTCGCCGAAGCCGGCGGCCATGGCGTGGGGGATGAAGAGGAGCTCAGACTCGCCGTAGCGATCCCCCCGGGGATGGTGAACCATGGCCTCGTAGCCCAGGTCGCGGATGTACTGCCCCACCCGGATGGTGATCTCCCCCAGCACCATGTAGGTGCGGGTGACCTCGATGCCGGCCGGCGGCTCGGGGGCGGTCATGATCTTCTCGTAGTCCATCCGCTTGCCCAGGACAATGCCGTACCTGTAGGGCACCACGCTGCCCTGATAGACGTGGTTCTGGTCAATGAGGCAAACGCCCACTTTGTCGGCCCCCAGGCTCAGGGCGTAGTCCTTGATCTGCCGCGTCATGGCCGTCACATCGGTGACCTCCACCCGATGGGGGTTAACGGGGCCGGTCACCCTGGGGTGCTGCTCCTCGTAGATGACCCGCCGGTACTCGTCGTTCTCCGGCGAGGAGGTGGCCTCCTCAAAGCCCCCTTTGATCAACCGCTCGATGATGTGGGGCTGCTCCGGCCGTCGGACGACCCGCTCATCCACGCTCATCCTGGTACCTCCCCAGCACGATGCAGGCGTTCTGGCCCCCCAGGCCGAAGGAGTTGCACATGGCCACATCCACCCTGGCCTCCCGCGCCACGTTGGGCACATAGTCCAGGTCGCACTCGGGGTCAGGGTTCTCCAGGTTGATGGTAGGATGGATGACACCCGTCTCGATGGTCTTGATGCAGGCGATGGCCTCCACGGCTCCGGCCGCGCCCCACAGGTGGCCGATCATGGACTTGGTGGAGCTGATGGGCACGCGATAGGCGTGGTCGCCGAAGACCTTCTTGATGGCCACCGTCTCGGCCACGTCGCCCAGGGGGGTGGCCGTGCCGTGGGCGTTGATATAGTCCACATCCTGGGGCTGCAGCCCGGCGTCCTCCAGAGCCCAGGCCATGGCCCGCGCCGCCCCCGAGCCCGTGGGGTCTGGCGCGATGAGGTGATAGGCATCGTTGGAGGCGCCGTAGCCCAACACCTCGGCGTAGATGCGTGCGCCCCTTTTCCTAGCGTGCTCTAGGCTCTCCAGGATCAGGATGCCGCACCCCTCCCCGCCGACGAAGCCATCCCGATCCCGGTCGAAGGGGCGACTGGCCCGCTCTGGCTCGTTGTTGCGGGTAGAATAGGCCCGACCCACACAGAACAGGGCCAGCCCCAGCTCGCAGAAGCCGGCCTCGGTCCCGCCGGTGATCATCACCTGGGCCTTCCCGCGGCGGATGACCTCCGTCGCTTCGCCGATGGCCTGGGTGCCGGCGGCGCAGGCGGTGGTGACCGTGGAGTTGTAGCCCCTGATCCCGTACATATAGGCCACCTGGAAGGCGGCTAGGTTGGGAGGCATCATGACCACCACGAAGGGTGAGATGCGCATGCCGCCCCGCTCCAACATAACCCGGCAGGCTTCTTGCGTGTCGGACAGGCCCCCGATGGCGCAGCCCAGGAGAACCCCGGCTTCGGTGCCATCCCCTTCAATGGTCAGGCTCGCATCCTCCAGGGCCATTTTGGTGGCAGCCACGGCGAACTGGCTGAAGCGGGACATGCGCCGCGCTGCCTTGCGATTCATGTAGTCCCGGGGATCGAAGCCCTGGACCAGGCCGGCGATCTGGGTGGGGTAGGCGCTGGCGTCGAACTCAGTGACGCGGCGGATGCCTGAGCGTCCAGCCACCAGGCCCTGCCAGAACTCCTCCACCGAGAGGCCCAGGGGGGTGATGGCCCCCAGCCCGGTGATGACCACCCGCTCCTTGGGGGAGCGCCGTCGGGGCCGCTTCGCTTCCCCTTCCTGTACAAGGGCTGCCCCGCAGTCCATGCAGAAACGGGCCCGGCCCGGGTTCTCCGTCCCACAGCGGGCACAGGAATGGATCTGCTGGCTCATCGTTTCCTCCTCTACCCTTTATACCTCGTAGACCATCCCCTCCACAGCCACCTCGACCGGCCCGTCGTAGACCTTTCGGGCCTCTTCCACCAGACGGGCCTTATCGGGGCCATCCCAGGTGTGGGTCAGGACCAGCCGCCTGACTCCGGCGCGCTGAGCTGCCTCCCCCGCTTCCCCCGCCGACATGTGCCCCCAATCCCCCCAGGACTCGCTCCTGGTCAGCAGGGTGGCCTCACACAGGAAGAGGTCAGCCCCCTGGGCCAAGGCGACCAGCTCCTCACAGGGGCCCGTGTCGGAGGAGAAGGCTACCTTCCCTCCATCCCCGAACACCGCCACGGCGTAGGTCGGCGTGTAGTGCCTGACAGGGGCGAAGCGGAGCCTCAAGCCGCCCACCCGCAACTCCGCCTGCGGATCGAACTCGCTCACCTGAAAGAGTTCGGAGAAGAAGGTGGGGGAAGGATCAAGGGGCCTCATCACCTCTAACAGGATGTGGGTGCCGCCGGGCGGCAGGTACAGATGCGGCGGCCGTGGCTCCCCTTCATGGGGGCCATACTTGAGGCCGTAGCGGAAGGGGACAAGGTCGAAGAAGTGATCAGGGTGAAGGTGGGTGATGACCACGGCCGAGAGCTGGCGGTAGTGCACGTGCCGCTGGAGCTGGCCCAGGACGCCGGGGCCGCAATCGAGGAGCAGCTTCGTCTCGCCCTCCTCGCAAGTGCTCGCAGCAGGCTCAAGCCCTGCATAGACCATAGCGATTGGTGACGTATCTGCTCGCGGCCTGGTGCTTAGAGCAGTCTTAGCTGAAGGGGAGCGAGCAGATGCGTCAGGGCTGCGAGCGCTTGCGACCTCGCAAGTGCTCGCAGCAGGCTCAAGCCCTGCATAGACCATAGCGATTGGTGA
>JBHIEC010000191.1:0-4515 GCA_046760425.1 Anaerolineae bacterium
TCCGCATCGGGCCCTTGGAGCTGGGGGATTTGCCGGCGGGGAAGTGGCGGTATCTGACGGAGGAAGAGGTTAAGCGGTTGCGGTCAACTTAACCTCGGAACGGGGTGAAGCCCATCCAGAGGAAGTGGTCATCGAAAGCAAAAACCTCACAGTCCCGATGTTGACGTAGCCAGGCAAAGCTGGTACAATCCACGAAGGAGAAATCCTGATCCACATATTTCTTGAAGATCTCCCAGGCTGCCTCATCCAATGCCGTATCAGCGTAGATGACCTGGAGTTCACCATCCGCGATTAGCTTTCGAATCCCGTTGCCAAATTTCACCGCTGCCTGGTGACCGAGCTTGCGCCGTATGCGCGTGTAGGCTTCCGCCAGAACATAATTGGTCGTGACCTGGGGGAGCCGGCTATCAAGTAAGCGCCTTAGCAGGTCCAGAGCGTCCTTGTTGAACTGGTCAGCTTGATCCGTGCAAGCGATGAACGCACTGGTGTCAACAAATACGCGTCGCATCAGTCCTCATCGTAGATGTCACGATCGTGATGGATCGAGCCATCGGTGATCCCGCTGGAGCCAAGGTTGATGATATCCCACCAGGCGCTTTTTGGGGTCGACCGTTGGACAATGTACTCCTCGACCGCTTCGCGGATCACCTGGGCCATCGTTTTGTGCTGGGCCTCGGCCAGGCGCCGAATCTGCTCGCGTTGTTCTTCAGTCAGGTAAATCTGAGTCCGTGTCATAGCCATCGTCACGCCTCCTGAACGCTGTATACATCACTATTTTAGCATAGATGCTGTATAATGTCAACTCCGTCGAGGAGACCACATCTGCCAAAACCTTCCACCATCGCCATTGATGGGCCAGCCGCCTCGGGGAAGAGCACCATCGGGGAGCTCTTGGCCCGGCGGCTGGGTTATCTTTACTTCGACACAGGCTGCATGTACCGGGCCGTCACCTGGGTGGCCCTGGAACGGGGGGTCCCCATCCATGACGAGGCGGCCATCACCGCCTTGGCCGAGGAGCTGGAGATCCGGGTGACCCCGCCCACGGTCGAGGACGGGCGCCAGTACACCGTATATGCCGACGGCCGGGATGTCACCTGGCAGATTCGCCGCCCGGAGGTGGACGCCAACGTCTCCCCCGTCTCCGCCTACCCCGGCGTGCGGGCGGCCCTGACGGCCCAGCAGCGGCGCATCGCCCAGGGGGGACGGGTAGTCATGGTGGGCCGTGATATCGGCACCGTCGTTCTGCCCGACGCTGACCTGAAAATCTACCTGGATGCCTCGCCCGAGGAGCGGGCTCGGCGGCGCTACCGGGAGCTGCTGGCCCGGAGGCAAGAAGCCGACTACGAGGCCATCTTGCGCGATATGCGAAAAAGGGATAAAATAGATAGCCAGCGGGCAGCGGCGCCTCTCAGGCCTGCCGCCGACGCCGTCATCGTGGATACCGAGGGCTTGGGTATCGCCCAGGTGCTGGACGAGGTGATGAAGCTGGTTAACAGGGAAAAGGAAGATGTTCCGTCGCCTGGCGCGGCTCCTGCTTAGGGCCTTGTTCCGCATCTTCACCCGTTGGGAGGTGAGGGGGCTGGAGAATCTGCCCCCAGGCGGCCCCCTCATCGTGGCCATCAACCACCTGGCGCACCTGGATGCGCCCCTGGTGGTGGCCACGCTGCCCTGGCCCGTGGAAGCCGTTGCCCTGGCGGACCTTTACCGGGTGCCCGTCACCGGCCAGTTGTTGCGGCTCTACGGCACCATCCCCGTGCACCGCGACCAGTTCGATCGCCAGGTCATCCGACGGGCCTTGCAGGTCCTGTCTGAGGGCAAGGTGCTGGCCCTGGCCCCTGAGGCCAGGATGAGCCTCACCGGTGCCCTGGAGCGCGCCCGCCACGGCGTGGCCTATCTGGCCCTGCGCAGCGGCGCCCCCATCCTGCCCATAGCCCTGACCGGCACGGAGAGGGCCTACGCCGAGTGGAAACGGCTGCGTCGCCCCAGGCTGACGGTGACCATTGGGGAACCTTTCACCTTACCGCCTTACCGGAGCAAGGGTGCAGCCAGGCGCGAACAACTGGCCAAAGCGACGGATGAGATCATGCACCGCATCGCGGCGCTGCTGCCGCCGGAATATCGAGGAGTGTATGGCTAATGTGGTGGTTCTATCATCTGGCAAACGTTGTCCTTAGGGCTCTGCTGGCGGTCCTCCTTAACTATCGGGTGCTCGGGTTAGAGAACGTCCCTCGGGCCGGATCGCTGATCGTGGCCATCAACCATACCAGCTTCCTCGACCCCCTTCTGGTGGGCGTCTTCATCCCCCGGCAGGTGACCATGATGGGCAAGGTGGAGCTCTTCCGCATCCCGGTCTTCGGACTTATCGCGCGGCTCTACGGTGCCTTCCCCGTGCGGCGAGGGGAGATCGACCGGCGGGCTCTGCGCAAGGCCATGGAGGTGCTGCGGGAAGGAGGAGCCCTGCTAATGGCCCCCGAAGGGACCCGGGGGGGCACTGAGCAGCTACAACGGGGGCGCCATGGGGTGACCATGATCGCCCTCCGCACTGGCGCGGCTATCCTGCCCGTGGCCATCTGGGGACCCAAGCGTCTGTGGGCGAACCTGGCCCGGCTGCGCCGTACGAGAGTGGGCATGGCTGTGGGCGAGCCCTTCAGGCTGAAAGGGGGGACGAGCAAGCCCAGCCGGGAGGAGGTGCGGGCCATGACCGACGAGATCATGTATCGCCTGGCGGCCCTCCTGCCGCCGGAGTATCGGGGCGTCTACAGCGACCTGGCGGCGGCCCGCGAGGATCACCTGTTGCCCCTGGGCGTTAAGCGAGCGGCGTGAGATGACCAAGAGCCGCGATAGCCGCTGGACAAAGCAGGAAGTCATAGAGCAGATACGGGCCCACATCCTCGTTCGGAGGCAGGATGTGGCCGCGATCGTCCTCTTTGGCTCCTTTTTAAAGAGGGAAGATCACGAGGACATTGATGTCCTGGTCGTTGTAAACGAAATGGACAAGTCCCCTTTGGAGCGCAAAGAGGAGATCTTGGCCATGAAAGCTGGCCTGGACCTGCCCGTGGACATGTTGCTCTTTTCCAGGGACGAGTGTGTGGACAACTTCGAGGCCCACATCCCCCTCTTCCTGGACATCGCCTTTGATGGCTACATCCTTTATGACGACGGTTTCATCGCCGGGTTGATGGCTCGTACCAGAGAATATGTGAGGAAGAAGGAGATTGAACGTACCGAGACGGGTGGATGGCGCTTTCCGGTGAAGTTTAGAGAGAGCACACTGCTATGAGAGCCTAAACACCCAGCGAAGCTTCGCCTCAAACCGACAAGCCGAGGCTCCAACAACTATGTCATTCTGAGCGAAGCGAAGAATCTCCGGGGGCGAGGGAGTGCGATCGCAAGCGGTCACCTGACAAGCGGTCACGCTCGCCTCAGCTTACTGCCAGCTTCTACCCAGACCCCGCGTGACCGCTTGTCACCGGGTATATCTTCAGAGTATGCTCTGACCGAGTTCGTAGGTGAGCGCTTGCGAGGGCGCAAGCCCGCTGGGGCAGCCTTGCGGCTGCACTCCGTACAGCGTAACATGATGGGAGGTGATGCCGATGTAAGAGCAGGTCCCGGCCAAGGGGAAGACAGCGCCTGGACTGGCGCATAAGCGCCAGTTGACGAGGAGGAGGTTCCTCGCCGCAAGGTGGGGTTAACTAACCACGAAAAACGCGAGAAGCGCGGTTTTTCGCCTCTTTCGGTCATTTCGTGCTTTTCGTGTTAGGAAGATCGAGCAGATCGGCGGATGCCTCCAGGGATGGCCACGTCCCTCATCTTCCCCTCCAGATGAAGCGCCCTACAAAACCGCCGGGTGACCGGCGGGACAAAAAGGAGCACAGTGGCAAAAAACGTTCAACGTTAAACGTTGAAGGAGGGAACCCATGTGCGGCATTGTCGGATATGTCGGCCAGCGGTTCGCTGCGCCGATTTTGCTTGATGGGCTCAAACGCCTGGAGTACCGAGGCTACGACTCAGCCGGGGTGGCCGTCCTCACCCTCGACGGGGAGATCGCCATCCAAAAGACCGAGGGCAAGCTCATCAGGCTCATCGAGGCCCTGGACGGACGGGCTCCGGCGGGCTTCTTGGGCATCGGGCACACCCGCTGGGCCACCCACGGCGCCCCTAACGAGGCCAACGCCCACCCCCACACCGATTGCTCCGGGCGCATCGTCGTCGTCCACAATGGGATCATTGAGAACTTCTCCCCCCTGCGCCAGGAGCTCACAGCCAGGGGGCACCGTTTCGCCTCCGAGACGGACACGGAGGTGATCGCCCACCTCATCGAGGAGGCGTATCAGGAGCGAAAGGGCTCGCCTTCGGGATTTGTCGAGGCGGTCAGGGTAGCACTGCAACAGGTGCGGGGTGCCTACGCCATCGCCGTCTTCTGCCAGGATGAGCCGGAGCTCCTGGTGGGGGCGCGCCTCTTCTCGCCTCTGGTGGTTGGCCTGGGGGAGGGGGAGAACTACCTGGCCTCCGACA
>JBHIEC010000192.1:0-4490 GCA_046760425.1 Anaerolineae bacterium
TATCTCTTCATCCAGTCCTCCCGCCCTTCCACCCCTTCGATGGCGGCCACTGCTGCCCGCCAACCCACGTCAATGTCCCGTTCCTCGCCACCAAGATAAACCCGTCCGAAGCTGCCGAAGGCCCGCACTTCCAAGATGTTGATCTCGGCCGCCTTCTCCGCCTCGTTGGCCGCCAGGGCCGCGTAGGCTGCTGGCTCCACCTCCAGCACGTACAGGGTCTGCCCTCCCAGGATCATCTGCCCATGGCGCATGCGGTTGATGAGCTGAGCCTGGTGGGGGTCAATGTGGCGTACGATCTGGCTGGTCAGGATGCGGGGCTTCCAGCGGTCGCTCTCCTGCAGCCCCAGGGCCTCCAGCACGGCGGCGCCCGCCTGTCGGGTCTCGGCCTGGATGGGCGAATGGACCTCCAGCAGGCCGAAGTAGCGCTCCACGATCTGCATGCCGGGGCGCACCCGAGTGGCCTTGAGGGCGATGTCCGTGATGCGGTTGATCTCGATGCCAGGGGCGATCTCCACGTATAGGCAGGCGTCGCCAGCCAGGGGCAGGAACCCCTGGGCCACCGTGCCCAGGAAGGCGGCGTGCTGGGGTTGGAGGCTGTCCAGGAAGACATAGGAGCGCAGGTCTACTGCCATAGGCAGCTCTCCTTTCTGTATAAACCTTTACGCGGGCCGAGAGGTAGATACGCCCCCCTAGCCCCCGATGCTGAGGACGTCGTGGGCTTCGTCCGCCTCCAGAGCTGCCCCCGAGGTGTCGGCCAGGACCACGGCGGTCAAGGTGTAGGAACCCGCCCGACCGCTGGCTCGGATAGCCGTCTTCCCGTATACCCCATCCTCGGCGGCGCCGTCTCTATGGGCTCCATCATCGTAGAGGGCGACCACCTGGCTCATCCCATCCGGCCTGACGACCTGGGCCTCGGCCGTCGCCCCCGTCACCGGGCGCCCCGAGTGGGTCAGGGTGGCCGTGATAGCCACTTCCTCCCCCTGACGATACCACGCTCTGTCAGTAGCCATGGCCAGGGAGAAGGGGCCGCCCAAGGAGGAGCAAAGTCACCAGAACCAGGGTGGTGATGGCAAAAGAGGTCCGACTTTTCACTGGCTCTCCTGTCCTTCTTGGTCCTCTAAGAGCTGGCCAATGCTTCGAAATGGTGAACGATAGCCCTTCTCGATCATGGCCTTGAGCACTTCATCGGCCTCTGAGAGTGAGAAACAGCCCCTTTTCACCCCTAGTCTGAGAACTCCTAATGTCCCTGACAATCTGACTGACTCTTGTTCGGCTATCTTTCTTGCCTTCTTGTCGTCCGTCAGAAGGCCCCAGCCTCTGGATTTAGCTATAGCTAGGCAGGCGGCTTCCCCTTTGCCCAAGGTGGCAAGTAGACGGTTGTACAAAGCAAGCTCATTTGCCTTAAGTTCAATGACGAAGATCCACCTCTCTGCGCTTGTGTCCAGAACCTGGTCTCGAACCAACGTCAGAAAAGCGTACCCCACAGCGATCCCGGTCAGTACTTCGCTATAGACTTGGGTAGGGACGCAGAAAGACCCCAGTACCTCCCTGAGCATGTCCAAGCGGCCAACGCCGGCAAAGTTGGACAGGACTGTGTTATTGACGACCAGCCGGCTCACCAAGCATTTCCTCCAAGGCTCGAATCTCTGCCAGTGCCTCCTCTTTGGTCTCCGGCCCCAGTTTCAAGGGAATCCCTCGATCTCTGAGGAGCTCTTTCATGTCCTCAAGGCAAATCCCGGCGATTTCAGCCGCCTTGCCCAGGGAAATCGCTTCGGCTTGATAAGCAGTCACGGCGATCTCCACCTTGTACTCAGGATGCTGGATGAGCAAGTGGCGCATGGCATCGGCGATTACAGCCGAGCTGTCATCGTACAATCCAGCTCTTACCAGGTACTCTATGTCAAAGTCCATCGCTTTTCCTAGAGTCGAAACAGCCATGTCCTTCTCTCCTCTTCTCAGGCGTTCAAGCCAGCCCAGCGGTCCTGGCCTCCTGCACGATTTTCACCCCTGCGCTGGCCCCGATGCGGGTGGCCCCGGCGCGGATCATCTTCAGGGCATCAGCCGCCGTCCTGATCCCCCCCGCCGCCTTGACGCCCATCTCCGGGCCCACCACCCAGCGCATGAGGGCCACGTCGTGCTCCGTGGCCCCGCCAGGGCCAAAGCCCGTGGAGGTCTTGACGTAATCAGCCCTGGCCTCTTTGGCCAACTGACAGGCCACGATCTTCTCCTCGTCAGTGAGGAGAGCGGCCTCGATGATGACTTTGCACAGGGCACCGGACTCGTGGCAGGCATCCACCACCTTGGCGATGTCCTTCTTCACCAACTGATGGTCGCCGGCCTTGAGGGCACCGATGTTGATGACCATGTCAATCTCCCGCGCCCCATCGCGGATGGCCCGCCGCGCCTCCAGGGCCTTCACCTCGGGGGGGATGGCGCCCAGGGGGAAGCCGACTACGGCGCAGACCTTAACCGGGGTGCCACGTAGGAGCTGGGCGGCCAGCCTGACCCATACGGGATTGACGCACACGGCGGCGAAGCCATATTGGCGGGCCTCGGCGCAGAGCTGACGGATTTGATCCTCGGTGGCGTCGGGCTTGAGGAGGGTGTGGTCAATGAGCCTGGCCAGATCCGAGGCGATGGTCGTGGCGCCGGCCTGGGCGGCGAAGCGGGAGGCGCCGGCCTCCAGCACGTGGCGCACCCTGTTGGGGCAGCGCTGGACGCACAGCCCGGCGCAATTAGAGCAGCCCTCGTCCAGCCCCAGGCCGTGTTCAGGCAAGGGCTCCCCCCCTCGTAGCAGGGCTACAACCTCCCGCGTGATCTGCTCCACCAGTTGTTCCGTATCCGTATTCATGGCTTCCTGAGAAAGCGCTTCTCCGTCTCCATGATCTTGTTCACGCGACGGGCATGCCTGCCCCCGGCGAATTCGGTGTTCAACCACAACTGGACAATCTGCCGCGCCAGATCGGGGCCGATGAGCCGTCCACCCAGGGTCAGGACGTTGGCGTCGTTGTGCTCGCGGCTGTTCCGCGCCGAGGACAGGTCGTAGCACAGGGCGGCCCGCACGCCGGGCACCTTGTTGGCTACCATGCAGGAACCGATGCCCGCGCCATTGACGATGATGCCCCGAGTGCACTCCCCATCGGACACCAGCTTGGCCACGGCGTAGGCGAAGTCAGGATAGTCCACGGACTGGGGGCCGAAGGTGCCGCAGTCTTTGACGGTGTATCCCAGCTCCTGCAGGTAGGCCTTGAGATCCTCCTTCATGGCGTACCCGCCGTGGTCGGCGCCCAGGGCAATGACCAGGCCCTGCCCCGCGGTCGCGGGGGCCTGGCTCTCGGGAGGTGAAGGCTGAGCCTCAGGACCGGGGCCTGGGCCCAGCGTCTCCGCCACCACCCGCCGTACAATGTCCCGTATCTCGTCCTCTCGCAGCATAGGCTGAAATATCAAAGGCTCTGGCGTAACAAAAAGCTCCCCCTACTCCGAGGGAGCGTAGGAAGGGTCGAGGATCGCTCGCCAGCGCTGTCCCAGATTCCCCCTCCCGTCATAGCTTACTACTCCGAAGAGGCGAAGGAGTAGTTGGAGTTAGGGACCAGCCCCCAGTACTGGGGTGGCCAGTAAGAGATCCAGGCTTTGCCCACGATGTTCCCCTTGGGCAACATCCCCCAGGTGTGGGAGTCGCTGCTGTTGTTGCGATTGTCGCCCAGGACGAAGTACTCGTCCTCACCCACCACCTGAGGCCCCCAGGAGTAGGTGCCCAGCCTGGACAGATAAGGCTCCTCCAGCGGCTGGTCGTTGATGTAAACCCTTCCCTGTCTTATCTCCACCTTCTCCCCCGGCAGGCCGATGACCCGCTTAATGAAGTCCCGATTCGGGGCACGGGGGTATTCGAAGACGATAATGTCCCCGCGCTGGGGGGGATGGAGCCAGCGGTAAGCGAACTTGTTAATGATCAGGTATTGACCAGCGTGGAGGTTGGGTTCCATGCTGGAGCCTTCGATGCGGAAGTTCTGGACGACGACCCTGATCAGGAGGAAGATCAGCAGGGTCAGGATGATGGTCTCGAAGGCCTCGTGGACCAGGGATTTGACACCCCGCCACCTGGATGGCCGCTCCCTGGCCTCCTCCTCCAACAGTTCGCCAACGAACAGTTCAGGGCCCTCCCCCCCTGGGGGCCAATCTTCTTCTAGCTCGATCCTGTCCAAGTCCCCGAGTTGTCTGCGAATGTCCAAGATGCCCTCCTCAGTGACAGTTACGCGACATATTATAATACATGTTGCCCTTCCAGGCAAGTCGGCGATGGCCCGAGGCTAACCCTTCGGCTTTGCTCAGGGCAAGCGCCGTCGGGCTGAAAGAGCAAAGCCCTCCGGGCTGGCGGTTTTTCAGCTCTTAGAGCTTGGCTCTTTTAGCGCGGTGGCTTTAGCCCCGCGTTCCCTCCGAGAATTTAAAGACCCTCCTGCGGGCGCAGGCATTTTGAAAGGGGACCTGGTCAC
>JBHIEC010000193.1:0-4440 GCA_046760425.1 Anaerolineae bacterium
CCAACGAGACCACCACGCCGGCCCGCGAGGCCATGGCCGGGCTGCGCATCGGCGCGATCAACGCCCACCAGCGCTTCCTGGGCCTGGAGTTCATCTTCGCCCCCACCGACCCGACACCCTACAACCTGATGGTGAAGCACCTGGCCGGGGCGACGCCGGTCTATGCCTGGGACGCGCCGCTGAGCGATGCCGACTACTCCGGCCTGGTCTACAAGCTCTTCACGCGGGGCGACGAGGACATCATCGCCATCTGGAGCAACGCCGAAGGGCCATTGGAATTGGCTCTCACTCTCTCGGCGGCCCCGACCCATTTCAAGCAGACCACCCTGACCCGCCTGGCCGATGCGCAGGGCTCCCTCGTGACTAATACCACTGAGCTGAGTGCACCGCCAACGACTATCACCGTCCAGCCGCTGAGGCAGTTCTACTTCCTCTCGGTGATCAGCGACCGGCCGGGCTTCCGCTGGCTGGCCGGCATCGCAATCACTCCTCCTCCCACCCCGACACTGGGCGTCACCATTCGCGCCGACCTGGCCCAGCTGTCTACCCTGCTCAAGCCCAGTGCCAACCTGCACCCAACCAGTGCTGGGTCGCTTGCGCAGGCGCCGGAATTGTGGTAATATTAGGAGGCGATCCCGGCGAGAAGCTCTGCTTCGCGCGTCCCTGATAGTGGGCTCTACCATCGCTTCTGGCCGATAACCGTATGCAGTGCACCATCTGCGGGCCGGGGATCAGGCCCGGCGTTCCTATGCTCAACAAGAAGCGCCGGATTACTACAACCGGGGGTGGCTATGATGAGGGACGGCGCCAATCTTCCTAACTGGTGTCAGGGTCAATCAGGAGGTTGTGCAAGAGATGAGCGGGTTGAACTAAGGTGAACCATGATTCCCGGGAGATGGAGACGTCAGCAATTGTGGGGATGCTTGCTGACCCTGGTGATTCTATCGTTGCTGGCAGCGCACACCATCGCTCGCCCCTTGGCCTTTTCCCCGCGCTCGCTGCCTGACCTGGCTTTCACCTCGTCGGGCATCCTCGTGGTGTCAACGCCTTGGGTGGGACAGCCAACGAAGGTCGCGGCAAGCATCACCAATCGGGGCGACGCAGTGGCCGAGAGTGTGACCGTGGGGTTCACCGTGGACGGCACCCTGCTTAGCCGGGTGACACTTCCTCTCCTCCCTCCCGGGACCACGATCGAGCCTGTGGTCATATGGATTCCGCGCGGACCCGGTGGCCTCCACACACTGAGCGCCGTGGTGGACCCTGACGACACGGTCCCTGAGGAGGACGAGACGAACAACGGCGCCGAGCGATCCGTCTTCGTGGCACCGGGGCCGTATGCCCTCTTCCTGCCCCAGGTGACGAAGGGCGCCCACCCCTCGGCGGTGCCCCTGGTACTGGTTGCTGACGAAACGGATGCCACCGCTGCTGCTCCCCTGATCGAGGCGATGGGGGAGCAGAACATGGCCGTCATCCGAGCAGCTCAGTTCCCGACCTACCGCACCTACCCCAGCATCGTTGTCATCGCCGGGCTGGCCTCCGACCCCGCCGGATGGGCCCTGGCCCTGGAGTTGCTCAGCCCCGAGGAGCAGGCGCAGGTGCTGAGCAGCGATGCGCCGCTGGCCTTCGTCAAGACGGACCGCTACGTGGAAGGCCAGAGCATCACCATCTACACCGGGCGGACGCGGGAGCTGGTGCGCCGCGCCGTCGAGGGGGCCGCACCGGTGCCACCCCGCCCGACGCCTGAGCCGGTGGAGGGTGCCGTCGCTCCCACACCCATCCCCCTGCCCACGCCGGTCGGGTCGAGCGACACGATCCCGCTGATGCCCTCCCAGGCCGGGGGGGACCTGCCCCAGCAGTGCCTGGATGCGCTGAAGAACTGCCTCAGGGACCCCCAGGCGGATCGCGAGGCGTGCTACGCTAGCCTGCTGCAGTGCGCGGTGGACGGCGTGGCGCAAAACGCCGGGCTGCCGACGTGGTTCCAGGATCACCCCCTCAGTTGCTGGCTAGATCTGGCCGACCAGGTGAAACACTGGAAGGAATGGTTGTCTCCTGCCGGGCAGTGCCTCGCAGACACTTTCTGTTACCTGTTCGGTGGCTGGGCCTGCAGCATGGCCGACCTGATCACCGCGTTCACGCCAAAGGAGCCCAACGCCGGCCTCGTGCTCATCTTCCCCAACTCCGGCGACCCGCTGCCAGCCCACGAGGTCTTCATGCAGCTCCAGGGCGGCCTCAGCGGCCAGATGACCGGTGACCACAACCCGTGGGTCATGGAGTACCCCCTATTCCCCCTGCCCTTCTGGTACCACTTTCAACAGGTGACCGTCCCGAGCGGCGATGGCCATAAGCGTTTCTCCCCCGACGGCATCCCTGTCCAGTTCGTCGTGCTGCGCTTCATCGAAGAGAAACCCTGTAGTCCCTCAATCTGCACTTTCATCTACATCTTGCACGTCATCCTGGAGCCCTATAGCGTGGACTACAGCATTCAGCCAGTCTACAAATACTACGACGAGCCGAACAGGCCGCCGAGGGAAACGGTCTCGGGTGCTGAGAAGTACTATCCTGCCCCCGACTATGGTCAGCCGGCTGGGGTAGCCCAGTTCCCGGGGCAGGATTGTGCGGTGTACCGTCCCTACCCAGACAAGCGCTACGTGCTGGACTTCTACCAGGTTGACAGTGGGCCGAAAATGCCGGTGGCTGCCTGTCAGGACCCGAAGAACCAGAAATCCAGCACCTTCCATGTGACCATGGACAGGCCCCATCGCCTCACCCTCGGCTACCGTCGCACCTATCCAGATCCGGCCGTCGTGTCGGGCAGCCTGACCGTCAGCCCCTCACCAGCGCAGCAGGGCGAGCTGGTGCACATCGAAGCCGTGGTGGAGAACGTGGGGGAGCTGCCGGCCGAGGATTTGGAGGTCGCCATCCGCGTGGACGGCCAGACCATCCAGACTGAGCAGTTCTGGTATGTCCCACCGAGAGGGAAGAAGTACCCCATGGCCGACTGGAACAGCCAGGGGGCGGCCACCGGGCTTCACTTCGTTGAGATCGTGGTAGACCCGGCTGATACCATTGCCGAGGGCTGGGATGGTGAGCACAACAACCGCGATGTGACCACAGTGACTCTCACCGCGCCGACCCTGCCCGACCTGACCTTCACCGACCGGGTCCACGACGTCTCATATCTTGGGCCGCCGAACCTGTGGGTGGGGGACGTGGTGACCCTGACCGCCCGGGTGTCCAACGTGTCGCCGGTGGGAGCAGATGACGTGGTGGTTGAGTTTCGCGACGGGGAGGGCCCAGTCATCGGCCGGGACACCATCCCTATTGTCTATGGCATGGGGAACGAAACGGCGATGGTGACATGGGACACGGCCGGTGCCGCGCCGGGCCAGCACTGCATTCTGGCAACGATTGACCCCGACAACACCGTGCGTGAGCTCCAGGAGGGGTGGGACAACACGGCGGCTACCTGCCTGTACCTGTTCGGTCCTACACCGACGGAGACGCCAACCCCCACGCCAACGTCCACCCCCACCCCGACGGCGACCCCTACGGGCCAGCCACCGAACAAGGGCGGCATCCGGGGCACGGTCACCTGCCAGGATGACCCCATCGCCGACGCCGAGGTCACGGTCAGCGGGCCCCTTCCCTGGACCGTGGTGGCCTGGTCAGGTAGTACCGACCGCGATGGTCACTACGACACCGGCCTGGTCCTGGACCCGGGCGACTACGGTGTCACCGTTGCACCACCTGCTGGCTCCCAGATGACCTTTGCCCCTGCTCAGGTAACGGTTATGGCAGGGCAGTACAGCGTGCAGGACTTTGCGTGCACCGTGACAGCCACCCCCACGTCCACGCCGACACCAGCACGCACTCAGATGCCCATGTCTATCCCTACGGCGACCCAGACGCCGACGCCCACGCCAACCCCTACGGGTGAGGTTATCTTGAGCGTGCCGGGCCTGGGGGAAATCCTCTATGCCGGCGCAGCCAACTGCAACATGGTGAGCATCCGCAGCACCAGGCCCGTCATCGAATGTCCATGAGGGGTGGCGGCAGCTACACCCAGGGCGAAGTCCCGGCCGGCGGCACAGGCCTTGTGGCCATCCCCCACTACAAGACTTTCACGCTGACCGTGGCGCGACCCCCCACCCCGACGCCCTCCTCGAACGCCATCGTCCTGGCCGACCGGCCCGCTGGGCTGGAGCTGGTCTCGGCGCCGGCCACCATCCCCATCACCGTCGGCCACGTCGCTTACCTGCCGGTCGAAGTGCAGAACTACCACCGCCCCATCACCGTCAGCGCGCAGACCCTCATCCACACCTACGTGAACGATGTGGCGCCGACTGAGCCGGGTGACTCGCTGCCCTTCGTCGTGGGCACGCTGGAGTCGCCCCAGAGCGAACTGAAACTGCAGACCCTGCGGATGCGAAGCCACCCGCT
>JBHIEC010000194.1:0-4379 GCA_046760425.1 Anaerolineae bacterium
CTGTTTGAAAAACCGGAAACTACCCTTGCGAAGGTTGTGGATGGCCCTGGTAACAGCGCAACTCCCGGCGAACGAAGGCGTCTGCGTCCTGCAAGCTCCTTCGAAACCTTCGCAAGGGTTCCTCCACCTGAATTTTCAAACACGCTCTTAGCCGGGGTGAACGCTCTCAAATGCAGGCTAGGAGTATGAGGATGAGGAGCCGTGCCTGAGCTGCCGGATCTGGAAGTGATCAAGGATTTTCTCCAGGAGCGCATCGTGGGCCGCAGGATCGAGGGTGTCGAGGTGCTGCGGCCCATCGTGATACGCAATCTCACAGAGCAGGACTTCTCCGCTGCCCTGGTGGGCCGGGAGCTGGTAGGGATTCGGCGGCGAGGGAAGTTCCTGATCTTGATCCTGGACTCGGGCGACATCCTGGCTATCAACCCCATGCTGGCCGGAAGGCTGCACTATTGCCCCCCAGGCCAGCGTCGCCACGCCAGGACCTATCTCATCCTGCACCTGGCCGGCAGCATGGACCTGCGCTATGTGGACCCCAGGTCCATGGGCAAGATATACCTGACAGCGGATCTGGCTCTCGTCCCTGGCTTCGCCACCCAGGGGCCCGAGGTCCTGGACCCTGCCCTCTCCCGGGAGGTTTTCGCTGAGCGGCTGCGGCGGCATCGGGGGGAGATCAAAGGGGTGCTCACCAACCAGCGGTTCGTGGCCGGCATCGGCAACGCCTACGCCGACGAGATCCTGTTCCGGGCCGGCATCTACCCCTTCCGCAAGCGCCCCAGCCTCTCGGTGGAGGAGATCGAGGCGCTCTACGAGGCCATGCGCTCGGTTCTGACTGAGGCTACGGCCATCCTGCGGGAGCGGGTGGGGGAGGAGATCCACGTGGAATGGCGTGATTTCCTGCAGGTGCACGGTAAGGGCGGCAGCCCCTGTCCCCGCTGCGGGACAGCCATCTCCGAGATCCGGGCCAACCGGCGCATCACCAACTTCTGCCGCCGGTGCCAGCCGGGGACTCTGACCTCGTCGTGAGCCTTCGGGCTGAGGCCCCTTCGGAGCCTTTTTCGATAAGTAGCTATTCACCTGCTCCCGTCGGATCGCCAGATCCGACGGCTGAACAGGCGAATTCGAGCTGATCTCGCCGCTTTGGCCTGGATTGCCAAACCCAGGCCAAGCGAGGTGAACAATTACTTCGATGATTTGTCCGTTGCTGTCCAGCGGCAGATTGTCAGTCCTGCGTGAGAGGACCTGGAAGGAGCGGCAAATAGAGTCGCCCCCTTTGCCGCCGCCGGGCCATGCACCGAGATGGTGGCCTACGAGATCGTGGCCAGCGCCCTGGCCGCCACGGTGTCGGGAGCGGACCTGAATTTGGTAGCGGTGGCCCGTAACCGGTATCCGGAGCGGGCCAGCGGGATGGAGGCGCGCATCGGGGCCGAGGCGGGGCACCTGGTAGCCCGGCAGGGGGTGACACGGGAGCAGGCCAACGAAATGGTGAAGCAGATCCTGGGTCAGTACGAGGCCCAGATAGACGAAGCCCCCATCGGCAAGCAATTCGACGAATGCTACGACCTGGAGACACTGCAGCCGCCCCAGGAGTACCTGGACCTGTACGAGCGGGCCAAGGAGAAGCTGAGCGGATTCGGGCTGGACTACTCGCTGTTGTAGCCCTGGCTCACAAGAGCGGACGGCTTTGACGAACTCCACGTCTCTATGCTATACTAGGGACAATTCCCCCTGAATTGGGCTGTAGTACGAGGACGTGAGATGAGCGAAGAGAAGATCCGCGTGGTGCTGGCCGACGACCACGCCGTGGTGCGCAAAGGCATCCGCGAGTTCCTGGAGGAGGACGAGGACATCCAGGTGGTGGCCGAAGCGGCCGATGGCGAGGAGGCGCTGATCCAGGTCGAGGAGCTGCGCCCCGATGTGGCGGTGCTGGACATCCAGATGCCCCGTCTCTCGGGCATCGAAACCACGCGGCGGCTGAAGGCACAGTATCCGGAAGTGGGCGTGCTGATCCTGACCGCCTACGACGACGACCCCTACATCTTCGCCCTGCTTCAGGCCGGGGCCAGCGGCTATGTCCTCAAGACGGCCGACTCAGACGAGTTGATCCGGGCCGTGCGAGCCGTGGCCCGGGGCGAGTCGGCCCTGGACCCTGCCGTGGCCAAGAAGGTGGTGGAGCGGCTGGCCAGCGGCCATCCCTCCCCGGCCAGCGAGGCCCTGGTGGAGGGGCTGACGGCGCGGGAGGTGGAGGTGCTCCGCCTGGCAGCCGGAGGGCTCACCAACCGCGCTATCGGGCACGAGTTGGGCATCAGCGACCGCACGGTGCAGGGGCACCTGGCCAACATCTTCGCCAAGTTTCAGGTCAACACCCGCACCGAGGCCGTGCTCAAGGCCATCAAGCTGGGCTGGTTGACCCTGGACGATGTGAAGGCATGATCTCGCTACGACGCTTGCGGGGCCTGCGGGTCCAGATCCTGCTGTGGACCATCCTGCCCCTCATCCTGATCCTGGTGGCCATTTCCTTCACAGGGGTCTACAGCCACCAGCGGGCCATGCGGGCCCTGGTGTTACAGCGGGACGCGCGGTTGGTGAGCGTGGCCGCCAGCGATCTGGCCGAGCACCTGGCCGGCCGTTTGGCTTTGCTCCAGATGCTGGCCCAGGCAGAGCCACGGGCCATCTCGCTGCAGCCGCCACCAGCCGCCGTGGTCACCGCCTTTGATGGTGGAGTCACCGTGGTGGACAGCCAGGGGGCCATGGCGGCCGCCTACCCCTCAGCGGAGGCCTGGGCCCCTCGTTGGCCCATGGTGCTGAGTCTGGCCCAGGCGGTGAGGGCCAAGGGACAGCCGGGCACCTCCTCCATCATCGAAGACGAGGCGCTGGGCCAGCCAGCGGTCCTGATGGCGGTGTCAGAGGCCGAGGATGGCCTGGTGGTGGTCGGCGCCGCCTCCCTGGAACGGTTGCAGGTGCGGCCCATGATGAGCGCCCTGGCCGCCGGCCCTCGTGCGGTGGCCTACCTGGTGGATGGGGAGGGGCGCGTCCTGTGGCACTCCGATGCCACTCAGAGGGGCGAGGATCTGGGTAGTCAGGCGGGGGTCGCCGCCGTGCGTCAGGGGGTGGCAGGGGCCACCATAGATCGTACGCCCGGGGGTGAGGAGATGGTGGTGGGCTACGCTCCGGTGGCCCCGGCAGGCTGGGGGCTCATCGTCCAGGAGCCGTGGGGCGACGTGGTGGGGCCCATGATGCGGTACTCCCTGATCACCCCCGTCATCGTGATGGTGGCTACCGTCGTCTCCCTGCTGGCCATCTTCTTCGGCGTACAACGCATCATCCGCCCCTTGCAGGAGCTGGACCAACAGGCCAGCCGGATGGCCTGGGGCGATTTCACGGCCACCCAGAACGCTGTGGGCGGGGTGCGGGAGATCGAGGACCTGCGCCACACCCTGAACCACATGGCTGAGCAGATCCAGCGCTATCGGAGGGGCATGCAGAGCTACATCGCGGCTATCACCCGGGGCCAGGAGGAGGAGCGCAAGCGACTGGCCCGGGAGCTCCACGATGACACGGCCCAGTCCCTTATCGCCCTCACCCAACGCATCGAGATGGCCCACAAGGCCCTGGATAGGGACCCGGCTCAGGCGGCGGCGCGCCTGGTCGAGCTAAAGGAGATGGCCACGGCGGCTCTGCAGAACGTGCGGCGCTTCAGCCGCGACCTGCGTCCCCTCTATCTGGAGGATCTGGGGCTGGTGCCCGCCCTGGAGATGCTGGTCCGGGATGCGGAGAAGGCCAACAGCCTGCAAGCCACCTTTCAGATGACGGGATCGCCTCAGCGTCTGGTCCCTGAATTGGAGCTGGCCATCTTCCGTATCGCCCAGGAGGCGTTGAACAACGTGGCCCAGCACGCCCGGGCCTCCCGGGTGGAGGTGCGCCTGGACTTCGCCGGGGAGGGGGTGACCCTGTCCGTGGAGGACGACGGGCTGGGCTTCGACGCTCCTGAGATGCCCCACGAGCTGGCCTCCCTGGGCCATTTCGGCCTGATGGGCATGCGGGAACGGGCCCTGCTCTTCGGGGGCCACCTCTCCATCCGCTCTCGGCCGGGGAGAGGGACGAAAGTGGTGGCTTACCTGCCCAGGTGACAAGCGGTCATGCTCGCTTGTCTCATGGCCAGCCTTTTACCCAGACCTGCGTGACCGCTTGTCAGGGATAGGGGACAGGAACCCCGCTAAATGGCCCACCGGCGACCACGCTATTCAGCCTATGCCAGGCCTGCCGCAAGGTGGGCCTTTTTGCGTGGTCCCGAACAGGCTGGATAGCTCTACTATCCTTGGCCCGTTGGGGATATACTGTATACAAGCTGTTCGCCAATCAGGCTGGCCAGAACCAGGGGG
>JBHIEC010000195.1:0-4362 GCA_046760425.1 Anaerolineae bacterium
GTGCCCAGGGCCCAGAAGCTCTCCAGGTAGACCAGGTAGCGGCCCCGCTTCTCCGTAGGGAGGTACTCGGCGAAGATGGAGTAGTCCACCGGCAGCGTGCCCCCCACGCCGAAGCCGGTGAGGCCCCGCAGCAGGGCCAGCCACAGGTAGTTGGGCGACAGAGCCGAGAGGAAGCCGAACACGGAATCAATGAGCACTGTGGCCTGGAAGCCCGTCTTGCGGCCGATGTAGTCGGAGATGGTGCCCCAGAACCAGGCCCCGGCCAGCATACCCAGGAAGATGGACGTGCCGATGAAGCCAGCCTGGGCTTTCGTCAGCCCCCACTCGCGGATCACGGCGGGCAGGGCGAAGGCGATGAGCAGCACCTCCATGGCGTCTGCCGCCCAGCCCGCGCCGCAGATGATCATGAGCTTGCGCTGAAAGGGTCCGAAGCCGATCTGCTGGATCGCTTCGTCGAAGGTCCATTCTCGTGATGTGATTTCGGCCATGATTTAACCCTCCGTCTGCCGATTGCGCCGTCTCCCCCTTGGGAGTTGGTGACGGAGCAGGGCTTTCAGCCCTTGAGCGCCGCATAAATGACGGCGCCTGGCTTGGTCTGTTGAACGGGCTCACCCGTCTGTCGAGCTCCCTCCGCCCTTGAAGAACATCGGACGGGTGAAACCGTTCGAGGGGAGCCAGGCGGCGTGCTTTTAGCCGCCGCCTTTGCACCAACTCTGGAGAGAGACCACCGCTTTCGCTACAAAGTGTAACCTTGCCTTGGAAGAAGGTGTCCGGTAACTAGCTCAACAACGTTGGATTCCGTCAGAAACCAGGTTTTTTGCGCCCAAAAGCAGCAAAATGGGGCTGTTTCAGGTACGTTCTCTGACCAGAACTCTGCCCTTTCAAGGGAAAAAAACCTGGTTTCTTTGCAGAACACATGTTCGATCTAACATTGTTAAGCGAGGTAACAAACTTTAGCCCCCGCCACTACCCCCTCCGCCGACAGGTTATAAAGGGCGTCGAAGAGGGCGACCTTGAAGGAGCCTGGGCCCCTGGCCTCCGCCGCCAGCTCGGCGGCCAGCCCGAAGCAGACCAGCCCCCCTGCCGTGGCAAGGAGACCATCCGGCTCCACGGCGGCGAAGGCGGCGATGATTGCCGTGGCCATGCAGCCCGCGCCAGTGATCCGCTTCAGCAGGGGATGGCCATTGTCCACGGCCACGACCCGCTGGCCGTCCGCCACGATGTCCCGGGCGCCGGTCAGGGCGACCACCGTCCCCTGCGCCTGAGCGAGAGCGGTCGCCGTCGCCACGGGGTCAGCCACCCCCTCCACGGCCTCCACCCCCCGGATCCGGCCGCCCATCCCGGCCAGGGCGCCAATCTCCCCGGCGTTCCCCCGCACGATGGCCACCTCCAGTTCGGCCAGAAGCCGCCGCGCCGCATCGGCCCGGAAGGGGGTTGCGCCGACTCCCACCGGGTCCAGCACGATGGGGATGCCCCGCTCGTTGGCCCGGCGGCCGGCGGCCACCATCGCCTCCAGCCGCTCCCGGGTCGGGGTGCCCAGGTTGAGGACCAGGGCGTCGGCCGCCTCCACCATGGCCGTCACCTCCTCCAGAGCGTGGGCCATGACCGGCAGAGCGCCCACGGCCAGGGTGACGTTGGCCACGTCGTTGATCGTCACCTCGGTGGTCAGGTGGTGGAGCAGGGGCCGCTGGCTCCGCACCCGCTCCAGCAAGGTGGCGACGGTCTCAGCCAGTTCGTTCACCGCTGGGCCTCAGGGCTCGGGCGCCCACCCGGGCCAGGATCAGGTAGAGGGCCAGGGCGGCCAGGAAGCTGGGCACCGAGGCCCCCAGCCAGGGCAGCCAGTGGGCGAGGGCGTGGTAGACGGCGATGCCCAGGACCCAGGCCAGGACGGCCACCCAATTCACCCCCTGCTGGTACCAGTAGGCGCCGCCGGCCCGGTAGAGCTCCGCCACGTCGTAGCGCCGGCCCCGCAGGACGAAGTAGTCGGCGGCCAGGACGCCGAAGAGGGGCACGAAGACGGAGCCGATGAGGAGCAGGAAGCTCTCATACTGGGCGATGGGCACCGTGGCCGCCAGGACGAAGCAGATGGCGCCCACGGTCAGGGCCAGCCACAGTTGCCGCGTGCGGGACAGGATGTTCTGGCTGGAGACGGCGGCCGAGTAGATGTCGGCGAAGGCGTTGTCCGTCTCGTCCACCAGGATCAGGACCAGGGCTGCCCAGCCGCCGGTGACGGCCATGATGGCCGGGATCAGATCGCCGGTCCCCAGGGCCAGGACGAAGAGGGCCCCCAGGGCGTAGAACCAGACGTTGGCCACGAAGTAGCCCAGGTAGGTGCCCCAGAAGGCCTGGCCGCTATGGCGGGCGAAGCGGTTGTAGTCGGCCACCAGAGGCATCCAGGAGATGGGCATGGCGATGACCAGGTCCACGGCCAGCCAGAAGGGCAACTCCCCCGTGCCGGCCTGGCGCAGCAGCGCCCCGATGTCGTAGTGGGCGAAGAGGTAGTAGGTGAGATAGATGCTGGTGCCGTAGACCAGCCACACGGCAAACTTCTCCAGCCACTGGCGCACCACCACCAGGGGCCCGCCGATGGCCAGCAGGGTGCACCAGACGGCGAAGAGGAAGACCCACAGGGGGAAGTTGGAGAAGCCGAAGAGGGTCTGGCTGATGCCGTTGGCCGCCTGGGCCATGATGATGATCTCGAAGGAGCCCCAGCCGATGAGCTGCAGCAGGTTGAGGAGGGTGGGGGCGTAAGAGCCGCGAACCCCCAGCACGGGGCGCAGCAGGACCATGGTGGGCACGGCGTTGTCGCTGCCCACCCATCCGGCCAGGGCCAGGAGCAGGTTGCCGATGGCCGTACCGATGACGATGGCCAGCAGGGCCTGGCCCAGCCCCAGCCCCGGCACCAGCAGCGTGCCGGCCAGCAGGACCAGCAGTCCCACCCCCAGGCTGGACCAGAGGGCGAAGTAGTCCAGGAAGCCCAGATAGCGGTGCTCCCCGGGGACGGGTTCGATGCCCCACTCCGGAGGCGCCTGGATCCTGGGCCATTTCTTAATGCGCTCACTCAAGCTTTGGGTAAGCATTCTCCGATCTCCCTTCTTATGACAAGAAAAACCGCCACCCAGCCAAGGGTAGCGGCTCCCGTTGTTCCGTCGCCTCTTTCCCTTCGCTGGCATTATCCAGATCAGGTTCCAGGGGTCGATGACATTGCGGGCCATCCTCTCAGCCTGGCTCTACCAAGCTCCCCCAAGAGTCTGAGCTATTCGGTTTCCGATTCGGATTATAGCACATCTGGGGCTTATTGTCAAAAAGCGATCTGCTGCGCCGAGAGGAGTTTGCCATCGGAGGGCAGGTGTAGTAAACTATAGCCTGACCTGACGAGCTCTCTCGCAGGCTCCTTGCTTCAGCGGGGAGTAACTTGATATTGTAGATTTGAGATGTGTTCCGCAAAGAAACCAGGTTTTTTCTCTGAATTAGGTAGAGTTCGAGCCAGTGAACGCGACTGGAACAGCCATATCTCCTGATTTTGGACGCAAAAAACCTGGTTTCTGACGGGATTTAACAATGTCGAGGTAAGCAAAGCAAGTAAACGCTTCCCTTCGGGAGATGCTCGTGCTCTTAAGGCGCGAGAGCTCGTCACCGAAAGCGGTGCGGTGGTATGGCCTACATCGTCCTGATCGAGCAGGATTGGACAACCCAGGCTCTCATCAAGGCCCAGCTTGAAGAGGAGGGGAATGAGGTGCTGGCCGTCGAGGGACTGGGGGAGGCCCGGGCCTTACTGAGACGGCCCAGGCCTGATCTGATCATCCTTGATACCATCGGCCAAGGGTGTAGTAAGCAGAATCTCGACGACCTGCGCCAGGCGGCCGGGGGCGTGCCCATCGTCCTGTGCACCGGCCCCTACGACAGGGCCCGCCTGGATCTAGAAGCCAGAGATTTCGCCGCTCTGCTGATCAGGCCCTTCACCATCGGGGAGCTGGCGGAGCGGGTGCAGGAGGTGCTGAGAGGGGGTGCGGGGCTGAACCCCCGCGCTGATGACAAGCGGTCACGCTCGCTCTGACTCATCTCTGCTTTTAGCCGTAAGCCGCGTGACCGCTTGTCAGAGAGAGCGAAGCCCTTGCAGGGCTAGAAATGACCAGCCCGAAGGGCTTTGCCCTTTCAGCCCGACGGCTTCAGCCTCGGGCTCCCCCGCCGGAACGTCAATTCCCCGTGGTATTTCGACTACAGCCCACTAATAATCGCGCGACAGCAGGTGCCGGTTGCCGATGTGGACGTTGGTCAGGCCGGCTTCCCGGGCCGCCCGTTCGGCTTCCTCGGCGTGGCGCACCGAGGTGCGGGGCAGGTCGTGGAGGTAGAAGTGGGGGT
>JBHIEC010000196.1:0-4315 GCA_046760425.1 Anaerolineae bacterium
CGGCGGCGATGAGGCCTGTCCGCACGTACAATTTGCCAAACATCTGCACCAACCCTCCGTGAGTCGTGGGCATCTGCTCTAGCTTCAGAAGCAAGAGGCCCTTGGCGCAGAGTTCGGAACTGTTATAAGCAGCATCCAGAGCCAGACGATAAAAGCCGTTAGCGAGGGCGTTCTCTGCGGAGCGCAGGTATTCCCTTGCCAGCCCCAACGCCGCTTCCACCTCTTTTCTCCGCAGCGTCTCCTTGTCCATGTGGTAGATCTCCTTTCCCCGCTGTAGAGCATCGAACAGGAAATAGGAGGGAGGGAACTGCAGGTCATGACTGCAATAGACTAACGCCTCCACGCTCTCGCCCCATTCTACGGCGGTCTCGAAGGAGGCAGCAGCACAAGCCTCAGACAACGCTTCCAGCCGATCCGTGCCAAAGACGAGGAGGTCAATGTCGCTTTCCTCCCGGGCCTCCCCTTCGGCCACGCTGCCGAAGAGCACGATGCGGGCGATGTGATCCTTCGTCTCCTCGTTCAGGAGCCTGCTCAGGAAGTCGTCCAGAGCTTTCTGCTTCCTCTGTTCCACTGAGGCCACCTCGACTTCCGGCCCTGCTACCGCATTCACACCCGTTCCCTCCAGTAGTTCAGGAGATCCTCCATCGTCTGCTCGAAGGGGATCTGGGGTTCCCAGCCCGTCTGAGCTCGGAACTTACTACAATCGGCCCACAGGACCGGGACGTCCGAAGGGCGCATGCGCAGGAGATCGGGCCGCATCTCCACGTTGACCCGGCTGAGGGCCAGCAGCGCGTCCAGCATCTCCCGGATGGTGCGGGGCACGCCGCTGCCGATGTTGTAGACCTCGCCCGGCTCGCCCTTCTCCAGAGCCAGCCAATAGCCCCGCACGATGTCCCGCACGTCGGTCCAATCCCGCTGGGTCTCCAAGTTCCCCACCCAGATCACCGGCTCCTGCTGGCCGGCCTCAATGCGAGCGATCTGCTTGGCGAAGGTGGAGCTGGAGAAGACCTCACCCCGCCGGGGGCCCGTGTGGTTGAAGCCCCGGGTGACGACGGTCCTGAGGCCGTAGCTCTTGAAGTACTGCCAGGCCAGCTTCTCCTGGGCCACCTTGCTCACGGCGTAGGGGCTCAGGGGGCGCAGGGGGTTGCTCTCCTTCATGGGCACCTCGTGGGGATAGACCAGACCGTACTCCTCGCTGGAGCCAGCGATGTGGATCAGGGGGTCGAGGCCCGCCTCCCGCACGGCCTCAAAGAGGTGGATCTGGCCGATGACGTTGACGTGGAAGGTCTCGGCCGGGGCGTTCCACGAGGCGGGGACGTAGCTCTGAGCCGCCAGATGGAAGATGCGGTCGGGCCTGACGACGCTGATCAGCCGCCGCATGGAGGAGGCGTCGGTCAGGTCCCCGTAGATGAGGTTGACCGCGTCCTTCTGGGCGAACTCTTCAGCCGACACCTCATCGGTCAGGCTGCCCTCCAGGGCTCGGAGGTTCAGCTTGCCCCGCCGGGCGACATCCTCCAGGTTGTCCAGCCGGCTGCGCCAGCGGCAGCAGCCGTAGATCTCCACGTCTCCTCGATCCAACAGATACTCCGCCAGGTGGCTGCCGGCGAAGCCGGTGATCCCTGTGATCAGAACTCTCAACGTTTACCTCCTTGCACGCACCTTCTCCCGCCAGTAATCCAGCACATCGCGCAGGCTCTGCTCAAAGGGGATTTGGGGTTGCCAGCCCGTCCGGGCGTGGAACTTGCTGGCGTCACAATAGCTGATGGGTACATCGGAGGGGCGGAAGCGGGCCGGGTCCTGCTCCACGCGGATGGCGGTCTGGCTCAGGCCAAGCAGCGTATCCAGCAACTCCTGCACGGAGCGGGGTTGGCCCGAGCCGATGTTGTACACCTCTCCCGCCTCGCCCAGGCTGAGGGCCAGGTGGTAGGCCCGCACCATGTCCCGTACGTCGGTGAAATCCCGCTGGGGGGAGAGGTTTCCTACCCGAACGATAGGTGGCGTGAGCCCGGCCTCAATCTCGGCGATCTGCTTGGCAAAGGCCGGGGCCACAAAGTGCTCCCGCTGGCGGGGGCCGATGTGGTTGAAGGGGCGCACCCGCACCGTCTGCAGCCCGTGGCTGAGATGATACTGCAGGCCCAGCAGGTCCTGGGCGACTTTGCTGACACCGTAAGGGCTGTCAGGTCGCAAGGGATTGGTCTCCTTGACGGGCAACTCCTGGGGTGCGATGAGGCCGTATTCCTCGTTAGAGCCCACTATCAAGATCCTGGGCTCCAGGTTCAACTGGACAACCCCCTGGAGCAGGTTCACCTGGGCCCGGATGTTGGTCTCCAGCGTGCCCCAGGGATCCTGCCAGGAGAGGGGCACGTGAGATTGGGCAGCCAGGTGGAAGATGAGATCGGGGCGCACCTCACGGAGCATCTCCCTGACCCACTGGCCATCGGTCAGATCGCCCTGGAGGAGGTGGAGCTGGGGGCGCAGGTGGGCGATGTTCTCGTCGCGCCGATGGACGACGCCCCATACCTCCCAGTCCGTCTGGGCCAGGAGGTGCTCGGCCAGATGGCTGCCGGCGAAGCCGGCAATCCCCGTGATCAGCGCCCGCACAATTCTCCCTTCCTCCCCCGCAATGCGGTCTAAATAATACCCTATTTCGCCCAAAAAGGCAAGCCCCCATCTCTTTACACTCCAGAGATGGGGGCTCGTCAGGTGTCGCCGTATTTTGCCTAATTGCGGTTTTGATGATCTCCTGCCTGGGCGTTGCTGAACCGTCGCCGGGTTGCCTGGGGCTAAACCCCCAGGCTGAAAGGGCAAAGGGCGCTAAAAGCGCCCTGATCCGAGCGCCCTTCAGGGTGCTTTGCTCTTTCAGCCCGACGGCTTTAGCCTCGGGCCACCATCTTCAACGGGGGACCTCACTCCACCGTAATACTACCCACAATGGTGACTATGGGAATTATACTTCAATGAGGGGTTCAGGTCAAATGGACCCCCTCACGTCCCCGCCTCCCAGGACCGCAGGTACTTTTCCTGCTCCTCCGTGAGGGCGTCAATCTGGACGCCCATCGCCTCCAGCTTCAGCCGCGCGATCTCCCAATCAATCTCCCGGGGCACGGGGTAGACCCTTCGCTCCAGGCCCTTCCCCTCCCTGACCAGGTACTCAGCGCTGAGGGCCTGGTTAGCGAAGCTCATATCCATCACGCTGGCCGGGTGCCCCTCGGCGGCAGCCAGGTTGACCAGCCGCCCCTCCCCCAGCAGGTTGAGCCGCCGGCCATCGGCCAGGAGGTATTGATCCACGCTGTCCCGCACCCGCCGCACCTCCACGGCCATCGCCGAGAGGGCATCCAGGTTGATCTCCACGTTGAAGTGGCCGGAGTTAGCCAGGAGGGCGCCGTCCTTCATCACCTCCAGGTGGGACTTGTCAATCACGTGGATGTCACCCGTGGCGGTGACGAAGATGTCGCCGATCCGGGCCGCCTTCAGCAGGGGCATGACCCGGAAGCCGTCCATGACCGCCTCCAAAGCCCGCAGGGGATCAACCTCGGTGACCACCACATTGGCGCCCATGCCCCGGGCCCGCATGGCGATGCCCCGCCCACACCAGCCGTAGCCGCACACGACGAAAATCTTGCCCGCCAGCAGGATGTTGGTGGCCCGCACGATACCGTCCAGGGTGGACTGGCCCGTCCCGTAGCGGTTGTCAAAGAGGTGCTTGGTCTGGGCGTCGTTGACGGCGACGATGGGGTAGCGGAGCACCCCCTCGGCGGCCATGGCCCGCAGGCGGATCACCCCCGTGGTGGTCTCCTCCGTGCCGCCGATGACCCCCTCCATCAGGTCCGCCCGTTCCTTGTGCAGGGTGGAGACCAGGTCAGCCCCGTCGTCCATGGTGATGTGGGGTCTGTGATCCAGGGCGGCGTGGATGTGGCGGTAGTAGGTCTCGCTGTCCTCGCCCCGCATGGCGTAGACAGAGATGCCATAGTCCTGCACCAGGCAGGCGGCTACATCGTCCTGGGTGGAGAGGGGGTTGGAGGCGCAGAGGACCAGATCGGCGCCGCCAGCGACCAGGGTGAGGGCCAAATTGGCCGTCTCGGTGGTGATGTGCAGGCAGCCCGAGAGCCGGATGCCAGCCAGGGGCTTCTCCCTCTCGAAGCGCGCGCGGATGAGCCGCAGGACGGGCATCTCCTGGGCCGCCCATTCGACCCTCGACCGCCCCGTGGAGGCGAGGGAGAGGTCTTTGACGTCATGTCCTTTCTCTCTCATCAGTTTCTCCTTCAAGATATAGTAACGTCCGCCCAGGCACCGTGCTTCAGCCGGTGCCGGCCAT
>JBHIEC010000197.1:0-4309 GCA_046760425.1 Anaerolineae bacterium
CCACGACGCCACCGATAGCTGCGGCCATGTTCCTTCTGTCCTTCCTGGCCCATACGAGAAACCGCTCTGGGACAGTAGTTGCCATTTTCTTCCTCCCTCTTTTGATCAATTCCTTGGCCACTGTTTGCGCGCTGCCAATGAGAAAAAGTAAACCCTTCCTACCCCGGAAGGGCATTGACCTTAGTGCATCTAACCACCTCCTCCCTAACAATACTGACGGAAATGTCGCCCAAGCCTGCGAACGGGATGGGGCCTCCCCCGTCTGCTGCCGCAGGAAGGCCATCAAACTCTCCACGCTGTCGAAGCCCCACTTCCGCCCATCGTGGACCCTCTCCAGGCTGGCCCGCCATACCAGAGGCGCTCTGGCCTTCCCCCCCCGTTCTTGCCATAGGCGCAGGAGGTAGGCGCAATAGCGGGCTTGGCTATAAGGGGAATCCAAAGGTGACTCTGGTTGCCGACCATGGTTATCCACAATAGCACCCCGATGGTGGTAAAAGCTTTCTGTTTGTGATATAATATCATTTAATCGTTTGCAGATCGTTCGGAAATGGGGTCAGAGAACATGGCGGACACCTTGCGCCTAGCCTTATTAGGCGGCCTAGAGATCACCCGAGATGGGGCGGCGTTGCACGGCTTCGAATCGCGCAAGGCTCGAGCTCTCCTCTGCTACCTGGCCGTCGAGGGCCGACCCCGCTCCCGAGACATGCTAGCTGGCCTCTTCTGGGGCGAGCTGCCTGAGGCCCGAGCTCAGAGCAACCTGCGCCGCGTCCTCACAAACCTGCGCCGAGTCCTGGCATCCCCTGCTGGCGCACTACCACACCTGCTCATCACCCGGCAAACTGTTGAGTTCAACCGGGAGAGTGACTACTGGCTGGACGTGGAGGAATTTGAAGAGGCGATAGGCGAAGGACGAAAGGCGAAAGAACTCTCGTCTCTCATCCCTCGTCTTTCGTCTCTCCGGGCAGCGGTGGAATTGTACCGCGGCGACTTCTTGGAAGGCTTTTTCCTCAAGGACTGCCCGGCCTTCGAGGAGTGGGTGATGATCGAGCGGGAGCGGCTACGGCAGATGGCACTCCAAGCCCTGCACTCCCTGGCGGCCCACCACGCGGCGCGCGGAGAGTACGCAGCAGGGATCGACTACGCGATACGCCTGCTGACCTTGGACCCGTGGCGGGAGGAGGCCCATTGGCAGATGATGCTGCTGTTGGCCCTCAGTGGACAACACAGCGCCGCCCTGGTTCAGTACGAAACCTGCCGCCGCATCCTGGCCGACGAATTGGGCGTGGAACCCACAGAGGAGACGACGGCACTGTACGAGCGCATCCGGGCTAGGGAGTTGAAGGAACAGGTGGAGGAGGAGCCCTCCTCTCCCCCTTTCCCCTTCGTCGGCCGGGAAGAGGAGCACGCCTGGCTGGTGCGCCAGTGGGAAGCCGCCCGGGGCGGTACAGGGAGGTTCACCCTGGTGGAAGGGGAGGCCGGGATAGGCAAGACGCGGTTGGTGGAGGAGGTACTGCACTATGTCGCCGAGTCAGGTGCCCTCCTCCTGCACGGTCGCTGCTATGAGTTCGGCACCGACCTCCCTTATCAGCCCATTGCCGCCGCTCTGCGTTCAGCGTTGAACGTTGAACGGGCAACGTTAAATGTTCTGCCGGACGTCTGGCTGGCCGAACTGACGCGACTGGTGCCAGAGATGCGCGAAATCTACCCCGATCTGCCCGAACCTCTCCAGGCCTCTGGAGAGGCCGCTCGCCAGCGGCTGTTCGAAGCGGCAGCCCGCCTCTTGGAGGCGCTGGTTGACAATCGGCAGTCGGCAATCGTTTTCCTCGACGACCTGCACTGGGCTGACCAATCCACCGTGGACCTGCTTCGCTACCTCCTCCATCGCCTGCGCCAGGCCCCACTGTGGTTCGTGGGGGCCTACCGGCGTGAGGAGATGGACCTGGATCACCCCTTTCTGCTGCTCCGCCGCGCCCTGGGGCAGGAAGAGCGTGTCGCCCTGCTGCGCCTGCCCCCCTTGAAAACCGAGGCCATCACCCGGCTCACCCACGCCCTGCCGGGTTTAGACGATGACCAAGCCCAGCAGTTGGCTGCCTACCTGAGCCGCAAGTCAGAAGGGAACCCCTTCATTCTCAGTCAAATCCTACAGAGCCTGGAGGAACAAGGGGTACTGCAGACCACCGACGGTGAGTGGCAACTGGACCCCACCTGGTCGAGAGGACAGAGATCAGGGGAGGAGGCCAACTCTAGCGTCCCTTTTGGCGTGCGGGAGATGATCCTGGGCCGGGTGGGACGTCTCCCACCCCCGGCTCGCCGCCTGCTTTACCTGGCCGCCGTCATCGGCGAAGAGTTCGACCTGCCCTTGCTCAGGATGGCAGTAGGTGAGGACCCCCAGGTTGTGGACGAGAGTGTAGGGATGTGGCTAGCCCGGCGCCTGGTGCGAGGAGCGCGTCGAGCGTCTACGGCTCGACTCAGCGTCTCGACTGAGACTTCGACCCGCCCTCATAAACCGGAGAGCGGCAGTCACGTCTATGACTTCACCCACGACATGATCCGCCAGGTGGTCTACGAGAGTCTTCCTCTCTGGCGCCGGCAGCGGTTGCACGCTCAGGTGGCGGTGGCGCTGGAACGGTTCTACGAGGGGCAAGAGGAGGTGGTGGTGGAGCAATTGGCCCACCACTACACCGGGAGTGGGGACCGGGCCCGCGCACTGACCTACCTGCCGCGTGCTGCGGAGCAGGCAGAACAGAGCTACGCCTGGGATGCAGCGATCCGCTGCTATAGCCAGGCGCTGGCCTTTCTCCCCCTGGACGACCTGGAAGCCCAGTACGACATCCTGGCATGTCGAGAAAGAGCCTACAACATGGCTGCTCGCCGCGAGGCCCAGGATGCCGACCTGAGGGCTCTGGAGAACCTGGCCAAAGACCTGGATGACGATGAGCGCTGGGCGGAGGTGTTCTGTCGCCGAACAGAGTGGGCGCTGCGCACCGGCTGCTTCGCCATGGGGATTGAAATGGCCCGCCAGGCCGCAGACCTAGCTCAACGCTGCGCCCGTCCCGATATCGCTGCCGAGAGCTTGCGCCAAGGAGCTCGCTGCTGGGACTATCAAGGCCACTATGACCAGGCCCGCCGCTGGGGACAACAAGCCCTGACCTTCTACACGGAACAGGGAGATCGGCGCGGCCGGGCGCTGGCCCTGGGCAACCTGGGCATCATCGCCCTGAGCCAGGGATTCCTGGAGGAAGCCCAGAGCTACATGGAAGAGACGGTGGCGGAGTGGCAGACGCTGGGAGACACGTGGCGCTTGGCCAGTAGTCTGAACAACCTATCCATGCTCTACCACCGCCTGGGAGACTACGGCCGTGCCCTGACGTGCCAGTTGGAGGCCCACCAACTGGCCCCGCAAACGGGCGACCTGGACTTGGATGCCCATAGCCTGACCAGCCTGGGGATCATTTATCACGCCCTGGGGCAATACGGGGAGGCGCTGGCCGCCTACCGGGAGGCATTGGCCCAGGGGCGGGCGGCGGCCGACCGAAAGATCGAGTGTTACACCCTGCTATGCCAGGCCCACACCCTGCTGGCCTCAGGACAGGTGACCCAGGCCGAGGAGCGCTACCGCCAGTCTCTGACCATCCAGGAAGAGCTGGACATCCCGGTGTTCCGAGCTGAGACATTGAACGGCTTGGCCGACTGTCTCCTGACACGGGGTGAGACCGAGAAAGCTCTGGCCCTGCTGGGAGAGGCCGAGGCCAGCTTTCAGGAGGTGGACCAATCGGGGATCAGTGAGACGCTGGTGCGCCAGGCCGAGGCTCACGCTGCCTCTGGCAACCTGGAGGAGGCCCGGCAGGCAGTGGAGCGCTTCCTGGCGACGGTGGAGCAGCCAGGCTCCCGGGAAGCACCCACACCGGAGACCTGGTGGCGGGCCGGGGGGGTTCTGCGAGCTTGCGGTGACGAGGCTCAGGCCCGACGGATGCTGGACCGAGCGGATCGGCTGCTGAAGGAGCAGGCCGCCCGGCTGACTGATCCCGACCTGCGCCGCTCCTTTCTGGGTAAGCGTTCGACGCTATCAAATGCGAGGTACTGGGTATGAGAAAGCGCCGCAGCCGCGGCGCTTTCTCTAAATGAACCGAGGCAAGAACTTTTGGATTCAACGACGATTCTCCCAGGGAAATCGTCCTGCCATTCGAACATGAATTGCCTCGGTTCATTTTAGGGGGCAAATTCCGGTGCCCACTTCGTCGGGGATGTGAGAGACACCCCTGGAGGGATTCGAACCCCCGACCCACTGCTTAGAAGGCAGTTGCTCTAC
>JBHIEC010000198.1:0-4304 GCA_046760425.1 Anaerolineae bacterium
GGATGGCCACGTTGGCCGCCGGCAGGTCTACGGAGAAGTTGGCCACCCTGGAGACAACCAGGCACCGATGTCGTCTCGCAGCCCGACCCGCACTGCCGGTTCATCCGCATCCACCTCGATGATCAGCACCCACCGTTCCACCGGCAGGTCGAGCTGCCGGGCCACGCAGGGGTGATGGTGTAGCCGCTGATGCCCAGCCAAGGGTATTGGTAGCGCCTCCTCACTCATACCGCAGGGCGGCCACCGGGTCCAGCCAGGCGGCCCGCAAGGCCGGGTAGAGGCCGGCTGTCAACCCCACCAGTGCGGCGAAGGCCAAGCCGCCGACCCCCAGGGCCAGCACGAGGCCCAGAATCAGCAACAGCCTCTTACCTCTCGTGCTCATCGTTTTTTTCCTCCTGTCGTAATACTCCTATACATTGGGTGGCGGGGCTCCGCCGCAGGTCAGCAATACCACTGGCCATGGATCTCTTTTCCTCACCATTGTGGTTTGGGACCCTCGTAGTCCCGCTCCAAATCGTACCACTCCGTCCAGGGCCCGATGATCTCATCGAAGTTGACGCAGCCCCGACGCGAGGAGATGGCATCCTTCCTGTACAGCCCTCGTGCCTTCAGATCGGCCAGGATCTTGGCCTTTCGCTCATCCCGCTCGGCGATGGACTGAGTGTAGATCAGGATGGCCCCGTCCTTCTTGACGTCAGGATCGGGGTGAGCGCTGGCGGGGATACTGGTCAACTTGTCGCGGGGGATCTCCATCTCTTCCTTCAGCCACTTGCCGTGCAGAGTGTGGTCCTTCAGACCCTCCTCCAGGAGGTAATCTTTGACCGCCTGGACATCGGTGCAGTTGGAGAAGAATATCTCCAGCTTCCAGCAATTGATGGCCTGGGGCGGAGGTTTCAGGTTACGGTAGAGCAGGTCGCAGCACGTTTTGCACCTGTCCGGCGCCCAATCCACCTCGTAGCCGAAGTAGACCCAGTGTCTGTCCTCAAACGTGTAGCTCTGTCTCATTTGTGAACCTCAGTCAACGTCTCACGCCATCTCTAGCTTCGTTCGCCAGCCGGGCCATAGCCTGTTTATCCCCTTTTGCTCTCGGCCAGCGCCTCCACCAGCGCCGGCGCAATGTGGCTCAGATCTCTGATCTGCTGCGCCGCCGCTTCCCGCCCCACCCCCACCAGCAAAGTAGGCACCGGGTTGCGGGTGTGCCCCCGCGTCCCCAGGTCCTCCAGGTTGCCGTGGTCGCTGGTCAGCACCAGCAGCATCTCTCCGTCGTCCATGGCCTCCAGGATGCCGCCCAGGAAGGCATCAAAACGCTCCAAGGCCTCCACCGCCTGGGCCATGGTCCCCCGGTGCCCCAGCAGGTCCAGGGGCCAGTATTCATAGAGGGTGAAGTCGTGCTCCCCGGCCAGGTGAACCAGGGTTGCCCCCGCTTCCTCCAAGGAGAGCAGCGGCACGTCAGTGTAGCCCAGGAAGTCCCGCCAACCCTCATTGGTGAAGTCGGCCGAGAGGGCTCGCCCTGCCTTGAGCGCTGGATACAAGAGTAGCTCCAGCCCTGCCGCCTGGGCCGCCAGGGGCACGGCCGAGAGTCGCCGCCCTCTATCCAGTTCATCGAAGTAACGCTGCGGGTAGGCGTTGGCGAAGTAGGGCCGCCTGCCTAGATCGGCCACCTGCTTGAACACACTCTTTCGCTCCAGAAGCCCACGCAGCGTCGCATCCGGCCAGGGTCCCCAGTGTCGCCCCAGAACACGGGCCGCGTTCACCCCCGTGAGCAGTGCCGTCTGGCCGGTGGCGCTCTGAGGCAAGCCCGGCACCCCGAGGAGCGCGTCTGTGGGGATGAGAGTTGCCCGCTCCGCTTCGATCCGCCCCCTCTCCCGCAGCGGCATCTGGCCACCTAGCAACCCCTGCAGGTGTGGCATCCGAGCGTTCAGGAAAGGGTTGCGCTCGGGGTCATCCTCGCCCAAGCCCACGCCGTCCAAGAAGAGGAATAGAACACGCATCATGCCCACGGTCCAGCACCTGGGTGGAGAGAAAGTTGATGCGGATGGCGAAGAAGGTGATGGGCCAGAGGGGAGAGGGCACGCCCTCTCCCCTCTGATCCTGTCCTAGGCCAGCTTAAGCCGAGGAGCCCGGCACCACGAAGGGCCGGAACCAGCGGGTGCCGCTGCCTGGCGCTTTGGGTGCCCACCAGCCCCGGTGCCAGCCGCGCCCCCAGGCCCAGCCGAAGCCCCAGAAGCCGTGGCGGCCCGGGCCCCAGTAGCCCCGCTCCAGGCCCTGCAGGAGCCAGTCGGCGTGCTCGCGGGTCAGCCGGCCCTCCTCCACTGCCTGCTCGATGGCATCGCGGATGGCCTGCGTGCAGGCCTGGGTCACGGCGTCCTGGAGCGCTTGCAAGCCCACACCCTTCTCTTCGGCCAGGTCGGCCAGGGTCTTGCCGCCCCAGAGCTGGAGCCGTAGGTCCTCTACGGTCATGCCCAGCGTCTGGGCGACGGCTTCCAGGCCGGCCTGTCCGCATCTGCCCCTCCCCCAGCCCCAGCCGTGGGCCAGGATCCGGGACGCCGGCGATGGCGGGGCCTGTTCCCGCGCCAGAGCTGTGCCGGTCAGGGCCAGGCTCAGCAGCAGAACCACCCCCATCAACAACATCCCTCGTTTCCGCATCGAACCGTCACCTCCTCTCTCAAACGTTTTGGATACGCCTCTGCCCAGGTGTCATTTTCCGTCCGGTCCCCCTTTTCTATCCTTCTCCACGAGGTAGCCACGGAAAAGTTTCACCGGTATTCTTCTGTGAAGCACTCCCCATGAGTCATCTACACCTGGCGCCGCTTCCAGCCGCCTCGGCGGAACCAGAAGGCCATCAGCAGGCCGTTGGCCATGTTGGCCACGGCGATGCCCCACCAGATGCCATGGGCGCCCAGGTCTGCCCGGGCTAACAAGTAGGCCAGCGGAATCTGCACCCCCCACAGGGAGAGGGCGTTGATGGCCATGGCCGGCACGGTGTTGCCGGCGCCGTCCAGGCCCCGCCCCATGACGACGCCCAGAGCCGAGAAGAGGTAGCTGGCGGCGATGACGCGCAGCGCGGCCGACCCATAGGCCACCACGGCGGGCGTGGGATCGAACAGGCCCACCAGCCAGGGCGCCATCAGGAAGGCAAAAAGGGCGAAAGCCGACATGAGGGCCACATTGTACCCGGCGATGATCCAGGCGCTCTTGGCCGCCCGGTGGGGCTGGTGGGCGCCCAGGTTCTGCCCCACCAGCGTGGCGGCGGCGTTGCCCAGGCCGAACCCCGGGATGAGGGCCACCAGCAGCACCCGGCTGGCCACCCCGTAGCCGGCCAGGGCATAGGTGCCGAACATCCCCACCAGTCCCACCACGGCTACTCGCGAGGCGGCCCGCAGGAACATCTGCACCGTGCTGGGCGTGCCTATCTCCACGATGCGGCGGATGACGGCCGGGTCCAGCCACAGGCGGCGCGGGTTCAGGCGGATGCGGGCCCGGCCGCGCAGCAGGATCAGGAGTTGCAGACCCAGCCCCAGCCCCTGGGCGATGACCATGGACAGGGCAGCCCCGGTCACGCCCAGCCGGGGGAAAGGTCCCCAGCCCAGCACCATGAAGGGCTCTAGGACGACGTTGAACAGGTTGGCGAAAGCCAGCACGCCAAAGGCGATGGTGGCATCACCAGCACCTCGGAAGAGGGCGTTGATGACCGGAACCATGACGATGGCCCACAGCCCCAGGTAGGTCACCCGCAGAAAGGTCAGGCCCAGGGGGAGCACATCGGGGCCGGCGCCCAGCAACCTCAGCAGGGGGCGCATCGTCGCCAGGCCCAGCAGGGCCATCCCCAGCGAGACGACGAGGGTGAAGACCACGGCCTGGGTGGTGGCGTGGTTCGCCGCCTCCGGGCGGTGCTCACCGATGCGGCGGGCCACGATGGCCAGCCCGCCGATGGCGAGGCCGTTGGAGAGGCTGACGATGGCCCAGCGCACCATCCCGGCCACGGAGACGGCGGCCAGCGCCTCGGAGCCCAGGCGGCCCACCCAGTACAGGTCGGCGATTTGGTAGACGCTGGTGACCGCCATCTCCAGCGTCATGGGCACCGCCAGCAGCCAGATGGCCCGATGGAGCCCGATGCGGGTCAGGTCGGGGCGGCGGACCGCCGGGGCGGCCGGGGGCGCTGCGACGGAAGCCCGGGATACCGATTCGTTCACAATGGCCCTCCAGATGCGCGCTACTCGTACCGCAGCGCATCAATGGGGTTGAGCTGGGCCGCCCGCCAGGCCGGGTACACCCCAAAGAACAGCCCCACCCCCGCCGAGAAG
>JBHIEC010000199.1:0-4299 GCA_046760425.1 Anaerolineae bacterium
TACCCTTCATGACCTTGAGCCTTATCACCGGCTCTATCTGGGCAGAGAGGGCATGGGGTACGCCCTGGCTTTGGGATGCGAAGTTGAACATGTCCCTGATCACCTGGGCGATATACATGGTGTACTTCTATGCCCGTAACGTGGCCAACTGGGGGGCACGGCGATCTGCGTGGCTGCTGGTATTGGGCTTCGCTTCCATCCTTATCACCTACTTGGGCGTCAATCTGTTCATGCCGACCGTGCACGGGTTCGGCACCTTTCGGCCAGGGGCAGGGGGGTGATGGTGGGCATTACGGGAGAGGTCGTCGTCGGCAGCCGTGGCAGCGCCCTGGCGCTGGCGCAGACTCAGCAGGTGATCAACGAGCTGTTGCGGCTTGGGCCAGAAATCACCTTCGTCCTCAAGGTGATCAAGACCCGTGGTGACAGGATCCGCGATGTGGCGCTGACCAAGATGGGCGGCAAAGGCCTGTTCGTGAAGGAGCTCGAGGAAGCCTTACTTGCAGGAGAGATCGATCTGGCAGTGCACAGCCTCAAGGATTTGCCCACGGAACAGCCATCAGGCCTGGTCATTGGGGCTGTGCTGAAGCGGGAGGATCCCCGAGACGCCCTTGTCTCTCGCCACGGCCTGGCCCTTGCCCAGTTGCCCCGGGGGGCACGGGTGGGCACTGGGAGCCTACGACGAGGAGCCCAGCTTCTGGCCTATCGGCCCGACCTGCGGATCGCCGACATCCGGGGCAACGTGGATACACGCCTGCGAAAGCTCGGCCAAGGCCAATACGACGCTGTGATCCTCGCCGCCGCAGGGCTGATCCGTCTTGGGCAAGCCGACAGGATCACCGAATATCTTGCTCCCCAGGTGCTGCTGCCTGCCGTGGGACAGGGGGCTTTGGCCGTAGAGGTCCGGGAGGCTGACGCCCGCATTCAGGGGATGCTCGCGGCCATTGATCACGCATCCACGCGGGCTGCGGTAACCGCCGAGCGGGCCTTCCTGCGGCGGTTGGAGGGGGGCTGCAGGGTGCCCATCGCTGCCTACGGGCAGGTGCAAGACCGCAGCCTGCTTCTGGACGGGCTGGTGGCGAGCGCGGACGGGCATCGGGTCATCCGGGGCCAGGAGCGGGGGCCGGTGACGGCGCCCATCCAAATCGGCGAGCGGCTGGCCGAGGTGCTGCTGGCGTGTGGGGCGGAGGGGATCTTGCAGGAGCAACGAGCCGGGGCCAGGATGAGAGGATGATCGCGCCATCGTCCAGAAACCCGGTTTTTTTCGCACAAATGGATAGTTCGCTGCTTTTCAGGCTATTCGTGTTGGCAAGACCCTACAGTTTCAGCGAAAAACCGGGTTTCTTTGGCCCCGGCTGAACGGTTACTACGCGTGGCGTGAGGAGGCCCTTTTGGTTTCGAATCGGACCGAGGACAAACCGCTGTTCGGCAAGCGGGTGCTGGTCACCCGCCCCCGGGAGCAGGCCGGCGTCCTGGCTCAGCGCCTGGCCGAGTTGGGCGCGGAACCAGTGGGGTTCCCCACCATTCGGATCGTCCCTCCTGAGGATTTTCGCCCTCTGGATGAAGCCATCGCCCGGTTGCCAACATACGATTGGGTGATCTTCACCAGTGTCAACGGCGTACGCTTCTTCTGGGAGCGGCTGGTGGCCGCAGGGCTGGACGCCCAGGCTTTGGCCCGCGCCCGGCGGGGCGCCATCGCCCCGGCCCCGGCCGAGGCGCTGGCGGAGCACGGGCTGCGCACCGACTACGTCCCCCAGCGCTACGTGGCCGAGGCCATCGTTGAGGGGATTGACGACGTGGCCGGCCAGCGGATCCTGCTACCCCGGGCTGACATCGCTCGCCAAGCCCTGGCCCAGGAGTTGCGGGCCAGGGGGGCGGTCGTTGATGAGGTAACGGCCTATCGCACCATCCCGGTTGACTCGCCTGAAGAGGCCCGGCAGACCTTGTTGGATGCCGGGGTGGACATCGCCACCTTCACCAGCTCGTCTACGGTGCGCAACTTCGCCGCCCTGCTGGGCGACGTGGCGCCCGGTGAGGTGCTGAGGAACACCCTGGTAGCCTGCATCGGCCCCATCACCGCCCAGACAGCCGAGGAACTGGGTATCCGGGTGGATGTGGTGGCCCAAGAGCACACCATCGAGGGATTGGTACAAGTGATTGTGGAGAAAATCGAGGAGAACCATGGACAGAGCAGTACAAGTTCTTGAAAAGGCCGGGCTGGAAGCCGTGGTGGGTGGCTTTCCGGCCTACCGCTCACGCCGGCTACGGCGCACACCAGCCGTGCGGCGCATGGTGCGAGAGACACGCCTCTCGGCCGACGATTTCATCTACCCCCTTTTCGTGCGCCACGGTCACAACGTGCAGCGTGAGATCCGGTCCATGCCCGGCAACTACCAGTGGTCTGTGGACCGACTGCCGGCCGAGGTCCAGGAGATCGCTGCGTTAGGCGTACCCGCCGTTATTCTCTTTGGCATCCCGGAGGTCAAGGACGAGATTGGCTCCGAGAACTTCGCCCGCGAGGGGATCGTGCAGCAAGCCATCCGGACCATCAAGGAGGCCGTGCCGGAGCTGGTCGTCGTCACCGATGTGTGCATGTGTGAGTATACCAGCCACGGCCACTGTGGGATCGTGCGCGATGGGGAGATCGTGAACGACGAGACGCTAGAGATCCTAGGTCGGGTGGCTGTGTCCCACGCCGAGGCCGGTGCTGACATCGTGGCGCCCAGCGGGATGATGGATGGCCAGGTGGCGGCCATTCGCCGGGCTCTCGACGAGGCCGGCTTCCCCGATGTAGCCATCCTGTCCTACGCTGCCAAGTACGCCTCATCTTTCTACGGACCCTTTCGGGAGGCAGCCGAGTCACCGCCCAAGTTCGGCGATCGCAAGAGTCACCAGATGGATCCGGCCAACGCCCGGGAAGCCCTGCGGGAGGTGGCGCTGGACATCCAGGAGGGCGCGGACATCGTCATGGTCAAGCCAGCCCTGCCCTATCTCGACATCATCCGACGGGTACGTGCGGCCTTCGACTACCCGGTCGCCGCTTACAACGTCAGCGGAGAGTACGCCATGGTGAAGGCAGCAGGCCGCAACGGCTGGATCAATGAGCGGGCGGTCACCCTGGAACTGTTGACCAGCATCAAACGCGCCGGCGCGGACCTAATACTGACGTATCACGCTAAGGATGCTGCGCGGTGGCTGGCCGAAAACTAGGAAGTACACATGACCGACTATCGCTTCTTGAGGGCCTGCCGGCGGGAGCCGGTGGACTGCACCCCGGTGTGGTTCATGCGCCAAGCCGGGCGGTATATGCCGGAATATCGCCGCATACGAGAGAAGCACGATCTCCTCACCATTTGCAAGACCCCCGAGCTGGCCGTCCAGGTCACCCTCCAGCCCATCGAGCGGCTGGGCGTGGATGCGGCCATCATCTTTGCCGATATCCTGTTGCCCCTGGAGGGCATGGGCATTGATCTGGAGTTCACCCCAGGAGAGGGGCCAGTCATCCACAACCCGGTGCGAGACACAGCGGCGGTGGCGGCGCTCCGGGTGCCGAAGTTGGGGGAGAACGCGCCCTTCACCCTGGAGGCGATCCGCCTGGCCCGCCAGGAGCTGGACGGCAAAGTGCCCCTGATTGGTTTCTCCGGCGCGCCCTTTACCCTGGCCAGCTACATCATCGAAGGGGGCTCCTCCAAACACTACCTGCTGACCAAGGGCATGATGTACCAGGCTCCAACCACCTGGCACACGCTGATGGGCAAACTCACCCGAGTGATCGCAGGCTACCTGCGCGCTCAGATACGGGCCGGCGCTCAGGCAGTCCAACTCTTCGACAGTTGGGTGGGTTGCCTTAGCCCAGCTGACTACCGGGAATACGTGCTGCCCTATTCCCGTCAGGTGATGGAAGAGCTCAAAGGGGAAGGCGTGCCCATCATCCACTTCGGCACCGGAACCTCCGCCTTGCTGGAGTGGATGAAGGAGGCCGGGGGCGATGTGATCGGACTGGACTGGCGGGTTGACCTGGACGTGGCCTGGTCCTGCCTGGGGGACGATGTGGCTGTCCAGGGCAACCTGGATCCGGCGGTGCTGCTCGGGCCTCTACCGGAGATCGAACGGCGGGCAGAGGATATTCTGAGACGCGCGGGGAACCGACCCGGCCATATTTTCAACCTGGGCCACGGCATCCTGCCCCAGACCCCGGTGGAGCATGTGGGGGCGTTGGTGGAGTTTGTACACCGGTGGAGGTGAGCTACGCAGTACTTGTCACGGCCTATGGCGGCCCGGACTCCCTGGAGGACATCGAGC
>JBHIEC010000200.1:0-4257 GCA_046760425.1 Anaerolineae bacterium
CGACCAGGCCGACCCCACGGCGTAGGCCAGGGGGATGGTCAAGGTCCCGAAGAGGACGGACAGGAAGCGGGTCAGGAATTCCGTCTTGCCCAGGCTGAGCCAGACCTTAAGCAGATCGTAATAAAGGGGCGGATGGACGTCCAGGGCGGTGATGCGGTTGATCTCCCCCCAGCCCAGGGAGCCCAGCCCCAGGCTCCAGCCCTCGTCCCAGCGCAGGGGGGGTGTCCCCAGTTGGTGGAGGCGCAGGGCGAAGGCCAGGAGCAGCAGAACCAGGAATAATCCCTGCTTTCTGAGAACACGCATCAGATCACCATCCGGTAAAGACTGGACTTTGGACAAACCCAGAGGGAACGGTCAGAAACCAGGTTTTTAGGAACCCTTGTACCCAAAACGCGCACATTTGCAGGCACTTCTGATGCCCCAGAAAGCACTGTGGAGCGGGGGAAAAAACCTGGTTTCTTAGCTTGTCCAAACTCCAATAAAGAAGGAGGTCGAGGAACCCATGCGCATATCTCGTCTGTTGAGCGTCGGCCTGATCCTCTGGCTAGCTTTGCTCCCCTATGTGGCCCTGGCTGGACCGCCGAGCCAGGAAGGGTGCCCCGGCAACCTGCTGCTCAATGCCGGCTTCGAGGAGGGCTTCAGCATCCGGGAGCGGGTAGAGGTCTCAGTGGCTAACGGCTGGGAGCCCTGGTACAAACGGGACATCGGCATCCCGGGCATCAACTATATCCCTGAGTACAAGCCCGAGGATGCCCGCCGCTTCGGTACGCAGCGCATCCACTCCGGTAACTTCTCCCAAAAGTTCTTCACCACCTACGCCACCCATACGGCGGGCTTCTTCCAGCGGGTAGCGGTGCCCAAGGGGAGCACGGTCACCTTCTCCATCTGGGTGCAGGTCTGGAGCAACAACGTGGACAACACCGACCACTCCGATGAACCCGGCAACTACCGCGTCCGCATAGGGGTTGACCCCTTCGGGGGCACCGACTGGGCCTCGCCCAACATCGTGTGGACCGATCCCGTCATGAGGTACGACGAGTGGTTCCAGTTGAGCGTCAGCACCGTAGCCCAGGCCGATGCCGTCACCGTTTACACCCGGGGCGAGCCGGAGTTCCGCGTCAAGCACAACGACTCCTACTGGGATGACGCCTGCCTGACCGCCGTCGTGCCCAAGCCACCGCCTACCCACACCCCTCGGCCCACCCCTAAGCCCACCATCACCCCCACGCCGACCATCACGCCCACGCCCACCCACACACCCACGCCCACTATCACACCGACGCCCCCACCCACCTACACTCCCACGCCGACGCTGACCCCCACGGCAACGGCCACGCCGACCCGGACCGCCACGCCCATGCCGACGCGCACGCCCGTCCCCACACCGACCCCCACCCCCACGCCGACGCCCCGGCCTCTGTTCGAGCCCCTCGTGGAGGCCGTCACTGGCGGCGAGTTCAGTGGGCTGATCCTTCTGGCCGTCACCCTGGGGCTCATGGGGCTCCTGCGCTATCTGGGCATCCGCCCGCAATAGCAGATAGCCGTCGGCTACCCTCAGCATTGCCCCATGAACGACCGAAGAGCAGACCGCAGGGGGTTTCTCCTCGCCCTCCTCTTGGGTGCCGTTGCTTATCTCCCCCTCCTGCTGGACCCGGGCCTGGTCAACACCCGAGCCGGGGGCGATAGCCCCTTCCTCCTGGTGCGCCTCCAGCAGATGGTCGTGGCGTTGCGGGGAGGGGTCTTCCCCGTGCGCTGGATGCCCGACGCCGCCTATGGGCTGGGCTACCCCTTCTTCAACTTCTACGCCCCCCTGCCCTACTACCTGGCAGCTCTCTTCCACTTCGCAGGTCTGGGCTACATTGGGGCCCTCAAGCTGACCCAGATCCTGGGCTTCGTGGCCGCCACGGCCTCCATGTACCTCCTGGCCCGGGACCTCCTGGACGACGAGCACGGCGCCCTCCTGGCTAGCCTGGCCTACACCTACGCCCCCTTCCACCTGGTCAACGTCTATGTGCGGGGCGACTCCCTGGGGGAGTTCTACGCCTTCGCCTTCTACCCTCTGATCTTTCTGGCCCTGCGCCGCCTCAGGAGACGCCCCTCGCCAGGCGATACAACCCTTCTGGCCCTAGCCTACGGCGGCCTGGTGCTGAGCCACAACATCTCGGCCCTGGCCTTCAGCCCCTTCGTCGCCCTGTGGCTCGTCGTCTGTGGCCTCTCGTCTGTAGGCAACAGGGGGGCCACGATAAGAGAGTATCGAAAAATTCCAGAAACCCACGCTGTAAGGCGTGGGAGATTCACAGCCCGCCCAGGAATCATAAGCTATATGCAATATGCCATCGGTGGCCTTCTCCTGGGGCTGGCCCTGAGCGCCTGGTACTGGGCGCCGGCCCTGCTGGAGCGGGGAGCCGTCCACCTGGAGCAGGTGACCACGGGCTACTTCCACTACGCCGGCCACTTCCGTGGCCTGGATCTGGTGCAGCGACAACCCCTCTTCGACTACGCCATGGGAAAAGGGAAAACGCCTTTCGCCATGGGCCTGGTCCAGACCCTCCTGGCGCTGCTGGGCGCCCTGGCCATCGCGGTCCGGTGGCGACGAGGGCGGTCCAGGATGGAGAGCGCTTTCCTCCTCTTCCTGCTCCTGGCGACCACCTGGCTCATCACGCCCCTCTCCCACCCCCTGTGGGACCACCTGCCCCTGCTACCCTTCGTCCAGTTTCCCTGGCGGCTCCTCTCCGTTCAGGCCTTCGCCGCCAGCCTGATCATCGGTTATCTGGCCGTATGGCCAAGTGATGTCGCCTGGCGCCGCCTGATCGCTTACACGCTGGGGCTGGCGGTCATCGCCACGGCCATGCTGGGCCTGCGGGTGGAATACTTGCCCATCACCGATGAGGACGTTACCCAGGAGCGCATCGCCCTCTACGAGCTCTTCACGGCCAACATCGGCTCCACCGTGCGGGCCGAGTACCTGCCCAAAGCGGTCGAGCCTCGCCCCTACACCTCAGCCGTGCTTCTGAACGGCGGCGTGAAGCCTCCACCTCTGGTGGCGGAGGGGGAACTGGCCGGCGTCCAGTTCCTGGCCCAGGAACCCACCGAGGAGCGCTGGCGGATAGCCGTCGCCTCCCCGTGGGCCTCCCTGGCCTTCTACACCCACTGGTTCCCCGGCTGGCGGGCCTACGTGGGCGGTCGCCCCGTGGAGAGCGGGCCCGTCCGGAGCTCGGGCATCATCGGCCTCGACCTGCCCCAGGGCGAACACGAGGTCCTCCTTCGCTTCGAGCGCACCCCCGTGCGGGCCATCGCCGAGGTGGTATCGCTGCTCAGCCTGCTCGGGGCGTTGGCCCGGCTCATCGTGTCGGCGGTCCATGGGGCGCGAATAAGTAACTGCGCCATTCTTTACACTTTCTTCAGGCGCCAAAACCGCTACCAAGGGGCGTCCTCGCCCCGTGGAATGCCTATTCCACAGGGCCCGCCCCGTCTGAGGGGCAGTTCGGCCACGAAATCGGGGCGAGGCTTCGCCCTGAGGCTTGTCCTGAGCGCAGCCGAAGAGCTCAGCCCGAAGGGATGCCCCCCCGTAGCAGGGGGGAGGAGAGCACGGCTCTCCCCTCCGCTTCTCGGGGTTGTTGGGCTGGTCCTCCTGCTGGCTATTGGAGTGCGGGCGCAAGCCCGCTCACAGGGCAGCCGTTCGGCTAGGCTCACGGCCGAAGCCTTGCGGCTGCACTCCATACAACTTGAACGAGCTTACCCGTCTGTCGAACCCCTTTGGGCCAATGAAAGGCACCGGACGAGTGAGATCGTCCAACATGACCCGTCGGTTATGCGCGCTATGAATCTTTCCACCCTGACCATGGACTTCGACCGTATGCCCTATCTTCACCCCAACCCCCAGGGCGTCCGCTTCGGCGAGGACCTGCGCCTGGTGGGCTACACCCTCTCGGCCGAGGAGCGACGCCCTGAGCCTGCCGAAGGGCTGATGGCTGGTCAGACCCTCACCGTCACCCTCACCTGGGAGGGAATCGTCAGCGGTCTGACGGCCGAGCTGGCCCTGGTCTCTCCGGCAGAGCACCTGTTCCACGTGCCCTACGTCTTGGACGCAGAGCACCGTTCACTGGGCCCCTTGACCTCCTTCACGCTCTCCGTCCCTTCCGAGGCCAACCCCGGCCTCTACCTGCTCCGCCTCCGGGTCTGGAGCGGCTCCCGGGAGATCCGGCCCCTGACGGAGGCTGGCGAGACCCTGGGCACCACCTACCTGCGCCCCGTGCG
>JBHIEC010000201.1:0-4226 GCA_046760425.1 Anaerolineae bacterium
GAGAAAAAACCTGGTTTCTTTGCGGAACACATCTCAAATCTAACAATGTCAAGTTGGGGGACTTCCCCCAACTCCTTTAGTTCTGTAATGCTCTCTCATTCTCCTGCACCAACCAGCTACGGACGGGCTCCACAACAGCAGCAACTTCGGGCACCACGGCGGCCAGGGTTTTGAGGATCTGACTGGCCCAGGTGTACTCCTCCAGGACCCGCTGCAATCCCACCCGCCGGATCCTCTGTTTCTCCGCCTCGCTCAGGGCCAGGACGTGACGCAGGGCCCGGGCCACGTCGTCGGGGTCGTCCTGCCTGGTGACGAAGCCATCCACCCCGTCCTCCACCTGCTCCGCCAGGCCGCCCGTGTCGGAGACGACTATCAGGGCACCCTTCTGGCGGCCATGCACCCGCGTCTCAGCCGGCGTCAGCCCGAAGGGCTCGTTGAGGGCCAGGCTGGCTGCAGTGACGGTGCCCTCCCATTGCAGGAGGCAGGCCACCAACTGGGGATCGAAGGCGAAGACCAACGTGGCGTCAATGCCCAGTCGGTCGCGCAGCTCCATGAGCACCTGCCACTCCGGCGTGACCATGATGACCGGGTGGATTTCGCCCTGCAGCCGGGCTGCCGCTTCCAGCACCAGGTCGAAGCGCTTGTACTCCACCGCCCGTCCCCAGGAGAAGAGGAGCGGCCTATCCAGAGGGATGTCGTACTCCCGCAGCTTGGCCATGATCTCCTCACGGCCCCGCAACCGGAAATGGGGGTCGGCGGGGTTGATGCCGTTGCCTGTGGGCACCACGTGCTCGGGCCTGGCCCCGTAGTCCTCGATGAGGTGTCGGGACATGAAGCGGCTGATGGCCCCCAGCCTGACCCGCTCACTGACCTTGGCCCAGTGCACCGCCGCGCTCTCAACCATGAGTCGCTCCGGGTTAGGGAGCGGCATCTCGTGGGTCAGGGCCGTGGCGTGGACGACGTAGATGGCTGTGACGTCAACGCCGTAGGCCGAGGCCTGGAGAGCGATGTAGATGGGCGCCAGGGCGAAGAGGGAATCGTGGCAGTAGATCACGGCCCTCTCATGGCGTCGCGCCCAGTTGAGGGCTACCGCCGCTCCCGAGGCAGCGGCCGCCTTCCAGTTCTCCATGCCTCCCAGGTCTCCCACGCCCCACGGAGCCCTGGGTAGATGGCCCTGGGTGAAGTTGACCAGGTACTCGATCTCCCCTCCCATGGCGGCCACCATCTCCTCGGCCTGCCGCTGGTAGGAGGGATCCCGCCGCTCGTGGTCGGGGGCGTAGGCGATCTCGGCGAAGTAGGGGGTGAGCCGCACACCGTGCTCCCCCAGCTCCCTCCGGAGCTGGGGGAGGGCCCCCAGATGGCCCCGCGTGACGGTGGCCACGCCCCCGCCGAAGGTCTGGATACCCTCAAAGGTCAGGTGGATGACAGCCAGGTCCAGATCAGGCATTCTTCTCTTGATGCTTGCCTCATGAGGAGATCCTTGGATCCAAAAAAGCCTCGCCCCGGCACAGCCGGGCAGGCGAGGCGTCTATCCGCTGGACCGACGAACCACCAGGGTGGGCTTCAGGATCACGTGTCGCTCCTCGACCTCGCCCTCGGTGAGGAGCTGGATAAGCATGCGCACCAGCCGCGTGCCGATGTCATAGATGGGCTGCCGGATGGTGGTCAGGGGCGGGTGAGAATGGGCGGCCATCTGGATGTCGTCGAAGCCCACGACAGCCACGTCCTGGCCCACTTTCAGACCCTGTTCCCGCACCGCGGTCATGGCACCAAAGGCCATTACATCGCTGCAGACCATGACGGCGCTGGGAGAGGTCGAATCGAGCAGGTCGGCCATGGCCCGGTAGCCACTGTCCTGGCTCAGGTCGCCCTGGCGGACCAGGGCGCGGTCAAAGGCCAGGCCATTGTCCTGCAGCGCAGCTCGGTATCCGGCAAAACGATGCCCCGCGCAGACCAGCTCCTCAGGGATTTTGATGAGCCCGATGCGCCGATGACCCCGGGCGATGAGGTGCTGCACACCCTCGTAAACCCCGGCAAAGCCATCCACGTCCACGTAGGGGAAATCCAGGTCCCGATCGGCTCGCCCGAAAGCCACGAAGGGGGCCCTCTCCCGGATCAGGTAAGAGAGGCGCTCGTCGTTGATCCTGGTGTCGGCCACGATCAGGCCATCCACCCGCCCTGTCTTGATCAACTCCCTGTAGACCTCCCCCTCCTGCGCCCCCTGGGGGCAGGAGGAGAGCAACAGGTAAAAGCCGTGATTGGCTGCCTCGTCGGCGATGCCGGAGATAAGTTCGACGAAGAAAGGGTCCGAGATGCGACGCATCTTGGAGGAGAGGATGAAGCCGATGGTGTTCGTTCGCCTGCCTTGCAGGCTTTTGGCCACCACGTTGGGGTGATAGTCCAGCTGCTTGATGGCGGCCAGCACCCGCTCCCTGGTCTCCTCACTGACGGAGGCGCTGTTGTTGATCACATAGGAGACGGTAGCGGTGGAAACACCTGCCAGCCGGGCCACATCTTTGATTGTTGTTGCCAATTGGCCCCCCTACTTCGAGAAAGAGTGGGATTAAACGTTTAAACCGCGCCACCCAAAAATCTGGGATAGAGCGTGTCTTCCCAGCAGTTTGAGTTTAAACGTTTAAGCAATTCTAGTATACCACAGTTTTCGGTTGTTGTCAATACCCCTTGACTCCCCAGGCCCGATGCCGTATAATCCCGCTGGGTAATTGTTCAGGTTTCTATCAGAAACCCGGTTTTTGGGGCCTGAAGAACGAAGTCCATCGTATTTCACAGGCTTTCACTGATAGAACTCGGTCGGTTTAAACGAAAAAACCGGGTTTCTTTGCCACTCCCTGAGAAGTGAGGATTTGTAAGGAGCCAGAACCATAGGCGGTGAAAAAGGAGAAGCTTCCATGCGCCTGCTGTCAAGACAAGACGTACAACAAGCCATCACCATGGCCCAGGCCATTGAGGTGGTCAAGGAGGCTTTCGCCCAGCTCTCGGCGGGGGAGGCCGTAGTGCCCCTGCGCACACCCATTGAGGTAGCCAAACACCAGGGCACGATCCTCTTTATGCCCGCTTATTTGGAGAAGACCGAGGGGCTGGCCGTCAAGATCGTCTCCGTCTTCCCGGGCAACCTGGCCCTGGGTCTGCCCACCATCCACGCCCTGGTCGTCGTGGCCGACAGCCGAACGGGCCAGCCCCTGGCGGCCATGGAGGGGAGCTACCTGACCGCCCTGCGCACCGGGGCGGCCTCTGGTGCGGCCACGGACCTCCTGGCCCGGGAGGAGGCCAAAGTGGTGGCCTGCTTCGGGGCCGGCGCCCAGGCCCGAACGCAGCTCCAGGCCGTATGTCAGGTGCGGGACATCCAGCGGGTGTGGGTCAAGAGCCGCACGGCGGACAGCGCTCAGCGCTTCGCCCACGAGATGCGCGGACAGGGCCGGATACCGGCTGACGTGCGGGTGGCCGCTTCCCCAGCCCAGGCGGTCCGCGAGGCCGACATCGTCATCACAGCCACCACGTCCAGCAGCCCCGTCTTCGACGGGCGGGACCTGCGGCCGGGCACCCACATCAACGCCATTGGCTCCTTCACCCCTCAGATGCAGGAGGTAGACGAGACAACCATCCGGCGGGCCAAGATCGTGGTGGATTCGCGGGAGGCCTGCCTGGCCGAGGCGGGGGACCTGATCATCCCCCTGCGGAAGGGGCTGATCAGCGAGGCGGACATTCACGCCGAGCTGGGGGAGATCGTGTTGGGGCGGAAGGCGGGACGGGAGAGTCCTGAGGAGGTCACCTACTTCAAGTCGGTGGGCAACGCGGTGCAGGACGCAGCCGTGGCCAGCTTCGTTTTACAGGAGGCAGAGAAGCGAGGGTTGGGCGTGGAGGTCAGCCTGTAGGCCATGTTCCGCTTACAGCGCAGGCAGTTCCTGGCCGATCTGGCCCTCCTCTTCGTGGCTCTGATCTGGGGCAGCACCTTCGTCATGGTCAAGGAGGCGGTGAGCCAGGTGAGGCCCTTCAGCTTCATCGCCCTGCGCTTCACTCTGGCCACCCTGGCCATGGCCCTCCTCTTCCGCCGTCGGCTCCGCGCCCTGGGACGGCGGGGGCTTCTGGCTGGGGCCCTCATCGGCGTTTTCCTGACCGCCGGCTATGGGTTCCAGACGGCGGGCCTGCAGTACACCACCGCCTCCAAGGCCGGCTTCATCACCGGACTGTCGGTGGTCATCGTGCCT
>JBHIEC010000202.1:0-4217 GCA_046760425.1 Anaerolineae bacterium
CCCACCTGGCGCTTGGCCCGCCCCTCGTCCCCGGCGATGAGGCGCTCCATGGCCTCCTGGGCTGTTAGCCCTTCGGCCATCAATTGCAACCCCTCTGAGCCGTAGCTGGTGTTGGCCCAGGACTGGGTGGCCACAGCTCCCACCCCGGCCCGGGCCCAGGGCACGATGGCCCCCACGGCCAGGAACTTGGAGGCCACGGCCACGCCCAGGTCGCCATTGGTAGGATCGTAGGCCACGATGGAGAAGGTGGCCAGCGGTCGTCGTGGCACCAAAGATCTCATCACTGCCTCCTCTCCTGCTAAACGAGCAGGGCCAGCCCCGCCAGGCTCAGGATGGCCACGGCGTAGCAGGTCTGGGGGATACCCAGGACGGGGATGAACAAGGCGCTGCCCAGGAGGGCCCCCAGGCAGGCCCCCACCAGGTCCATCCCGTAGATCAACCCCGCCACTCGGCTGATGCCCTCGATGGGCTCCTGCTGACTTGTCACCGCCAGGGGTTGGGGTCGAGCAGCCAGCAGGCGGGGCAATCCGCCCAGCCGGGTCAGCTCGGCGGCCAGGGGGAAGTCGAAGCCGCCCAGGAAGCCGGCCAGCAGGGTCAAGAAGGGATAAGCCCAGGCCGCTATCCGGGTCAGGGCCATGGGCAGCGACAGGGCGTAGAGCACCATCACCCCCTGCACCAGCATCAGAACCCTGAGGGCCCTGAGCCCCCCTCCCATCCTTCCCAGGAGCGCGTTCATGGCCGCCCCGCCAGCGGCCAGACCCACCATGAAGGCGGCTACGATGAGGCTCACCTCGTGGTAGACGTAGCCGTGAAGGGCCTGGAAGGCCAGGAGCACCACGACCTCAATGGTCATCTCGGCGAAGCCGGTGAAGCCGATGAGGGCGGGGATAGCGTAGAAGCGCCTCCAGCGCAGGAACGCCACCAGCAGCACCAGGGGCACGACCAACCACCAGAGGCTGAAGAGAGAGGTGGCGTAGAAGCCCTCTCGCAGGCCGGAGTAGAACAGGGACAGCCACAGCACCATGTTGTAGTAATAGCAGATGGGCACCAGATCGCGGTTCAGCTTGGAGAGGGCCTCCTCCAGGTTGCGGCGGACCAGCTCGAAGCGGTCGGTGGTGAAGATGTACTCGATGTAGGGCTCGTTGACCCAGCGGGTCTCGATTCCCCGCTGCCGCAGCCGCTGGATCAGGACCCGAGGGTCGTTCGTCAGGGGTGCGGCCGAGGCCAGGAAGAAGTTGTGGTCACCCGGCAGGGCGAGGATCGAGGGGAAGACGGAGCGCAGGGTGTGGAAGACGCTGCCGTTGCGGCGGGCCAGCTCCGGGCTCCAGTAGTTCTCCGCCGAAGGGAGCCCCAGGGAGAGGATGCCCCCCTCGTTGAGGATGGCCCTCACCTCCTCGAAGAACTCCCGGGTGTAGAAGCGGTTGAGCTGGCCCGTGTACGGCTCCGGCAGGTCTACAATGATCACATCGAAGCGGCGCGGGCTGCGCTTCACGTAGAGGCGGCCGTCGAGATAAGCCAGGGTCACGCGGGGATCGTCGAAGACGGCCCGATCCCGGGGGGCCAGATACGCTTCGGCGGCCTGGATGACCAGGGGGTCCAGCTCCACATAGTGCACCTCGGCCACGGGGTGCTTCAGGATCTCCCGCAGATCGCCGCCCGCCCCGCCGCCGATGAGGAGGACGCTCCCGGGGTCGGGGTGCTCCAGCAGAGGGAAGTGGACGACCTCCTCAGGGAAGGTGCTCTGGGTCTCGAACATGATCAGTCCATTCTCGAAGAAGACCCGCTGGCTATCCCGCCCCGTGACCACCAGCCGCCCGTAGATGGAGTCCTGGGCGAAGAGGAGATCCCGCCATTGCCAGGAGAGCGTAGCCTGGTGCAGCCACCCGCCCAGGGGCAGAGCGAGGGATAGAAGAAGCAAGGAACTCAGAAGAACCAGAGGAAGTCGGGGGAACCTCCCCCCTGAAACCACCCTGAGTTCCCCTGAGATCCCTCCTGCCACCGCCAGGTTGACCGCCCCCACGCCCAGGGCGATCTGGAAGGGGTTGAGGAAGCGGACGATGAGGAAGCTGAAGAGGGCACCCCCCAGGGCAGCCCCCCAGCCCTCGTAGACGTAGGCCCGGCCGATGGTCCCTCCCCACTGGGCCAGCAGGCGGCTGCCCAGGGTGAACTGGAAGCCCAGGAGCACGCACAGGGGGCCGAGGATGAGGAGGATGGCCCAGACCATAGCCCCGAAGCTGGCGAAGGCCCCCGGCGTGATGCCCAGGAGGGTGCGGATGGCACGGGTGAGGGCGATCTCGAAGGGGAGCAGGAGTGCGGCCAGGGCCAGCCCCGCCGTGAAGGCCCCTGCTCCCAGCTCGTAGCGGTCCGCCAGGCGGCCCAGACCCCAGGAGCCCACGGCGCCCCAGATGAGCCAGGCGGCCAGGATCAGGCCGAAGACGAGCTCGTTGCCGTAGAAGACGGCGACCAGCTCTCGCATCAACACCACCTGGCCGATGATGGAGGTAAAGCCCAGGGTGGCTATGGCGAGCCGCACCTATTCCTCCCCGAACACGTCGGCTGTGAACACGTAGAGCTGCGCCCCCTTCTGCCAACAATCCTCGGGCAGCCCCGCCTTGCGACAGACACCACGCAGGAACTGCTCCCAATCCCACCCCTGCTCCGTCGCCACCTGGGGCAGGAGCAAGCCCGACTTCTGGCCTTTGACGATGAAGAGGCCATGTTTGCCTACCTGGATCTCGCTCACATCGCTGATGGGCCGCAGGGGCGAGAGGACGGAGATCTCGATCTCGATGTCCTTTAGCTCCTCGGGGGCCACAGGGGGGAAGCGGCGATCCTGGACCGCAGCGGCCAGGGCCGCCGCCTGCACCGTCAGGTAGAGGGGCCGCTCGGCTCGGGTGTAGCCGATGCAACCCCGCAACTCGCCGTGCTCTTTCAGGGTGACGAAGGCCCCGCTCTTACGCAGGAGTTCCGGCTCGGTCACGGAATACAGGGGGGCGAAGCCGTCCTCCAGGAACCGGGCGATGGTCTCCCGGGCCATGGCCAGCAACCTGGCCTTCTCTGCAGGGCTGAGGCGGATGGGCTTCGAGGGGTTGGACGAGCCCTGCTCCGGGGGCTGGGGGAAGGGGGGCAGCATAGAACCTGGCCCCGCGCTCTGGCCGCGCCAGAACATCACCGCTCCGTAGCCGACCACTTGAGAGGGGTCGCCGAAGGGGGTGTCACCGGAGTTGGCGTACTTGAGCACCGTGACCCGGTTGGCGCCCAGCTTCCTGGCGGCTATCATAGCCACGAGCACCGGCCCCTGGCCGCAGAGGCAGGTATGCAAGTTGGGGACGCCCTGGCCCATCTGCTCCTGGATGGTGTCGAGGAGGGCCCGCGGGTCCAGGGTCTCAATGGCGGCCAGGGTCGCCCGGTCAACGCGCACGGCGTCCTCGTAGGCGGGGTAGTGGGACATGTCGGAGCTGGCGATGATGAGGGCGTGCTTTCCGGCCAGGACCCTGGCCAGAGCGTCGGCGAGGGCCTCGCAGTTCTCCCAGGAAGGCTGGCCCACGATGATGGGCACGATTTTGCAGCTTGGGCAGACTCGCTGCAGGAAGGGTAGCTCCACCTCGATGGAATGCTCGTAGCGGTGAACCTGGCGATCAAAGACGATGCGCTCATCGGCCTCGATGAGGGCCTGGGCCAGCTCCTCGTCAATGGGCACGGGGCCCAGGGGCGTCTCGAAGGCCCCCCGGGCGTAGACGGACAGGTCGCGGAAGGTGGGGTCGCGGTGGTTGTTGCCCACCACGACGATGGCCTCGTAATCCAGCCCCTCGATCTGCTTAAAGGCGTAGGCCGCCACCTGGCCAGAGTAGATGTAGCCGGCGTGGGGCACGATGAGGGCCACGGGCTCTGGGTGGGCAGGACCACCCGCTCCCACAGGCTCCACGTTAGCCAGCATGGCGTCAACCATGCGGGCCAGTTCATGTGGGTCATAGGGGTAGAACTGGCCGGCTACGGCGGGCTGGCGTACCTCGCTGGGGCCAGGCGTCGGGGTCGGCGCAGGTGTCGCTGTGGGCGCGGCGCAGGAGCAGAGACACCAGGTCGTGAGGCTGAGAAGAAGGATCACGGTGGTGAGCGGATTTTTCATTTTATGTCTCGGCGTTAGTAGTCGGAAGGCCCTGTCATGCCTCCGAAGCCCCGGGTTATCCCTCCCAGCTCCCACACGCCCGGGATAGGTT
>JBHIEC010000203.1:0-4196 GCA_046760425.1 Anaerolineae bacterium
AGTGAGAGGTGACAAAGATGACGAACGATGATTTTTGCGAATTCTGCGAAGGCAAGGTGGAACATCGTCTCGTCCAGGCCAGGTTTCATTTCAAAGGCCAAACGATCTATGTGGATCGGGTGCCGGCCTGGGTGTGTGTCAGGTGCGGTGAGCAGTATTTCGATGCACCTGTCTATAAGCGACTGGAGGAGATTGCTAGACAGCGCAGTCGCATTAAGAAGACCATCTGCTTCCCTCTCGCGGAATATGATATGGCAATTGCTTGATGCGTAGCGAATATCGGCTCGGCTTCATCTAACACGGGTGCCAGCTAACGCCCAAAATTCGCCGCCACATTGGGGCAGAGAGCCGTTCGGGATCGAGGAATCTCAAGTATGCCAGCCTTCTAAGAGCACCCAGCCTGGATCGGTTGGGTGCTTTTGTAATCGCGAGGAGCACAAGGGGAAGTGGGACATGGGTATCGCACATCCCATATCACAAATCCCATATTCGATATGCACAGGAGAGACAAATGTATCAGAGGACAACTCTGGATAACGGTTTGCGAATCCTGACCTCAGAGATGCCCCACATCCGCTCGGTGACAGTGGGCTTCTTCCTGGGCGTGGGCTCCCGCTACGAGCCCGACGAGCTGGGCGGGGCCTCCCACTTCATCGAACACATGCTCTTCAAGGGTACGGAGAAACGACCCACGGCCAGGGAGATAGCCATGGCCATCGAGGGCATCGGGGGGGTCTTCAACGCCAGCACCGGACGGGAGCTGACCACCTACTGGGCCAAGGTGGCCCAGCCCCATCTCCCCCTTGCCCTGGATGTCCTGGTGGACATGCTGCGCCACGCCAGATTCGACCCGCAGGAGGTGGAGAAGGAGCGGCGTGTGATCATGGAGGAGATCAATATGACCCGCGACACGCCCGACGAGTGGGTCTTCTCCCTGGTTAACCAGCTCCTCTGGCCTGCTCATCCCCTGGGCCGCGACGTGGCCGGCACGAAGGAGAGCGTGGGCGGGGTGAGCCGGGAGGCGTTGCTGGCCTACATGGGACGCCACTATCACCCTCGCAACGCCGTGGTGGCCGTGGCCGGCAACGTTGACCACGAGGAGGTGGTGGGCCAGATCACCGGTTATCTGGGGGATTGGAGGGCAGGGGAGCCGAACCCGTATCCTCCCGTGAGAGACGAGCAGGCGGAACCCCGGGCCCACGTCGAGCACCGGGAGACGGAGCAGGCCCACCTGTGCCTCAACGTGCCTGGCATCTCCTACACCCATCCCGACCGCTTCAACCTGCAGATGCTCAGCGCCGTCCTGGGTCAGGGGATGAGCTCGCGGCTCTTCCTGGAGATCCGGGAGAAGCGAAGTCTGGCCTATAGCGTCCACTCCTACCACAGCCACTTCCAGGATACAGGGGTCCTGGGCATCTACGCTGGCGTCGATCCACAGCGCATCGAGGCGGCCATCACCGCTATCATTGAGGAGCTGGACAAGCTGCGCCAGGAGCCAGTGGGGGAGGAGGAGCTGACCAAGACCAAGGAGTTCGCCAAGGGGCGTCTGATGCTGCGCATGGAGGATACCCACGCCGTGGCTGCCTGGCTGGGGGGCCAGGAGATCCTCACTGACGAGATCCTGACCGTAGACCAGGTGGTAGAACACATCGAGGCCACCACGGCCGAAGATCTCCAGCGGGTGGCCCAGGATCTCTTCCGTCCGGATAAGCTCAACCTGGCCGTGGTGGGTCCCTTCGAAGAGGAGGATCGGTTTCGGGCCTTGCTAAAGCTGTAGGGCAGGCTCAGCGGTCCCCCCTTGACAGATGCCTCAGGAACGATTACAATGCGCGCCGGGCCTGGATGAGGCCCTGAATGTGTGACCAAGACATCAAGGACTGAGATTTCACAGGAGGCAGCCATGAAGTTTTTCTTGGACACCGCCAAAGTGGAGGAGGTCCGGCAGGCCGAGGAGTGGGGGATGCTGGATGGCGTTACGACCAATCCTTCCCTGGCCGCCAGGGCGGGGCGGGATTTCAAGGAGACCATCCTGGAGATCTGCCAGATCGCCCAGGGGCGGCCCGTCAGTGCCGAGGTGGTCAGCCTGGAGGCTGAGGGCATGGTCCGCGAGGCGCGGCTGCTGGCTGGCTGGGCCGACAACATCGTGGTCAAGATCCCCTTCACCGAGGAGGGGTTGAAGGCCCTGAAGGTCCTGAGCGCCGAGGGCATCAAGACCAACGTGACTCTCATCTTCTCCACCAACCAGGGGCTCATGGCTGCCAAGGCCGGTGGCACCTACGTCAGCCCCTTCATCGGACGCCTGGACGATATCAGCCACGAGGGGATGGAGGTGGTGCGGGAACTGGCGGAGATCTTCGCCCTCTACGGCCTGGAGTCGGAGATCATCACCGCCAGCATCCGCCATCCGCGCCACGTGGTCGAGGCAGCCCTGGCCGGCTCCGACATCGCCACCATCCCCTTCGCCGTGCTCCAGAAGATGATCAGGCACCCCCTGACCGATGTGGGCCTGGAGCGCTTTCTGGCCGACTGGCGCAAGGTGCCCAACCACGAGGCCATCTTCGCTCCAGCGTGAGGAACGATGTGGTCGACGTGAGCCTTCGGGCTGAGGCCCTCAAGGCCGAAGGCTCGGTCGAATGCTCAGCCGAAGGCCGGCAACCTGTGGGAGGGCAGGGGAGGGGGTTCTCATATGGCGAGCCAGGATAAGAGCTTAGACGTCCTCTGCCTAGGCATCTTCGTGGCCGATACCCTGGCCAAGCCTATCGAGCGTATGCCGGCCTGGCGGCAACTGGCCCTGGTTGACCACGTGGAGCTGCACACCGGCGGCTGTGCCAACAACACCGCCATCGGTCTGGCCCGTCTGGGCCTGCGGGCGGGGGCTATGGGCAAGGTGGGACAGGACGGCTTCGGGGATTTCATCCTCCAGAATCTGAAAAGAGAGGGGGTTGACATCCGAGGCATGCGGCGGGACAGCCAAGCCAACACCTCCTTCACCTTCGTCATGATCGCCCCCGACGGGGAGCGCTGCTTCTTCCACTACATCGGAGCCAACGGGGCGCTGAGCTACGAGGACATTGACCTCTCCCTGATCCAGGAGGCACAGATCCTGCATGTGGCCGGCTCCTTCGTCATGCCCAGGTTTGACGGTCCACCCACGGCCAGGATCCTCCAGCGGGCCAGGGAGATGGGGGTCATCACCGCCCTGGACACCGTGTGGAACGCCTCCATTGACGCCTACGAGGTCATCAAACCCTGCCTCCCCCACCTGGACTACTTCCTCCCCAGCTTCGAGGAGGCGCAGTTGATCGCCAAACGGGAGGCCCCGGCCGATGGTTCCGCTGAGTCACCGCGAAGCGTGGCCGCCTTCTTTTTGGATCACGGCGTGGGGACAATAGGGCTGAAGATGGGAGCAGAGGGATGTTATCTGCGCACCCGAGATCAGGAACTGCACGTTCCCGCCTGGAAAGTGGATGTGGTGGACACCACCGGAGCGGGGGATGCCTGGGTGGCTGGCTTCCTGGCGGGGGTGACTAAGGGCTGGGATCTGGATCAGACGGGCCGCTTCGCCAACGCCGTGGGTGCCCTGTGTGTCACCGCCATCGGCACCACGGCCGGCCTGCGGAGCATGGAGGAGACGCTGGCCTTTATGGAGAAGGCCGAGCCTCTAACAGCGGGTCAGCCGGTGTAGCGCTTTAGAGTGCCTGTGCAACGTCGGGGGACGTTGCGCTCCACATTGGGAAAGAGCAAAGCGGGAAATCACCCGAAGGAGGAGGGAAGGATGATCACCCGTGAGGAGTTGGAAGAAGCCCGAGCCAGAGCCGTAGAGTATCTGAACAGGGCCGGCATCGTGCTACGGCCTGACGAGGTGGAGAAGATCGGGCTTCAACTTGTGGTCTACGTCAACACCGACCGCGTCTGCGCCAAGGAGCTGGTCCTGTTCCCCCACCAGACCTGCCCTGAGCACCGGCATCCCCCCATCGAGGGGAGTCCCGGCAAGGAAGAGACCTTCCGCTGCCGCTGGGGCAGGGCCTACCTCTATGTGCCCGGCCCCAGGACCGAGAACCTGGCCGCCAGGCCCCCCGTGGGCCGCGAAGCCTACTACACCGTCTGGCATCAGGTGGAGCTAAACCCGGGGGACTAGTATTAGTACCTCGGTTTTACAGTCAAATGGGTGGGCCGGTGGCCTCAGGACCATTCTG
>JBHIEC010000204.1:0-4168 GCA_046760425.1 Anaerolineae bacterium
TGGTGGAGAACAAGCTGTACAAGTCCGAAGACGCTGGTGAGTCCTGGGTGCTGATCAATGGCTGGCTGCCCTCCGATCAGGAGGTGGTCTCGGTGGCTTTCTCGCCCAACTACGCCTCCGACCAGACTCTCTTGGTCGGGCTCTCCACGTGGAACATCGGGAGCGGAGTATACAAATCCACCGACGGCGGCCGGAGCTGGCGCCTGGCCTCGCGCGGGCTAAGCGATCTCCAGGTCCAGGGTGTCGCCTTCGCCGCCGATGGAACAGCCTTCGCCCGCACGACGCGCCACGGCCTTTTCAAGTCCACCGACGGTGGGAACTACTGGGCTCCTCTGGAAGAACTGCGGGCTGACAAGCCCACCAGCCACCAGGCGAGAGCCCTGGCCATCTCCCCCGACTACGCTACCGATGGCACGCTGTTCTGGAGCCAGGATGGGGGCCGATACGCTGTTCTCAAGTCTACCAACGGCGGGCAGTCCTGGGAAGAGGTGCTGGGCCGAACGGCCCAACTGCTGGCCATCTCTCCCCCCCAAAGTCGGGGGGGAAAGAGGGGTGGCGACTACACGATCTACGCCATACTCAGCGGGGCGGGCCTGATGCGCTCCACCGATGGAGGCGAGACGTGGCAGGCCGCCAACTCAGGGCTGTTCTATGAGCCGATTGCCTTGAGCGACCTCGCCTTCTCCCCCTCTTTTGCCGAGGACAGGACGCTCTACGCCCTGTTCAGCGGCGAAGGGATGTCCCGCCTCTATCGTTCGACAGATGGGGGAGACAACTGGAAGGTGCTCAAAGAGGACATGCCGATCAGCGCTTTCGCCCTCCTCCCGGACGGAGATCTGCTGCTGGGCACCGTCTACGGGAACATTCGCAGCCGCCGGGCTGACGAGCTGGCCTGGGAGGACTTGACGGTGGGGCTGGACAATCTGGACATCTACGACCTGGCTATCTCGCCAAACTATGGCCAGGATCAAACCATTTACGCCGCCACATCCACGGCTGGGGTCTTCGTCTCCCACGACGGGGGGCGAAATTGGGAAGAGACGGGCTTCCCAGGCCGGGCGGGCTTTGACCCCCTTCATCTGGCTATCTCGCCTGACTACGCTGGGGATTGGACTCTCTTTGCGGCCTCAAGCGCTGGCGTATACCGATTACGCAGCGGCGAATGGCAGGAGCTACAACAGGGGCTGGGCAATCTCTTTCCGGCTTCGGCTCTGGCCATCTCGCCCCCCCTTTCGCCCCCCCAATGTTGGGGGGGAAAGTGGGGGGGCGACGGAACCCTCTTCATCGGGGGAGACTACCGCCGCCCTCAGGTCTTCATCTCCACTGACGGCGGGGAGAGCTGGACGTCGGTGAGCCAGGGGCTTCCCGAAGCTGGGGTAGCGAGCCTGGTCATTTCGCCAAACTACGCTGAAGATCGCACAGCCTACGCCTGGTCCCAGTACCAGGGACTGTATCGCACTACGAATGGCGGCCAGAGCTGGGAGCAGGTCACAGAAGAAGAGGATTGGTACGTGCAGTCAATGGCCCTCTCGCCAGACTTCGCCGCCGACCAGACCCTCTTCGTCGGGGCGATGTACGGCAACCTGCGCCGCTCCGACGACGGCGGCTTCACCTGGCAGGCGCTGGGAGGGGGTCTCCCGCCGGGCACTGTCTGGGTCAGGGCCTTGGCCCTATCGCCGGAGTTTGCCAGGGACGGGATGCTTTTCGCCGGCCTCGACCGGGGGATCCACAAGTCCACCGATGGGGGCTACTCCTGGCAGGCGGTGAATACCGGCCTTCCCCTTCGGCCCGACGGAGAGCTGGCGGGGGTGCTGGCCCTGGCCATCTCGCCGGATTATGCTGCCGACCAGACTATCTTCGCCGCCCTGGTTGATCACGGCGTATACAAGTCCACCGACGGCGGAGCCAGTTGGTATCCGGCCACCTGGGGGATGCCACCACCCACTCCTACACCAAGCCCTACGCCGACCCCAGTGGCCATGCCTACGCCCTGCGCTGTGGTACCCGTTCGTTTCGCCGCGATATGGGCGGACAGGCAGGATCGCCTCGGCTGCCCGACGGAAGCGGAGCGGGAAGTTGCTTTGGCTGAAGAGGCTTTCGAGCGGGGCAGGATGTTCTGGCGGGGGGACAGCAGGGAGATCTACGTCCTCCACGACGATCGCACCTGGCGGGCTTTCGCCGACACCTGGCAGGAAGGCCAACCCCTGGACGATCCCGATCTGACCGCGCCGCCGGGCCTCTTCCAACCGAAGAGAGGCTTCGGCAAGGTATGGCGGGAGGAGCTAGGCGGTCCGGCCAGTCGGATCGGCTGGGCCAGGGAGGAGGAACAGGGGGGCACGGGCGTGGTACAAGCCTTTGACGGCGGCGTCATCCTTTGGAGCGACCTCGGCACAACTTACATCCTCTATGCTGATGGACATTGGGAGTTGGAGGCGTGAGCGAACCCAGCAAAGGCACCTACGCCTTGATCTTGCACCTGGAGCGCAGCGAAGAGATCACCATCGGAAAGCTGGGCACGTTTACCTTTCCCGCTGGCTACTACCTCTACGTGGGCAGCGCGCTGGGGCCTGGGGGATTGGAGGCCCGCCTGACCCGCCACCGCCGTCGCAACAAGAAGCTCCGTTGGCACATAGACTACCTGCTGGAGCGTGCGCGATTGGTGGAGGTCTGGAGCGTCGCCTCGACGGAGAAGTTGGAGTGCCTCTGGGCTCAGGCTGCCCAGGAGATCTCTGGCGCTGAGATACCTGTTCCCGGCTTCGGCTCCTCCGATTGCCGCTGCCCTTCGCACCTGATCTACCTGGCCAGGGAGCCATCGTACGAGGAATTTAGAGTGTGCTACTACAATTCATGGAAAGAGGAATCATAAGGGAGGCAGGATGAGAAACCGGCGTGTGAAGGCGCTGTCAATCAGCCGACCGGTTTTCGACATGGTGAAGAGAGATGGCTTGACAGGCCGGGTGCTTGCCAACCACCACCGGGCCTGCAACCTGGTGACCTCCGCGGGGGAGATAATCGCTCTGGTCGGCCCAGCCATCGGCAACGGTCCGCTGAACATCGTGATCGAGGAAACCAGCGTTCTCGAGCACGTGAAGACCGGGTTGCCCGCAGCCTTTTCCGATGCCCAGCTCGTTTTGGGCGATTCATTGGTTGTCTTGCTGGACGGGGCCCAGTTGTGGAGGCCCGAAGTGAATTGGGAATGTGTGACAACTCAGCGCAGGAGGTTAGAGGACAACTTGGCCGCACTGTGCGATTGGCTATCACGGAACGATTGTGCCAAGGGGTTACTTGATCTGGTATTAGATGCAGGGAAAGAGAGCGGGGCGCGTGCGGATGGAACTCCTTCGCCACACCGCCGGGCTTTCTTGGCAATGGCGTGGGCGGGGATCAAAGGGCTGCTGCTGGCGTTGCAAGATGGCGACCGGTCGAGCATCGGTGAAAGCGCGGCGCTGCTGGCCGGTCTGGGGCCGGGCTTGACGCCAGCGGGCGATGACTACCTGGTGGGACTTATGGCTGGCCTTCGGGTCTGGCCAGGCTTATTGGAGAGCAGCAGATTATCGCCCGACGAGGCCTGCCAGATTATCCTCGAAGCGACGGAGGGCAGGACTACCCTCCTCAGCAGCGCCTTCCTGCACAGCGCCAGAGAAGGTCTGTTCGGGGAAAACTGGCATAAGTTGCTGGCACAACTGGCGAGGGGGGAAGTCATAGGAATACAGCAGGCAGCCAGGCGCATCCTGTCCTCAGGAGCCACATCGGGAGCCGATGCCCTGGCCGGTTTCCTGAGCCCGTATCTTCGGCAACGACAACCCGACAATCTGCCGTCCTAATACAACTTTGCAGAAGTTCGCACCGAATTCTTGCCCATCGAGAAATGAATCTGCCGCTCAACTTCCCGGGCCAACTTCTTCCCCAGGCTCGGGATGCCCTCCAGTCCCTTCCCCCCCGTCTGTCATGCTCGCTGCGGACCCTAGCCCGCTGCTCCAACGGAGACAGCCAGCGCCGAAAGCTGTGAAGCACACGCTTGGCCAGGGTCACAGTAGAACCGCCAGGGCCGCTGGACCAGGGCCCAGCGGGAGCAGGTGGGTAGTTAACCTTTCGCCGGGCTTGCGGATGATCATCAGTACTTGGGAATTTGGAATCCGGAGTGCAGGCGCAAGCCTGTTTCAGGCCT
>JBHIEC010000205.1:0-4138 GCA_046760425.1 Anaerolineae bacterium
CCGTTTTGTCAAAGCAGGAGGAAACGATGAACCGCGCCAAGCTTCGATGCATCGAATGCGCTGCTGAATACCCCACCACCGCCCCCCTCTATCGCTGCCCGGCCTGCGGCGACCTCCTGGACGTGGTCTACGATTGGCCACCCCTGGACCCCGAGGCGCTCAAGCGAACCTGGCAGGCCCGCCGGACCTCCTGGGCCCCTATGGACGTGAGCGGGGTGTGGCGCTACCGGGAGCTCATCCCCTTCTACGACGATGAGCGCCAGATCATCACCTACCCTGAGGGCAACGCCCCGCTCCTGGAGGCGCCCCGCTGTGCCCGCTACGTGGGCCTGGAGCGGCTCCAGGTCAAACACCTGGGCTACAACCCCACTGGCTCCTTCAAGGACTACGGCATGACCACCGGGGTCACCCAGGCAGTGGTGCTGGGCCTGCGGGCCGTGGCCTGCGCCTCCACGGGGAACACCTCGGCCTCCATGGCCGCCTACGCCGCCCGGGCCGGCCTCCTGGGCATTGTCTTCATCCCCGAGGGCCAGGTGGCCTTCGGCAAGCTCTCCCAGGCCCTGGACTACGGCGCACTGACCCTGCAGGTGCGGGGCGACTTCGACGCAGCGCTGAAGCTGGTCCTGGAGGTGGCGCCAGAAGCTGGCATCTACATTCTCAACTCCATCAACCCCTTCCGACTGGAGGGGCAGAAGATGGTGGCCATGGAGCTGCTGGAACAGCGGGGCTGGCGGGTGCCCGATCGAGTGGTGGTGCCTGGGGGAAACCTGGGCAACAGCTCCGCCCTGGGCAAAGGCTTCAAGGAGCTCCACGATCTGGGCTTCATTGACCGCCTTCCCCGGGTGACCATCATCCAGGCCCAGGGGGCCAACCCCCTCTACCGCACAGTGACCAGCCCCGACCCCACCCGGCTGGTGACAGTCCATGCCAAGACCCTGGCCACGGCCATCAAGATCGGACGGCCGGTGAGCTGGAAGAAGGCCAAGCGGGCTATGGATTGGACCGATGGCTGGTGCACCGAGGTCAGTGAGCAGGAAATCGCCGACGCCAAGGCTGTGGCGGGGTTGGACGGCATCGGCTGCGAGCCAGCCTCGGCCACTACCATCGCCGGCCTGAAGCGCATCCTGGCCGAGGGCACCGACGTGCCGCTGAGCCCCAGCGAGGACGTGGTGGTCATCCTGACAGGCCACCTCCTCAAGGACCCCGACTACACCGTGCGTTACCACCTGGGCGAGCTCTATGAGGACTACGTCACCGAGACCACCGTCATCCGCCGCTCGGGCAGGATCCAGTCCACCTACGCCAACCGTCCCCTTGAGGTCCCCGCCGACAAGGAAGCCATCCTGCAGGTGATCAAGGAGCGGCTGAATCGCTGAAAAGCTGAACGATGGCTGAAGCCACTATCCTCCGTTTCCCCTCCGACTTCCTGTGGGGCACGGCCACCAGCGCCCATCAGGTCGAGGGGGGCAACCACAACAACGACTGGTGGGCCTGGGAGCAGACGCCTGGGCACATCCATGACGGGAGCACTTCGGACCCGGCCTGCGATTGGTGGCACCGTGCCGAGGAGGATTTCGACCGCGCCCAGGCCATGGGCCAGAACGCCCACCGCCTCTCCGTGGAGTGGAGCCGCATCGAGCCCCGGGAGGGCGAGTGGAGCGGCGAGGCCATCGCCCGCTACCGCCAGATGCTCACCGCCCTGCGGGAGCGGGGCATCGAGCCCATGGTCACCCTGCACCACTTCACCAATCCCCTGTGGCTGGTGGAGAAGAGGGGCTGGGAGACGGAAGCGGTCATCCCCCTCTTCGCCCGCTACGTGGAGAAGGTGGTCCAGGAACTGGGCGACCTGGTCAGCCTGTGGTGCACCATCAATGAGCCCATCGTCGTGCCCTTCAACGGCTACGTCCTGGGCAGCTTTCCGCCGGGCAAGGGGGGCCTCCGCCTGGGCCTCCGCGTCCTGGGCCATCTGCTCAAGGCCCATGCGGCGGCCTACGGCCTGATCCATCGCCTCCAGCCGGAGGCTCAGGTGGGGGTGGCTCACAACATGCGCCCCGTTGATCCAGCCCATCCCCAATCGGTCCTGGATCGCTGGGCGGCTGGCCTACGGGATCGCATGGGCAACCGTCTGGTGGAGCGAGCGCTGACAGAAGGGGTGCTGGACTTCTTCCCCTTCGCCAGGACCGAGCGGGTGCCCGAGTTGGCCGGGGCTTTCGATTACTTCGGCCTTAACTACTACAACCGCGACCGGGTCGTCTTCGACCTGAGGCAGCCCAGCCAGCTTTTCACCCGGGCGCTGCCGGCCCCGCACGATCAGCCGGTGCCCTGGTGGTGGGGGGAGATCTACCCTGAGGGGCTCTACCGCCTGCTCAAGGAGCTGGCCCGCCACGGGAAACCCATCTTGATCACAGAGAACGGGGCTCTGGACAATACTGACGCTTATCGCCCCCGCTACCTGCTGACCCATCTGGTGGCGGTGCATCGGGCCATCAGCGAGGGCGTACCGGTACGGGGCTACTTCCACTGGTCTCTGGTGGACAACTTCGAGTGGGCCGAGGGGTACTCCGCCCGCTTCGGCCTGATCCATGTGGACTTCGAGACCCAGCGGCGGACGATGAAGCGCAGCGGCAAGCTTTACGCTGAGATCTGCCAGGCTGGGGGGATCACGGCGGAGATGGTGGAGCGCTATGCACCAGAGGTGAAAGAAAGCGTGTTGCCCAGCCAAGCTGGTTGACAACATCCTGTTGGTATGCTATACTTTTATGGGCCAGATAGAAGGCAGGTTCAGGGGCGTGTAGCTCAGCTTGGCAGAGCAGCGGCCTTTTAAGCCGTGGGTCGCAGGTTCGAATCCTGCCACGCCCACAGGGGGATGGAAATGCTCTCCACGAACTCGGAGAGCATTTGTCGTTTGCCATCTGTTTGGCGTGAGGCCTGGATGGTGCTATAATTGAGCCAAGACAGGAGTGGGGAGGGAGCAGGGAAATGTACCTGGGGCCAAGGCCCAAGCGGCGGCGCTGGCCGTGGCTTCTCCTCCTGGGGGCGGTGGTCGGGGGGTTGATGCTGGTGCGGGGCGGTCCAGGCGTGCTCCGTGGGCTGCCCTTCGCCGATCGGCTGTTGCCCCTCATGGGCCAGGAGAGCCAGTTGGGCCCTCGGGGCGTGGCCCCGGAGAGCGACGCCGAGCACGTCGCGGCCGGGGATGAGCTTTTCCAGGAGGGGAAACTGGACGAAGCCATGGCCGAGTACCAGCGGGCCACGGAGCTCAATCCCCAGAACGCGGCCGCCTACGCCCGCTGGGGGAGGCTCCTGGCCCTGCGCCGGCGCTACGCTGAAGGGGTGGAGAAGGCCCAGCGGGCCGTACAACTGGACCCGGCCAGTGCTGAGGCCTACGCCAACCTGGCCATGACCCTGGACTGGAACGGCCAGGCCGATGAGGCCATCCAGGCAGCCCTCAAGGCCATGGACCTCGACCCTGACTACGCCCCCGCTTACGCCTATCTGGCCGAGGCCTACGCTGACAAGGGCTACTGGGACCGGGCCCTGGAGACGGCCCATAAGGCGGTACAGCTCGACGAGGGGAGTTTCGTGGCCCAGCGCAACCTGGGCTACGCCCTGGAGGTGCGGGGGGATTACCGGGGTGCCGTGGAGGCCTACCAGAGGGCCATCGAGCTGCGGCCCAATCTCGGCTACCTGTACCTGGACCTGGGCCGCAACTACCGCGTGCTGGGCGACCGTGAGGGGGCCGTGGTCCAGTTCCAGCAGGCCACGGAGATTGATCCTCAGGACCCCGCGGCTTACGATAACCTGGGCCTGATCTACTTCGACCAGCAGAACTACGAGGAGGCAGCGGCCCAGTTTCAGAAAGCCATCGAGGTTGACCCCGGGTATGGCCACGCCTACGGCCACCTGGGGTGGTGCTACTACGTGCGGCGCAACTACGAGGAGGCCATCCCCAGCTTCGAGAAGGCTATCGAACTGGGGGCCCGCTCCATCGAGTACTATTATGAACTGGGGCTGTCCTACGCTTTTCTGGACCAGTGCGACCAAGCTCGGCCCTGGCTGGAGAAGGCTCTGCAGATTGATGCCACCTCCCAGCCGGCTCAGGAGGGGCTCCAGCTCTGCGAGGGGCGGTGACCGCTTGTCA
>JBHIEC010000206.1:0-4044 GCA_046760425.1 Anaerolineae bacterium
AATTGCATTTTTGAGGAGTTTTTGGTACAATTAAAAACGGACCACAAGGGGTAGGCATGAGCGATAACACCACAGCCGTAGAGCTGACCGAGATCCCGGAACGAAGAATACGTCTGCTCCCCATCCTGGCCCTTCTCCTGGGAGCGGCCATCCTGACCTTGATCCTGACGGTGGCCATCCATCAGGCCGTTTACGCCGAGCGCATCCACCTGGGCGTGGAGGTTCTGGGGCTCGACCTGGGGGGGCTGACCCGCCACCAGGCCCAGGCCTTCCTGGAGCAGCAGATCCGCTACTATGGGGAGGGTCAGATGGTCCTGCGCTATGGGGAGCGGACCTGGCGGGCCTCGCCCCACGAGCTGGGGGCCGACCTGGACGCCGAGGCCACGGTGGATGCCGCCTACCGCCTGGGCCGGGAAGACAGCCTCCAGGAGAGCCTGCGCCGCCAACTGGACCTGCTGCTGCAGGGCCAGAGTGTGTGGCCCGTGACGGACTTCGACGCCGGCCGGGCGGCCGTCTACCTCAGCCGCCTGGCGCGGGAGATCGAGCTGCCGCCACGCAACGCTGAGCTAGCCATCAACGGCCTGGAGGTGCAGGTCACGCCCAGTCAGGTGGGACGCCAACTGGACGTGGAGGCCACCCTGGAGCTGATCCGTGGACACGCGGCCAACCTCTCCTCTGGGCCCATTGATCTGGTGGTGCGGGAGGTGCCCCCCACCCTGGCCGATGTCTCGGAGACCAAGGCCCTGGTGGAGCAGATGATCGGTTCCCCCCTGACCCTCACCTTCGCCGATCGGACCTGGACCCTGGACCGATCCACTCTGGCCGACATGATCCTCTTCTACCAGGAGAAAGGGGAGGACGGCCAAGTCCATCTGGTGCCCATCCTGGATGAGGCCAAGGTGAGGGCCTTCGTGGAGCCCCTGGCACCCCAGATCCACCAGCTCCCCCGCAATGCTCGCCTGGACTTCGACCCCGACACGGGGGCACTGACGCCCATCGTCATGAGCCAGGAGGGGCGCACCTTGGACGTGGAGGAGACAGTGCGGCGCATCAAGGCGCTGGCGATGACGCCCCAGCGCATGGTCCCCCTGGCTGTCATCGTCGAGAAGCCGGCCGTGGACGTGGCCGATGTGGACCACATGGGCATCGTGGAGCTGACCAGCAAGGGCACCACCCACTTCAAGGGCTCGCCGGCGGGGCGGGTGAAGAACATCCAGATCGCTGCCTCCAAGTTCCACGGCGTGGTCATCCCCCCCGGCGGCATCTTCTCCTTCAACGAGTACCTGGGCGAGGTGAGCGCCGAGGAGGGCTACGAGGAGGCCTACATCATCTATGGCAGCCGCACCACGATAGGGCTGGGCGGTGGGATATGCCAGGTGGCGACCACGGCCTTCCGGGCCGCCTTCTGGGGCGGCTACCCCATCGTGGAGCGTTGGGCCCACGGCTACCGCGTCCGCTGGTACGAGCCGCCCGTGGGCCTGGACGCCACCGTCTATTCCCCTCTGGTGGACTTCAAGTTCCAGAACGACACCCCCCATTACCTCCTCATCGAGACCGAGGTTGACGCGGAGGCGGGGACCCTGACCTTCTATTTCTATGGCACCAGGCCCGATCGCACCGTGGAGATAGAGGGGCCCTTTGAGGAGAACCCGGTTCCCCACGGCCTACCCATCTACGAGGAAGACCCCGAGCTACCCAAAGGGACGGTCAAGCAGATTGACTGGGCCAAAGACGGGCTGGACGTGACCATCTATCGCCTCATCAAGCAGGGGGATAAGGTGCTCAAGCGGGAGAAGTTCTTCAGCCGCTACAGGCCATGGCAGGACGTCTACCTGGTGGGCACGAAGGAGGAGTAGGAGACACCATTCCAGTAGCTGAAAGAGACCCTACCCACGCCTCTGACAAGCGGTCACCGGGCCTATCTCAGGAGCAGCTTTTAGCTAAAGCATTAGCTCGACGTTGTTAAATCCCGTCAGAAACCAGGTTTTTTGCGTCCAAAATCAGGAGATATGGCTGTTCCAGTCGCGTTCACTGGCTCGAACTCTACCTAATTCAGAGAAAAACCTGGTTTCTTTGCGGAACATATCTCAAATCTAACAATGTCAAGTTAGGTGACCGCTTGTCATCACAGCGTGGGTTTCTCTGCAGCCCGGTGGAGGGCTTGTTTTTCTATTCCCCTCAGAACTGAAACTTGATGGTCACGATCTGCCGGCCCCGCACCGGCAGGGTGATCCCCCCCTCACCACTGACCTCCAGCTCAGCCATCTCCTCCTCGTTCAGGTTGACGAGCGCCGCCCGCGTGAAGGGGCGCCAGAGCCGCAAGCGCCCCTCCACCGGCTCCTGCCCCATGTTGTAATAGCGTACGATGAGGCCATCCCCGGTCTCGGCCGCCTTGATGGTGGTGATCACCAGACTGGCCGGCTCAATTTCAATGAAGCTATGCTCTGGCGGGAGGGAGCCCTCGTGTATTCCCGTCACGATGGCCCTTAGGGGGGCGTTGAAGAAGTGTGCCTGCTGAAAGGCTGCATGCTGAGCCTGTCGAAGCGCTGCGCTCCAATCGCCGGTGTGGGGGATGAGGGCGTACTCGAAAACGTGGGAGCCCAGGCACTGGGCCTCAGGCGTCTGCAGGCTGGGGCCGGCGTTCCCCCGTCGGCAGGAGAGGTCGGCCCGGGACAGCCAGCCCACGCAGCGCAGCAGCGTCAGGACTACCGTCACCCCGTCCTGGCTGCGCATCACCTCGTACTCAGGGAGTCCCCTGTTAGCCACCATGAGGCCGATCTCTCCGTCGCTCACATCCACAAACGTCCGCTGGGGGTGGGTAGGCACCGGCTGCTCGATCCAGTCGGCGGTGTCCGCAGGCAGGTCAAGGGGGCGGGTGACGACATCGAAGTGGCCCTCAGCCCAGGAGCGATCTGTCTGGATGGGCGTGGGGAAATGGACCCGCAGGCGATGGTCCCGGGCCCGGTTCACAACCTCGGTTCTGAAGTCAATGCGGGGCAGGCCGGGGGAGAGGCTGACATAGGTGGTGATGGGCACCTCCACCGCTTCCTGGCTCCGCGTGGAGCGGTCTCCAGTGAGGGCGGCAGGCAGCCGGTAGACCATCTCGATGCGCAGGGTGCGGCGGGCTGGCCCATCCTCGACCAGGGCGATGGTTGGAGGGCCAGCAGGCTTGTCGAAGAGGATGTCCTGCTCCGGGGGGCAGTAGTTGTACTCATCGCCCCGATCACCGCCGTCCACGAAGCGGTTGGCCCCGGCGAAGATGGCCCCCGTGGCCTGGTCGGTGATCGTTAAGGTGCCATCAACAGGATCAACTTCCACGCGATAGAATTCGTTGGAGATGGAAGGGGAGGGATCTGTAGGGTCTGAGAGGTTCTCCTGTGGCTGTTTGCTTTTTGGTGACTGCTCACCTCGCTCGGCCTGGATTGCCAAACCTGTGGTGAGCGTAGCCGAACCATCCAGGCCACATGGATCGAAACCAATCGAGTGTAGCTTGTTCAGCCGTCGGATCTGGCGCTTGTCCTGAGCATTGCCGAAGGGATCCGACGGGAGCGGGTGAGAGGAAGGTGCCTGCGGCTGGCTGCTCTCTGCCCCGATGATGGCATAGACCTTGTACCCATGTCCCGGCACCCCCTGGGCCACGAAGCAGAAGTCCACCACAGTGGGGGGGTGGGCTCGCACCCGAAATCGTCTGACCTGGCCCTCTGCCAGCAACCCCTCGATCTCCTGTCGAGCGCGCTCCACCAGGGACAGGTCCGGCTGCCCCTGGGTGCTCACGGTAACGTCGAGGTAGGCCACCTGGTCCTTGACCTGCAGGGCGAGGTCGTGGATGATCATGCCCAGGATGTGCCCCTCCTCCAGGGCCAGCATCCCCAGCAGGTCCTCTGGCTCCAGGTCGAGGGAGATCCATTCTTCCGAGTGACGCCCCAGTATCTGACAGGGGGTCTCCCGGCCAGCGGCATCCTGCACGGCAAAAGCGGTGAAGCTTCCCGTTAGCGGGATGCTGGCCTTCACCACGTCAGTGCGGGGGCCGGCCGTGGGGTTGAA
>JBHIEC010000207.1:0-4036 GCA_046760425.1 Anaerolineae bacterium
ACATTGATCAGCACGCCGAGGAGTACGTCGAGCGGCTGCAGGCTCTGTGCCGCCAGCCCAGCATCGCCGCCCAGGACGTGGGCATGGAAGAGACAGGGCAGATGGTGGTGGCGATGCTGGAGGGGATCGGCGCCCAGGTGCAGGTCATCCCCACCTCGGGCCAGCCCTGTGGAACAGGGACTATTCCACAGGGCCGGCCGGTGGTCTACGGCCACCTGGCGGGGGCCGGGGACAAGACCCTCTCCTTCTACAACCACTACGACGTCCAGCCGCCCGAGCCCCTGGAGGCCTGGGAGAGCGACCCCTTCGCCGCCGAGATCCGCCAGGGGCGCCTCTACGCCCGGGGCGCCTCGGACAACAAGGGGGATCTGGTGGCCCGCATCTGCGCCCTGGACGCCTACCAGGCCGTCGCGGGGGAGCTGCCCCTGAACGTGAAGTTCATCATCGAGGGCGAGGAGGAGATTGGCAGCCCCCACCTGGGGGAGTTCGCCCAGGCCCACAGCGACCTCCTGGCCGCTGACGGCTGCATCTGGGAGGGGAGCTACCGGGACCCCCGTGGACGGCTGGAGATCTGGCTGGGGGTCAAAGGCATCTGCTACGTGGAGTTGACCGCCAGGGGCGCCCGGGACGACCTCCATTCCATGTGGGCTACCGTGGTGCCCAACCCGGCCTGGCGGCTGACCTGGGCCCTGGGCACCCTGAAGGATCGGGAGGAGCGGGTGCTCATCCCCGGCTTCTACGACCGGGTGCAGCCGCCCACCGAGGAGGAGCGGGCGCTGCTGGCACGGATGGAGTTCGACGAGGAGGGGTGGCAGGAGCGGTTTGGCCTGCCGGGCTATCTCCTGGGCCTCTCCGGGGTTGATCTTCTGGAGAAGCACATCTTCCAGCCCACCTGCAACATCTGCGGCATCGTGAGCGGCTATACCGGGCCGGGGCTCAAGACGGTGCTGCCGAACCAGGCCAAGGTCAAGATTGATTTCCGCCTGGTGCCGGATCAGGATCCGCATGAGGTGCTGGAGCAGCTACGGGCCCACCTGGCGGCCCAGGGCTTGGGCGACATCCAGGTGGAGCTGCTGGCCGGCGAGCACCCGGCCAAGACGCCCCTGGACGCGCCCCTGGCCCAGACGGCCATCCAGGCCGCCCGACAACTGTACGACTCGGAGCCGGTCGTCTATCCCATGGTGCCCGGCACCGGCCCCATGTACGTCCTTTGTCAGCGCTTCGGCATCCCGGCCGTCTCCATCGGCGGGGTGGCTGACGCCGCCTCCAACACCCACGCCCCCAACGAGAGCATCCGCCTCGACGACTTTATCCAGGGCATCAAGCTGGCGGCCCTGATCCTGCATCGGTTCGCAACATCTACGTAGCCCCCCCTCAGGAGAAGAAGTGCGGGAAGCGGAGCGTTTAAGACGGCAGACCCAGGATCCGGGCCGCGTTCTCCCCCAGGATCTTGGTCTTGGCTTCGTCACTCAGGGGCAGGGCCCGCACGGCCTCAATGTTGCCTTTGATGCTAGGTACGTCAGGCCAGTCGGAGCCGAAGATCACTTTATCGGCCAGGCGTTCTAAATTGGGGAAGTAGTCCAGGAGCTTCTTGGGCGGCAGGCCGGAGATTTCCATGTAGACGTTCTTGTGGAGCTGAGCCAGGAAGGCGGCTCGATCGTACCAGAAGCCCCGACCGCTGTGTGCCTGGATGAGGGTCAATTCGGGGAAATCCACGGCCACGTCATCCAGGAAAAGGGGATCGCCGTACTTGAGGCGCGAGCCATGGAAGACCGAGGAGCCGGTGTGGAACATGACCGGGATACCCAACTCCTGGGCCTTGGCGTAAAGAGGATAGATGCGTGGATCGTGGGGATAGAACTGCTGGTAGGTGGGATAGAGCTTGAGGCCCTTAAAGCCCTGCTGGACCACGTATCGCTCCAGATCCTCGGCTGGCCGGGCTACCATGTAAGGGTTGATGTTGCAGAAGGGGATCAGGCGCTCCTGGCCAAGGCAGAACTCGGCCACGGTCTCATTGGTGGTCACCCCGGTGGTGATGGGGCTGATCTCGGCCAGGGCCACGGCGTAGTCCACGCCGCTCTCATCCAGGAGGCGAAGGACACCCTGGGGGGTGAAGAGCTGTCGCAGGGTCTCGTCGTCCAAGCCCTGGGGGTGCCAGCTCTTGAACCACTCGACGACCCAGGGATGGTAGTTCTCCGGTGGGCCCACGTGGATGTGGAAATCAACGATGGGCATAGTCTCCCCTTTCGAAACTCAACGAGTTGATGGGGCTTTGACCCCTTAACTCTTCAGGATTTCCTCCAGCGGCCTCCGCAGCTCCTGGGGCACCAATACCACAGCCTGATCCTCGGCTGTGCCCTCGGCCAGGAGGCCATGTAGCCGCAGGCGGCCCATGACCGTCTGGGGCTCGTGCCAGTTCCAGTAGGGCGACTCTTCCATGTCATCGCCGTAGCGCTGAGCGAACTCGTCCCACAAGGCCAGCCCGCCCTGGGCCAACACGTAGGCCAGGGCCTCCTGCTCTGTGGCAGAGAGTCCCGTTACCACTTCCTGCAGCGTGGTGCGGTCCGTCAGGGCTTCAACGATGGCCTCGATCAGCTCTGCCTTGCGGAGATTAGAGGCCATCCAGCGGGGCAATGCCCGTCGGGTGCCCGTCAGAGCATCCTTGGTCAACTGCTCCAGGCACTCTTGGAGGCCTGTGTCGGGGCCAACAACGAACCGAGCCCGCTTCCGTTCCCGCCGCCGTCGGTCGCGCTCCCGCCAGCGGGCGAAGAAATCGTGAGAGCGTCGCATCAATGTTAAGGCCATCAGGCGCTCTTGTGCTGCCTCATCCTCGGGTTCCAGGTCCAGGATAAACTTCAGGGCGGCCTCGGCGGCGTCGTATTCCTCTCGTACGATATGCAACTCGGCTACGACCCGCTGATAGAAGATGAGTTCTGGGCGACGGAAGGTCGTGCGCTCCGGAATGGGCCTCAGGAGCTCCTCTGCCTCATCCAATCTGTCCTGCTCGATACAGATGGAGGCCAGGTTGGCCCGGGCGAAGACGTAGTCGGGATCCAGAGCCAGAGCTTGCCGGAACGACTCCTCCGCCCGCGCCAGATCTCCCTCCTGGAAATAGGCGGCGCCCAGGTTGTGGTGGGCCTCCTTCACCTCAGGGTGCTGGGCGATGAGCTGTCTCAGGGCTTTCTTGGCCTGCCCTCGTTTGCCCTGGGAGAGGAGCTGCGTGGCCCGCTCCAACCGGCGTGCCACCCGGGGGTTGTAGGGGGGCTCCTCCTCTACAATCTCGTAGCGTCTGAGGAGCACTTCCCGCCACTTCCCCTCCTGCCACAAGCGCAGCGGCTGATCCGCAGGCAAGGCCCCCGCCTCCAGAAGAAGGAAGGCGGCGTGGCGCCGGGCCTCGTCACTCCCCACTTGTCCGAAGGCGAAGTCACGTACCACCGCCAGAGCTTCCGGCGTGCCCAATTCCACCAGGGCGCTGGCCACTTGCTCTTCCTCCCCCTCATAGAGGAGCTTGGTTATGACCTTGACGAGCTGGGGATAGCGGGCCACCAGGCGCTCCATTCCCTGGCGGCGCCTGTCCTCTTGCTTAACACCCATCATCTGGATGAACTCCTGGAACGCGGCTTCGGGCATCAGGTCCGGCGGCGAGAAGTAAGGATATCGGGACGTCCAGCCAGGGCCCGGCTGTCCCCGTTCCAGGGCCGCCAGGTACCTGTGCGTCTTCTCATGGTCGGGATCCAATTCCAGGACTCGCTTCCAGCAGTGCCGGGCCTCCCGCCTTTTGCCCAGGTTGGCCGCCGCCACCCCCAGAAAGAACAGATCCAGGACCCCCAGCTCTTCTCCGGTCTTCTCCAGCTCTGTGAGCCAATCGTAGACCTGCTGATCTCGCTCCAGGCTGGCGTAGGCCTCGGCCATCTTGCGGTAGTCATCTGCCTGCCGGGCTTCAAGGCCAGCTAGCCGATTGAGATACCCCTCCGCTCGATCCTCCCGTTCGATAACGGCGTAGAAGTGCACCAGGTTGGCCAAGGCATGGATGTTG
>JBHIEC010000208.1:0-4032 GCA_046760425.1 Anaerolineae bacterium
CGCTTTAGCAGCAGCTACGAGGCTGACCGGACCCGTCGGCGGTCTGGAAGCTCTGGCCGCAGGCGCAGCTTCTGACGGCGTTGGGGTTGAGAACGGTGAACCCACTCTTCATCAGGTCGTCCACGTAGTCGATCTCGGCGCCTTCCAGCAGGGGGGCGCTCTCCGGGTCCACTAGCAGCTTCACACCCTCCTGAACGAATACCAGGTCGCCCTCCTCGACCTCGCGGGCCAGGGCCATGCCGTACTGGTATCCGGAACAGCCACCGCCCACGACGAAGACCCGCAGGGCCCCGTCCGCAACGCCTCGCTCAGCCAGAATGCCCTTGGCCTTCTCCGCCGCCTTGTCGGTGATGGTCAACATCGCGCTCGCTACTCCTTTTCGGGCCGTATGGCTATCGGCAGAAACCAAGAATTTCGCAAGTCACCGCTTATTATAACTGCCGAATGACCCGCTGTCTAGAGCCCGGAGGCGGAATAAGGGGAACGGAGCCTTACCCTACGATGGAATCCTGATCCGCTCGAACTACCTGTACTCGTCCAGTAGGGGCTGTTGCCCAAGTGGTCATGAGAGAGGGCCAGCAGGCTTCGGTGAGCTCAGCCGAACCGGCGACGAACCCACCTGGCCGCGGCTGAAAGGGCCGCTCTGGCCGTAGCGAGTGTGGGTGTCCCCCTCCTCATCGCCTGCACCGCCCGCTTCAAGTTCATCGCCGCCGTCAGCCACAGCTGAATCTGCACCTTCCGTCTGCCTTTGAACCTCGTCCGTCGCAGCCCGTGCAGCTCCTTCGCGAGGCCGAAGACACCCTCTGCCCACACCTTCCTCTCAGCAAGCCGCTGCTGGCCCAGGGGGCTGGCTGTGAGCTCCAGCGCCGCTTCCACCAGATCCTGTTCCCACAGGCGGTGGATCGTGCGTTCCCTTCCGGAAGGTGCGCATTGGGCCCGGAAGCGGCAGTCTGCACAGCTGCCTTTAGGCGCTCGATAGCCGATACGCCGGGTGGTGGTCACGTTGGTGAAGCGACGCAACCGCCGGCCAGCGGGGCAGAGGAAAGCGTCCTCCTCGGTCAGCCAGCAGAAGCGGCCGCGGCCCCAGACGCCGCTGGCCTGATGCCCGTAGCGCCTGGGCGGGATGAAGGCTCTGATGCCCGCCTTGTGCAGGTACAGGTAGTTGGTAGCCGTCCCATACTTGGCGTCTGCCACGAGCTCAGGAATGGGCAGCTTGCTCAGTGGCCGGTGCGCCCAGAGCATCTCCCCCAGCAAGTGCTCGTCTGCCGTGGCCCCCGTAGTGGCCACGGCTGCCGTGATGACCTGACCACGCTTTCCGGCCACGGCCAGGTGAGCCTTGTAGGCGAGATGGAGCCCGAAGCCTTGGCGAGAGATGATGGTGGCCTCAGGGTCAGTACGGCTCTGCAGCTCCCTGTTGGCCTTGCGCCGGTGGCGGTGGAGCCAGGTCTTGCGAGAGCGTGGCGGCGCCGGCTGGTACGCCAGGAGACGGTGGCGAAGCAGCGGGCGCCTCGTCCGCGGGGGCTGGGTCGTTCTCCCGGTACAGACGCCGCACGTACTCCGGCGCTGACAAGGGCGGCTGGGCCAGCTCTCCCTTCCGCACCAGGGAATCCATCGAGGCCGCCGCCTGGATGAGGGTGGTGTCAACGTAAACCGGCCCCTCGGCCAGCAGCCCCGCCTGTCGGCACAGTTCGATGGATTGTCGGAAGAATTCCTCGAAGACCTTCGGGCCGAAGCGTGCTCGCGCCTTCGACAGCACACTATGGTTCGGCGTCGCCTCGTCCAGGTCATAGCCTAGGAACCAGCGATAGGCCAGGTGCAACTCCACTTCCTGCGCCAACCGCCGCTCCGAGGTGATGCCGTAGAGGTAGCCCACCAACAGCATCTTAAAGAGGACAACCGGGTCCACAGAGGGCTGGCCGGTGTGGCTGTAGAAGGGGCGGCAGAGGGATCGGACGAAGGAGAAGTCGATGGCCTCAGCGATGCGGCGGAGCAGGTGATCTTGAGGGACAAGCTGATCGAGCGAGAGTTGATAGTAGAGCTTCTGAGCGAAGCGGCGGCGACCCATCATGTCTGCACCTCCCAAGCAACCTGGGCCACCAGCCGCTATCGATCATATCAATGAGCAGATCCTAAGTCGAGTTCGGCAACAGCCCCTACTGGACGAGTACAGAGATGGGGGGCTACAAAGTGAGCCGTCACTAGGAGCCTGTCTATTTAATCTAAGGCTTGTTCGGGTTATCCTTTAGGCATGAGACCCTATCATGCCTACACGCCAGACCAAGCCTTCCTCTTGCCCGCCTCGCTCGCGGAGGCCATCGACCCGGACGATCCGGCGCACCTGATACGTCAGGTGGTGGGCGACCTCGACCTGAGCACCATCCATCTGGCCTACCGCTGCGAGCGGGGTCGCCCGCCCTTCCATCCCCAGGCCATGGTGGGCCTCCTTCTGTACGGCGCCTGCCGGGGCATCTACTCCTCCCGCAAGCTGGCCCAGGCCTGCCGCGACCACCTGGCCTTCATGTACCTCACCGGGCGGCTCCAGCCCGACTTCCACACCATCGCCCAGTTCCGCCGGCGCTTCCGCCGCGATCTCCAGGGCCTCTTCGGCCAGGTGCTGAAGGTCTGTCGCCAGGCGGGCCTGGTGCGGCTGGGCCATGTGAGCCTGGACGGAACGAAGGTGCGAGCCAGCGCCTCCAAGCACAAGGCGATGAGCTACGGGCGGATGCTCCAGAAGGAGCGCGCTCTGGAGGAGGAGATAAAGCGCTGGTTTGAGGAGGCGGAGCGTCAGGACGCGGAAGAGGACGAAGCCTACGGCCCGGACGACGACGGCTACAGTCTGCCGCCGGAGCTGCGGGAGGCCGAGAAGCGGCTGGAGACAATTCGCGCGGCGAAAGCGCGTTTGGAGCAGGAGGCGCAGGAGAAGGCAGAGCGGGAGGGTAGGGATGTGGAGGAGGCGCTGGTCTCCGATCGGGCGCAGACCAACTTCACTGACCCGGACTCCCGCATCATGCACACCCCGGACGGCTTCCAGCAGTGCTACAACGCCCAGGTGGCGGTGGATGCCGGCAGCCAAGTCATCGTGGCATGCGAGGTCTCGCGGGCGCCGCCCGATGTTCAGCGCCTGCGGCCCATGCTCCAGCGCATCACAGAAGAGAACGGTCGTCCGCCAACCCAACTCAGCGCCGACGCTGGCTACGCCTCAGAGGCTAACTTCGCTGCCCTGCATGAAGCGAACGTCCACGCTGTCATCGCCCTGCGCCGCTACCGTCGCGACGAGCCGCCCGACGCCGACCCGGCCCCGGCCCGCGCCACTAACCGCTGGCCCCATCGCAACGAGATGCGCTGGAGGCTGTTCAGTGCAGAGGGGAAGGCCCTCTACAAGCTGCGGAAACAGACGGTAGAGCCAGTCATCGGGCAGATCAAAGGGGCGCGGGGCTTCCGCCAGTTCCTCTGCCGGGGTCTGACTGCGGTGCAGGCGGAGTGGGCCCTGGTGTGCACCGCCCACAACCTCCTCAAGCTCCATCGGGCCCTGGCGGTCGCGTAACAGGGGTCCTTTTGTCCCTCTCAGCGCTCAGCCCCTCATCCAATGCTGCAACGGTCCGCCAGCCATAGTCGGGCGCCCACCCCCCGCCTCCCCCAAGGACGACCAGTACTAAATCGACAGGCTCCTAGGCCAGCCTCTCGACGAGGCGGCGAAAGCGTAGGGCGGCCTCCCTGTCGATGGGCCGGCCGTGGCCGAACAAGGCGACCTCGAAGTCGAGCGCCGCCAGCTTCCGAATTGACTCCTTCGCCTGGGCCATGTCCTCGGTGAACCAGCCGATGGGTGGCCGCAAACCAAAGGTGTTGGCCGCCGCGTCACCGGCAAAGAGGAGTCGCCTCTTGGGACAGTAGAGGCTGACGGAGCCGGGAGTGTGGCCCGGCGTGTGGATCACCCGCATCCCCTCCAGACAGTCGATCTCGTCGCCGTCCGACAACTCGCGGTCGATCCGGGCCGGCGGCGCCGGTCGGGCCATTCGCGCCAGCAACGGCTTC
>JBHIEC010000209.1:0-4025 GCA_046760425.1 Anaerolineae bacterium
GGAAAGAGGTTCAAACTGGCAATATGCTAATGCGAGCGTGACCGCTTGTCATCACAGCGTGGGCTTCTCAAATTTTTTTCTCTTATGCGCACTAACCAAAGTAGAGAGGATCAGCTTATGAGTGTGAAGCTACAAATCCCCCGGGACAGACCCGACGTCGCGGTTCCCCTGTTCACCAAGGAGTACCGCACCCTGTCCTACGTCTCCGGCCCCCTCCTCTTCGTGGAGCGGGTCAAGGGGGTGGGCTTCGGCGAGATAGTGGATATCCTCCTGCCGAATGGACAGGTGCGGCGGGGGCAGGTGCTGGAGGTGGATGAGGATCGGGCCGTGGTGCAGGTCTTTGCCGGCACTCAGGGCCTGGACGTGGAGGAGACACGGGTGCGCTTCACTGGAGATGTGGCCCGCCTGGGCGTATCCCTGGAGATGCTGGGGCGTATGCTGGACGGCTCGGGCCAGCCTATTGACGGGGGGCCGGCCATCATCCCCGAGGTGGAGTTGGACATCAGCGGACAGCCCATTAACCCCTACGCCCGCGATCACCCGGCCGAGTTCATCCAGACGGGCATCTCGGCCATTGACGGTCTGAACACCCTGGTGCGGGGACAGAAGCTGCCCCTCTTCTCCGGCTTCGGCCTGCCGGCCAACGAGATCGCCGCCCAGATCGCTGCCCAGGCCAAAGTGGTGGGCCAGGAGGCAGCGGAGGAGAAGTTCGTGGTCGTCTTCGCCGCCATCGGCATCACCCACCGCGAGGCCTCCTTCTTCCGACGCCACTTTGAGGCCAGCGGTGCCCTGGACCGCACCGTCCTCTTCCTCAACCTGGCCGACGACCCCACTGTAGAGCGGCTGATGACCCCCCGCGTGGCCCTGACGGCGGCTGAGTACCTGGCTTTTCAGCACGATATGCACGTCCTGGTCATCATCACCGATATGATCAACTACGCCGAGGCCCTGCGGGAGGTGGCCACAGCCCGGGAGGAGGTGCCCGGCCGGCGGGGCTATCCCGGCTACCTGTACACCGACCTGGCCAGCAACTACGAGCGGGCGGGGCGCATCAAGGGGCGGCGGGGCTCCATCACCCAGCTCATCATCCTGACCATGCCCGACGACGACATCACCCACCCTGTGCCGGATCTGACCGGCTACATCACCGAGGGGCAGATCGTCCTCAGCCGCGACCTGCACCGCAAGGGCATCTATCCCCCCATTGACGTCCTGCCCAGCCTGTCGCGCCTGATGAACGCCGGCATCGGGCCGGGCAAGACGCGCGAGGACCACCGGGGGGTGGCCAACCAGCTCTACGCCTTCTACGCCCAGGGGCGGGACCTGCGGCGGCTGGTGGCCATCATCGGCGAGGCGGCCCTCTCAGCCGAGGATCGCCGCTATCTGGAGTTCGCCGACCAGTTTGAGCAGCGCTTCCTCAACCAGGGCCAGACTAACCGTGACATCGAGGAGACCCTGGACCTGGCCTGGGAGCTTCTGGCAGCCCTGCCCATGAGCGAGCTGAAGCGGATAGACCGCCAGCACATCCGGAAGTATCACCCGGAACTGCGTTCCAGGCGGGCGGAGCACCAGGGGTGAGCCCGGGGCGATGAGATTCAACAAAAGGGGGCCCCTGGCCGATGGTTAAGGCCGATCTGGTGCTGCTGCACCCTCCCAGCGTCTACGACTTCCGCCAGAAGGCCATCCTCTACGGCCCTATCAGCGACCTGGTGCCCTCCACCTCCGCCTTCGAGATGTACCCCATCGGCTTTACCACCCTCGCCGAGTACCTGGAGCGGCACGGCTGCCGGGTGCGCATCGTCAACCTGGCAGTACGCATGCTGCGGGACGAGAACTTCGACGCCCAGGAGCTCATCGCCTCCCTGAATCCCCTGGCCTTTGGCATTGACCTCCACTGGTTGCCCCACGCCCAGGGAGCCCTGGAGGTGGCCAGGATGGTGAAACGCTGTCACCCCCACACGCCCGTGATCATGGGCGGCTTCTCTTCGTCGTACTACCATCAGGAGTTGCTGGGCTACCCCGAGGTGGACTACGTGGTGCGGGGGGACTCCACGGAGGAACCCCTGCGCCTGTTGATGGCCTGCCTGGCAGCGGGGGAGGAGCCCTGGCAGGTGCCCAACCTGACCTGGCGAGATCGAGGCGGCCAGGTACGCGTCAATCCCCTGACCTACCTCCCTGAGGATCTGGACAACCTGATGCTGGACTACAGCCAGGTGGTCAAATTCGCGGCCCGGGATCGGGATCTGGCCAGCTACATCCCCTTCAAGAATTGGCTGGAGTACCCCATCATGGCCGGCCTCACCTGCCGGGGCTGCATCCATGGCTGCGTGACCTGTGGCGGCTCGGCCTATGCCTTCCGCCGTCTCTTCGGCCGCACGAGGCCGGCCTATCGCTCGCCCGAGGCCCTGGCCCGCGACATCCGCAACATCCAGCGCCTCAGTCGGGGGCCGGTCTTCGTCCTGGGGGACATCCGACAGCCGGGCATGGACTACGCCCACCGCTTCCTGCGGGCCATCCGAGGGCTCAGGGAGCAGGTCATCATCGAGTTCTTCGCCCCGGCCTCCCGGAAGTTCCTGCAGGAGGTGGCTGCGGCCCTGCCCAATTTCTGCCTGGAGGTCTCCCTGGAATCCCACGACCCGGCCGTGCGACGGGCTTTCGGCAAATCCTATTCCAACGAAGATATGGAGCGCACCATGGAGTACGCCCTGGAGGCCGGCTGCCAACGCCTGGACGTCTTCTTCATGGTGGGATTGCCGAAGCAGACCTACAGCTCTGTCATGGAGACCATTAACTACTGCCAGACCCTTATGGAGCGCTTCGGTGGCGACGGGAAGCTGCGGCCTTTCATCTCCCCCCTGGCCCCCTTCCTGGATCCAGGCAGCCGGGCCTTCGAGCATCCAGAGAGATATGGCTACCGCCTCTTCCACCGCACCCTGGAGGAGCATCGCCAGGCCCTGCTGTCGCCCAGTTGGAAGTACGTCCTCAACTACGAGACGGAGTGGATGAGCCGCGACGAGATCGTGGCCAGCACCTACGAGGCGGGGTTGCGCCTCAACCGCCTCAAAGCCCGCTATGGCCTGGTTGATCCCCAGCAGGCCCGCCGCACCGAAGCCCGCATCCGGAAGGCGGTGGCCCTCATGGAGCGCATTGATCGCCTGGTGGCGTCGGCGGAGCCTGAAGAGGTTCAGCGGCAGTTGCAGCGTCTGAAGCCCCACATTGACCGCGTCAACACCTCCACCGTGTGCGAGAAGAGTGAGCTGGAGTTGCCGGTGGGGCCTGCCAAGCTGAACGGGTACCGCATCTTCTGGTTGGTGTTCAAGGGCTGGCTGACCGACATGGCTCGCCAGCTCCGTTTCGCTCTGGGAAGGAGTTGACCGACCGTGGAGCAGATCAGTCCCACCCGTATGGAACTCCTGGCCAAGAAGGCCCAGATCGCCCTGGCCGAGCAGGGCCGTGATCTCCTCAAGGAGAAGCGCAACGCCCTGATGAAGGAGTTCATGAAGATCGCCGACACGGTGCTGCGTAGCAGTGACGAACTGGAGCGGGCCGCCGGCGAGGCGCGACGGGCTCTGGCCCTGGCCGAGGCCATAGATGGCAGCGAGGCCGTCCGCTCTGCCTCCTTCGCCGCCCAGGGGGAGGTGTCCATCAGCGTGGAGGGGGCCAACATCATGGGGGTGCCCGTGCCGGTCATCGAACGGAAGAGCGTCTCCCGCTCCCTGTTGGATCGGGGCTACAGCCTGACAGGCACCTCCTGTCGCATAGACCAGGTGGCCGAGCGCTTCGAGGAGGAGCTGAACCTGGTCATTGAGCTGGCGTCCAGCGAGATGCGCCTGCGCCGCTTGGCCGAGGAGATCGGGAAGACCAGCCGCCGCGTCAACGCCCTGGAGAACATCCTCATCCCCCGCCTGATCCAGCAGCGGGACTACATCCAGATGGTCCTGGACGAGAGGGAGCGGGAGGATATCTTCCGCCTGAAGCGGGTGAAACAGACCCTGGAGAGGAAGCGCCGAGCGGCCAACCGAACA
>JBHIEC010000210.1:0-3954 GCA_046760425.1 Anaerolineae bacterium
GCCCTGCGCCGACCGCGCAACCATCTGACCACCCTCATCTCCCAGTTGGTGATGGAGATGGTTGAGGACGGCGAGCAGGTGGTCAGTTTCGAGGACGAGCACGTCTCGGCCGCCGACCGGGCCCTGGGCACCCACCTGGCGGGGGAGCTGACCCGCTATCGCTGGCGCCACGACGGCCGAGGGAAGGAGTTCCAGGCCGCTAACCTGCACTTCTACGGGAGTTCCATCCCCGGCAACGGCCTGGGCGCCTTCACCGCTGACCCGGTGTCTATCCTCGTCGAGGGCGGGGCCCAGGATGGGATGGCCAAGAGCGCCCGGGGCAGCAAGGTGGTGGTCCTCAAGGGGCTCAATTACCAGGGTCAGTGGCTGGACGGTTCCGTGGGTAAGGGTTTCGCCTATGGCGCTCAGGAGGGGCTGTTTATCGTCCAGGGCAATGCCGACTCCCGGGCCTGCATCCGCCTCTCGGGGGCGGATGTGGTCATCGGGGGGGAGATCACCCAACCCCTGAGGGATGACCTGGGCTTCCTGGGGACGCGGGCCAACATCAAGGGCTTCGCCTGCGAGTACATGACAGCCGGCCGGGTGCTCATCCTGGGCGACCCCGGCCCCTGGATGTGCGCGGGCATGACGGGGGGCGTGGTCTACCTGCGGCTCCAGCCAGAGATGGGCTTCGATGAGGCAGCCATCCGACGGCGGCTGGCCAAAGGGGCCAGGGTCGAATTGCGCCCGGTGGCAGATGAAGATTGGGCCGGCATCCAAGAGCTGTTGCGGGCCTATGGCCATGAATTGCTGCTGAACAATCAGCAGAGGGCAGCCCGACGCCTGCGAGCCCTGGCCGAGGCCGGGCCAGCGAATCCTTCGACAGGGCTCAGGACAAGCTTCGTGAAGATCGTGCCCCTTCAGAGTAGAGAGGAGTGAGTAGAGAGTAGAGAATCTCTCCTCTGTCCTCTCTACTCTCTCCTCGGGTCGGGGAGGTCAGCCTTGCAACGCATACCCACTTCCATCATGCTGCAACATCCGGATAGCGCCAGCCGCTACGTGCCCGTCCAGGACGAGCCCCAGGAGGCTGTCCAGGCCCTGACCCCGGCCGGGAAGGGGGGCCTGGGGCTGGAGGAGGTGATGGTGGACTATGAGGGGAAGGTCACCCCCTACCACCAGACAGCCCAGATCGCCTACGGCCTGATCCAGGCTGGCGTGGTGCCCGGTCGGGACGTAGCCATCACCCCTCGCCTGCCCAGTTGCGAGCGGGAGAACGTCTTCCGCCAGATGATGGTCTTCATGTCGGCCCTGGAAGCCAACGCCATCGTCTACGACCAGAGCGAGGTGTGGGCCGTACGGGAGGTGATCCTGCCCATGGCCAGCCAGGCCAAGAGCCTCCTGGACACCCGGCGCCGCCTGGCCGACGTCATCAACCTGGCCCATGCTGAGCTGGACCTGCCCATCGAGCCCAACGCCATCAGCCTGATCCCCCTCTTCGAAGAGGTGCCCATGCTGGTGAACATCAAGCCCATCCTGGACAGCTACATCAGCCTCTGTCGTCTGCACGGTTTCCGCGACCAGAGGATTCGGGTCATGCTGGGGCGCTCAGATCCGGCCCTCAGCTACGGGATGGTGGCAGCAGTTCTGGCCGTCAAGCTGGCCCTGGCTGCCTGTCATGAGTTGGCTCAGGAGCGGGGGGTGCCCATTGCCCCCATCGCTGGCTTCGGCGCCCTGCCCTTCCGCGGCCACCTGACCCTGGAGAACCTGGACAACTTCCTGGCCGACTACCCCGGCATGCGCACAGCCGCCGTCCAGTCCGGGCTGCGCTACGACCACGGGCCGGAGAAGACACGCCGCCTGGCAGAGGCTCTGAGGGAGAGGCTGCCCCAGTCGGAGCCTCTGTCCTTCACCAAGGAGGAGCGGGCGGAGATCAAGGAGCTGATCGCCCTCTTTTCGCTGACCTACCTGCAGGTCTTCTACGACCTGCCGCCCTACGTCAACGCCATCGCCGATTTCATCCCCAGCCAGCGAGACCGCCTGGTGGAGAAGAAGAGCCCCATCGGCTACGTGCGGGACCTGCCCCGCCCGGAGCGGTTGAGTGCCATGACCCAGGACGAGGAACTGGCCAGACAGCTCCAAAAACTGCCCTACAACAGCGTGGACAAGCTGCCCCGAGCCATCAAGTACACCGCGGCCCTGTACACCATCGGCCTGCCGCCGGAGTTCATCGGCACCGGCCGGGGGCTGCAGCGCCTGAAAGAGCGCTCCGGGGAGGAGGGATTGGCCAGGTTGCTGAGGTTCTACCCCGGCCTGGTGGCTGACCTGACCTTTGCTGCACGCTATGTCAACCTGGATATCGCCCGCCATTTCCTGCCCCGGCAGGTGCTGTCTCTGTTAGAAGAGGACACGCGCATCGTGGCCCAGTGGCTGGACATCCCCCTGGGGCCCAACTGTCACGAAGACGCTTACTACCACACCATTCTGGAGGCCCTGCGCCCCATGCTCAAGGACCTGCTCAACAGCGGTCACAGCCTGCTGGCCGACCAGGGGATGGAACGGGAGTTGATCACCCGCTGGATCAAGAAGCTGGGCACCCTGCGGGGGAGTTTGGGGTGACCTTCGGGGGGAAGCATAGGGGCACCGCATTCGCGAAGCATCCCCGCAGGGGGAAATGACGGTGCCTGGGCCTGTTTTTCCAGGCGGCGTGATTTATCCGCCGCCCCTTTTCAGAAGGAGCTATCATGGGTCTGACTTTGGCCGAGAAAATCCTGGCCGCCCACACCGACGTGGACCGCGCCTTGCCCGGCGATTTCCTGGACGTGCGGGTGGACCTGGTGCTGGCCAATGACGTGACCGCCGCTCTCTCCATCCAGCAGTTCCAGCGCCTGGGCGTCCCCCGCCCCTTCGACCCCCAGCGGGTGGTCTTCGTGGCCGACCACTTCGTCCCGCCTCCGGACATCGCCACAGCGGAGCAATGTCGCCTGGTGCGGGACTTCGCCCGGCAGCGAGGGCTGCGCTACTTCGAAGGCGGCCGGCAGGGTGGAGTTGAGCACGTGGTGCTGCCGGAGCAGGGCCTGGCCCTGCCCGGCCAGGTCATCGTGGGCGCCGACTCCCACACCTGCACCTACGGCGCCCTGGGAGCCTTCGCCACGGGCATGGGCTCCACCGACATCGCTGTGGCCATGGCCACCGGCCGCATCTGGATGAAGGTGCCAGAGACGGTCCGGTTCGTCTACCGGGGCCAGCTCCAGCCCTGGGTGGGGGCCAAGGACCTCATCCTGCACACCATCGGACACATCGGCGTGGACGGGGCACTGTACCAGGCCATGGAGTTCGCCGGGCCGGTGGTGGAGGGGCTGTCGGTGGAAGAGCGGATGACCATGGCGAATATGGCCATAGAGGCCGGGGCCAAGGCCGGACTGTGTGCCGTGGATGGGACCACCCTGGCCTACGTCCGCCCCCGGGCCCAGGGAGAGTTCACCGTCTACCACGCCGACCCCGACGCGACCTACGCCCGGGTCATCGAGTACGACGTCAGCGACTTGGAGCCCCAGGTGGCCTTCCCCCACCTGCCCAGCAACGTGCGGCCTCTGAGCCGGGTGGGGGAGGTGCCCATTGACCAGGTCTTCATCGGCTCCTGCACCAACGGCCGTATCTCCGACCTGCGGCTGGCGGCCCAGGTGCTCCGGGGTCGCCGGGTGCACCCCCGCGTGCGCTGCCTGATCATCCCCGGCGACGGTGTGGCCTACCGCTGCGCCCTGGCCGAGGGGCTCATCGAGACCTTTGTGGAGGCGGGGGCAGTGGTGGGCATGCCCACCTGTGGTCCCTGTCTGGGCGGCCACATGGGAGTGCTGGCCGCCGGCGAGCGCTGTGTGTCCACCACCAACCGCAACTTCGTGGGCCGCATGGGCCACCCCGAGAGCGAAGTGTACCTGGCCAACCCCGCCGTGGCCGCCGCCAGCGCCGTCCTGGGCC
>JBHIEC010000211.1:0-3934 GCA_046760425.1 Anaerolineae bacterium
ACCTTCGCCTCGGCCATCGCCGCCGAGCTGGCCAAGGGGCGGTCGGTGAAGGAGGCGGTGGGGGCGGCCAAGGCCTACCTGACCATGGCCCTGCGAGCCTCGGTGGATCTGCGTCTGGGCCAGGGGCACGGCCCCCTCAACCACTTCGCCGCCCTGTATCAGGCCGCCGGAATGGTTTGACGATGTCAGCCCTCACCCTCTCCCCCCTGTGCCCCCCTCCCTCTCTCCGCCCCCTCTCGGTCCCCCCCAACTTTGGGGGGAAGCGGGAGAGGGGGATGGGGGGTGGGGGTGAGGGCCTCTCAAGGTGGAAAGCGATGAGGTTCATTGACGCCCGGGGGCAAGCCCTGATCTTGGAGGCGCCGCCCCGGCGCATCGTCTCCCTGGTTCCCAGCACCACGGAGACCCTCTTCGCTCTGGGCGCTGGCCAGCAAGTAGTCGGCCGGACGCGCTTCTGCGTCCGTCCGGCGGACCAGGTGGCCGACGTGCCCATCGTGGGCGGCACCAAGGACCCGCGGATCGAGCGCATCCGGGCCCTGGCGCCGGATCTCGTCTTGGCCAACGCCGAGGAGAACCGGGCTGAGGACGTCGCAGCGCTGGAGAGATTCAGTCGGGTGTTTGTCACCTTCCCCCGGACGGTGGCCCAGGCCATCGCCGACCTCCGAACCCTGGGGGCCATCACCGGCCAGGTTGAGCGGGCGGAGGAGATCGCCACTGCCATCGAGGAGGAGCTGGCCTGGCTCCGGGTGCTGGCCGAAGATCGGGCGCCTTTCCGTTTCGCCTACCTCGTCTGGCGCCGGCCCTACATGACCATCAACCGCGACACCTACATCCACGACCTGCTGAGTTTGGGCGGGGGGATCAACGTCTTCGCCGACGAGCCGGAGCGGTACCCCCGAATCTCGGCCCGGGAGATCTTCGGGCGGGGGCCCGACCTCATCTTCCTCCCCTCGGAGCCATACCCCTTTGCCGAGGAGCATAGGGATGAACTGTTAGAGCAGTGTGACGACCCCAACCGCCGGCCCTGTGGAATAGGCACAATTCCACAGGGCTGGCGAAGGCGGATCCTTCTGGTGGACGGGGAGATGTTCGGTTGGCACGGGGTAAGGACGCAGGAGGGGCTGCGCTATTACGGAAACCTGCTTCGGGAAACGTCTCTGGTTTGACATTTTTCCTGAGGTGTGATATGATGGCGGCAGGATGGGAGGTGTGCGATGAGAGAAGCAATGGTATCTCGGGGTGGGACGGAGAGGGTCGTTGAACCGTCCGAATGGACGGTGGAAGTGGCGCAGTTGTGGCCACCCAGAGGCCAGTGGACGGAGGCGGATTACTTTGCTTTGCCGGACACCAACCGATACATCGAGCTTTCGGAAGGGGAGCTGATCATGCCGCCCCATCCAACAGAGACTCATCAGCGAATTGTCGGCAATGTCTATGTGATGCTTCGCAGCTTCGTGGAAGATCATCATCTGGGCACGGTACGGCTGGCTCCATTGCCGGTGCGGCTATGGCCGGGCAAGATCCGCGAGCCGGATGTTTTCTTCGTGGCCCAAGAACATCGTGACCGCATTGGTGAGCAGGTAGTTGGGCCGCCGGATCTGGTGGTGGAGGTGCTCTCTCCTGGCACTTGGCGAGCGGACCGGCATGAGAAGTTCTCCGAGTATGCGCAGGCTGGAGTAGGGGAGTATTGGATGGTGGATCCGGACGCCTGCACCATCGAGGTCTTTGTGCTGAGGAAGGGAGCCTATGAGTTGCTGGGAAAGTGGGGCAAAGACGAAGAAGCTCGCTCGGAGGTGTTGGCCGGTTTTAGGGCGGCGGTGGATGAGGTGATGGGCGATTAACCGTTGTCAATCGCCATCTGATGGGGGATTGATTGTCCAAAGGTGACTGTTCAGGATTTGAGAAACCCGGTTTTTTAGCCCAAAAGCAGAGCGATCTGATTGTCCCGGCTACTTTCGTCGCCAAGAATCCCGGTCCTTGCAGAGCAAAAAAACCGGGTTTCTTTGCTACTAGATAGTTACAGGCCCTTTTTTCGGCGTGGAGAGGCCAACTTCCCTTGGCTAAATGGAGGAGGTGAAAGGAGAATGGACCTGGGACTGAAGGACAAGGTGGCGCTGGTGGCGGCAGCGAGCAAGGGGCTGGGCAGGGCGGTGGCCATGGGGCTGGCCCGGGAGGGGACCAAAGTGGCCATTTGCGCCCGGGGCGAGGAGGCCCTGAAAGCCACGGCCCGGGAGATTGAGGCGGCCACCGGCTCGGAGGTGCTGGCCGTCCAGGCCGACCTCACCAAGCCGGCCGACATCAAGCGGCTGGTGGAGACGACGGCCCAGCACTTCGGCCGCATTGACATTCTCTTCACCAACGCGGGTGGCCCACCTCCCGCCCGCTTCACCGAACTGACCCCGGAGCAGTGGCAGGGGGCGGTGGACCTGACCCTGATGAGCGCCGTCCACCTCTGCTACAAGGTGGTCCCCTACATGCGCCGGCAGGGGGGCGGGCGGATCATCACCTCGACCTCCGTAGCGGTCAAGCAGCCTCTGGACAACCTCATTCTCTCCAACTCCATCCGCCTGGCGGTCATCGGGCTGACCAAGTCCCTGTCCAACGAGCTGGCCAGGGACAACATCCTGGTCAACAGCGTCTGCCCCGGCTGGACCCGCACGGAGCGGGTAGTGGAGCTGATGCGAGCCAGGGCAGAACGGGAGGAGATCACCGTCGAGGAGGCCTTCGCCAGCATCGAGAAGGACATCCCTCTGGGGCGCATGGCCACGCCCGAGGAGTTTGCCAACCTGGTCGTCTTCCTGGCCTCGGAGCGGGCCAGCTACATCACCGGGGCCGCCATCCACATTGATGGCGGGTTCTACAAAGGGGTCTTCTAGGAGAAGCCGATGGCGCTACCGATGTTCGACCTCAGCGGTAAGGTGGCCGTGGTGACGGGGGGCAGCCAGGGGATCGGGCTGGCTATGGCCGAGGCCCTGGCCGATGCGGGAGCCGCCATCGTCGTGGTCAACCGCCGCGCTGAAAGGGGGCGGGAGGCTGCGGCCAGGATCGCGGAGCGCGGGGTGAGGGCCATCGCCGTCCCCGCCGATGTCTCCGTTCAGGGAGATGTCGAGGCTATGGTGGAGCGGGTGCTGGATGAGTTCGGCCAGATCGACATCCTGGTGAACAATGCCGGCATCATCGTCCGCAAGTCGGCCTTAGACACGACAGAAGGGGAGTGGGACCAGGTGATGGCGATCAACCTCAAGGGGGCCTGGTTCTGCGCCCGGGCTGTAGGGCGGCACATGATAGAGCGGCGGCAGGGGAAGGTGATCAGCACCTCGTCCATCCTGGCCACCGTGGGAGCGGTGGAGCGGGCGGCCTACAGCGCCAGCAAGGCTGGCCTCTCCCAGTTGACCAGGGCCCTGGCCGTGGAGTGGGCGCCTTACGGCATCAACGTCAACGCCATCGCCCCGGGCTGGATCCGGACGGAGCTGAACGCGGCCTTCTTGGAAGCGGACCCCCCGCGCTACCAGAAGATCTTGGACGGCATCCCCCTGGGGCGGGTGGGCACGCCCCAGGACCTGGCGGGGATCACCGTCTTCCTGGCCTCCCCGGCCTCGGACTACCTGACAGGCCAGATCATCTACGTGGACGGCGGCCTGACCGTCTGGTAACAGGCTGCCCACGGTTTCGAACCTCATGCGGTTAAAGAGGTGTTTTTTGGATAGCCGGATTCAAGAGCTGATCGAGTTCCTGGAGCGCCAAAAGGCCAACCCTCAGGTCGATTTGGAGGAGGCCTTGGAGCAGACCGTGGACACGCTGAAGCGGGCTCTGCCCCACTACACCTGGGTAGGGATCTACCTGGTGGAGGGCGACGAGTTGGTGCTGGGGCCCTTCCAGGGCGAGCCCACAGTCCACACCCGCATCCCCATCGGCCAGGGAATCTGTGGCTGGGCGG
>JBHIEC010000212.1:0-3930 GCA_046760425.1 Anaerolineae bacterium
ATGCCTCCGAAGCCCCGGGTTATCCCTCCCAGCTCCCACACGCCCGGGATAGGTTGGCCGCAGAACTCGCACTGGCCATCAGCGATGTGGTACTCCATCACGGCGAACCCTAGGCGCCGGATGATGATCTTGCCGCAGCGGGCACAGTAGGTCTGGTTGCCGGGGTGGCCCGGCACGTTGCCGATGTAGACATAGTGGATGCCGGCGTCCAGGGCGACCTCCCGGGCCCGCTCCAGGCTCTCCACCGGCGTGGGGGGCAGGTTCTTAAGCTTGTACTGGGGGTAGAAGCGGCTGAAGTGGAGGGGCACGTCGGGGCCTACGTTGTCCATGATCCAGCGGGCCATGTCCCTCAGTTCGTCCGGGTCGTCGTTGAGGGTAGGGACCACCAGGTTGACGATCTCCAGGTGGACCCCCTCCTCATGGACCGTCTTGATGCTCTCCAAGACGGGCTCCAGGGTGGCGAAGCAGACCTTCTTGTAGAACTCTTTGTTGAAGCCCTTAAGGTCAATCTTGATGGCGTCCACGGCGCGGCACAGGTCCCGCAGGGGGCCGGGGTTCATGTAGCCCGCGCTGATGACCACGCTTCTGACCCCTTTGGCTCGCCCCAGCCGGGCTGTGGTCAGCATGTACTCATAGAAGACGGTGGGCTCGGCGTAGGTGTAGGCGATGGAGGGGCAGCCCTTATCCAGCGCCAGGGCCACCACGTCCTCCGGCGGCAGGTCGTAATTGTCCGTCTCCTCGGGGGGAACCTGGGAGATGGTCCAGTTCTGGCAGTAGAGGCAGTGCAGGTTACAGCCAGCCGTGGCGATGGAGAAGGCCGGCGTCCCCGGGTTGAAGTGGAAGAAGGGCTTCTTTTCGATGGGATCAATGTGGACGGCGCAGGGGTTGCCGTAGACCATGGTGTGCAGCTTGCCGCCCCGGTTCTCCCGCACCCGGCAGTCACCCCGATGGCCCTCGGAGATGACGCAGCCCTTGGGACAGAGCTGACACTTGACATGGCTCCCCGTGTGGGACTCGGTGCGGTGGCAATAGAGGACCCGTGCGGGCTCCTGGACGCCGGTATGGCAGGACTGGCAGCGCAGGTTCTCCTCGATGCCCGCGTAGTACATGGCCTCACGGACGTGGGGCGAGGCGGCCAGCGCCGCCTGTGGCGCCATGGAATCCTCGGGCACCAGGTCCGCCAGAGCCGCCAACCGCTCTCCCCAGGGCAGGCGAGACAGCAGCGTGCCCGCGCCCAGGGCGCCCAGCCCCAGGCCCACCAAGCCTCTCATGAACTCACGTCGTGAAATCCGTCTCATCTCATGTCACCTCTCACTCTGACTCTTTCTCCTCGGTCACCTCCAGGTCCCGATGCAGGAAGTTGATCTCCGGCCCATCGGGCAGGAGGCGCACGGTAACCCGCGTAGTGCCGACCCAGGTTACCACGCCCTCCCGGCCGCCAAAGGGCCGAGCCGGACGCACCTTGACCTTTACACCTTCATGAAGTTCCTCGGCCATCTCGTCTCCCTCCTTATCAATACACGTGCAAGCTCTCCAATCCGGCCCAGCGGGCCAGGGTGCCCACGCCCAGGAAGGTGAACAGCACGGCCAGAAAGCCGACGATGGACAGGACGGCAATGCGTCTCCCCCGCCAGCCCCGCAGCGCTCGGGCGTGCAGGAAGAGCAGGTAGACCAGCCAGGTGATCAGGGCCCAGGTCTCCTTGATATCCCAGCTCCAGTAGCTCCCCCAGGCAAACTGGGCCCAGATGGCGCCCAGCAGGATAGCCAGGCTCATCCAGGGGAAGCCCAAGGCCACGGCCCGCCAGGTGAACTGGTCAATGCGCTCCAGCGATGGGAGCTGGGCCACGGGGTTCGAGGCCCGCTCCCGGGCCAGGTACATGACTCCCAGGCCCCCGGCGGCGGCGAAAGCGCCGTAGGCCACCACGGCGGTGATGACGTGGAGCTGGAACCAGATGCTCTGCAAAGCGGGCACCAGCGGCTGAGGCGCTTTTGCCGACTCAGGTCGGGTCAAAGCATAGATACCCAGGGCCAGGGCGATGGGCAGGATGAAAGCGCCCCCTGCCCTCGTCCCCAGGGCTCGCTCCAGGACCAGGTAGACCAGGACGATGCCCCCCACGAAGGCCAGGGCGAACTCGTAGCTGCTGGCCAGAGGCCAGTGCCCCGCCTCGATGGCCCGGAGGGCCAGACCCAGGGTGAGGGCCAGCAGGCCGACGAGGCTGGCCCCCGTTCCCAGGCGGCCCGGCCACCGCCCGCCGCGCGCCAGATGAGCCGCGTACGCGACAAAAGCCACCCCCACGCAGAAAAGGGCTGCGGTGAGGACCGACGATTCGCTGACGCCCATCTCCCCTATCCCCTAATTCCCTGATTCCCTAAGCCCTTCCCCATCTCCTCGGTCAGGGCCGCAAAGTGGCGGGTGAAGTCCTCCTGGTGCTTGTCCGTCAGGCCCGCCAGTCGGATCTCTCCCTCACCTGTCACCCTGGCCCACACACGGTAGTGAGGGAAGTAGAAGGACAGGATCAGCCCCACCAGCATCAGGAAGCCGGCGGTGATGAGAGGGGCAAAGCCCGGGTCGTGGACGGCCATGAAGACGGTGTAGTGATCGGGGATAAACTCGAAGCGCAGGTCGCCCCATGTCCACAGCTCCCCCTGGGGCACCAGGCCGGCAAAGAGGGGTTGAGCCTGGCTGCCGTAGAAGCCCTGCACGAAGAGGGGCGACCCCTCCAGGCCGGGTGTGGCCCGGGGCTGGTAGGTGACCCGTAAGGCTAACCCTCGGGAGGGCACGAGGACGTACGCCTCGTCGCCCTCGCCAGTGAAGGTCAGGATGGCCTCCGTGCTCGATCCCCCGCTGGACGTGGTCTGCAGGGCCAGAGGCTGGCCTGAGGCGTCGGTGACGTGGGCCCGTACCGCCGGCCCGTAGGAGGCCAGGTAGAGGCTCACGCCCCGGTAGTCCAGGGGTTCGTTGACCCGCACCCTCTTCCTCAATACCTCGCGTCCCCCCTCCAGCACCACCAGATGGCCCCGATAGTCCCTGGGCATGCCGTTGGGGTAGCGCTGGATCTCGAACTTGTCGCAGCGCACCTGGAAGGGCAGCCCATGCCCCAGCTCCTGGGCCTGCCCCGGCTTCAGGACCACCTCGTCCTCCCGCCAGCCGAAGGCTCCGCCCCACAGGGCGCCCCCCAGGATGAGGATCAGGCTGATGTGGGTGATGAGGGTGCCGAAGCGGGCCAGGCGATTCCTATCGGCGTAGAGGTAGGTCGTCTCTCCCTCGCTCTGCACCAGCACGCGGTAGCGTCGCCGCGCCAGAACCGCGCGCACTCCTGCTATCGCCTCCTGGTCGCAAGCGCTTGCGAGGGGCGAGGGAGCGATCAGGGTGGCTCGGTCGGGGACCCGCTCGAAGAAAACATCGGGCATGCGCACCTTGACCTGGGTGACGGCCCGCCAGACGGCTTTGAAGCGGTTGATGGTGCACACGATGGTGTTGAGGGTCAGGGCCGCCAGGAGCAGCAGGAACCAGGGAGCGTGGAAGACGTCGAACAGGCCCAGGCTCCAGTATAGGCTGGCCAGGGGGCCGTACTTGTCGCGGGCGGCGGTCAGCCACTGCGCCAGAGCCTTGGGGTCGGCGGCTGTGCCGGAGGGGAGTTGGGGTAGCAGAGTGCCCAGGATGGAGGCCACGGCCAGGGCGATGATGAGGATCACAGCCAGCTTGAGAGAGCTGAAGGTCCGCCACAGCCTCTTGCCGCTGAACGAAAAACGGCTATCCCTGCCCCGCCTGCGTCGGGCAAAAATAGCCAATCTGGGATGTGTATCCATTCTGGTATCACCTCCCTTGAGCCTCACCCCTGTCAGGGGCAATGGGCCCGCAGGAAGTCAAGGGACGGTATGGGGGAGGTCGGCCTTCCTACCAGAGGGGCGGATTTATTCGGGGGGTGT
>JBHIEC010000213.1:0-3838 GCA_046760425.1 Anaerolineae bacterium
GTCTGGGGATCCTCTGGGCTGTCGAAGCCACCCTTGGGACGGGTGATCAGGCAGCCGTAATAGCAGGCCACTCTTAACCCCTTGAGCGGGCTGTCCAGGGGCAGGTTGTCCAGGCCGACATCGTTGACCACGATGTCCAGAGGATGCCTAACGCTGGGCACCTGGGTCAGCTTGCGCTCGCCCAGGATCTCCCCGATCTGCTCCCGTAGCTGCCGATCCTTCTCCAGGGCCAGGCCCGCTTGGCGCATGTTCTTGTAGCAGGCGCTGCAGGGGGCCATCAGGGCCAGGCCATCCCCCACCAGGGCCAGGTTTCGAGCCGCCAGAGCCGTTGCCAGGAGGGGATCGAGGGTGGAAGCGGGCGTCGCCCCGCAGCAACTCCAATCCTGCACCTCTACCAGCTCGATACCCAGCCGCTGGCACACGGCCCGCAGGGAGATATCGTACTCCTGGGCGCTGGCATGCAAGCTGCAACCAGGGTAATAGGCATACCTCATCTCTCACCACCCCCTTGCTTCGCTCTGGCAAAGATCTCCCTCACCTCGTCCAGGCCACCACTTTTCTCCGCTGCTAAGCTCAGCTTCCCTTTGCGCAGCATAGCCAGGCCAACCCTCGCCTGCCCTATGAGCTTCAGAGGATTGAGCCCCAGGTTGTAGCGGATGATCAACTCCGGCTCGAACATGCGGCCATAGCGCCGCACGATGTCCATGAAGGTCCGGTTGTAGGCCACGCTTGCCAGGGGGCCATAACCCTTTTTGATAGCCATGCTGCGCAAACTGGCCATCAGGTCCGTGATGTGGATGTCCCGTGGACAGCGGACCGCGCAGGAATAGCAGGAGGCACAGATCCAGATGGTTTCGCTGCCCAGCACCTCCTTCTCCAGGCCAACCTGGATCATACGGATGATCTGTCGGGGCGTATAGTCCATGGCGTAGGCCGTAGGGCAGGAGGCTGTACAGGAGCCACACTGCATACAGGCCAGCAACTGCTCCCAGTCCGGCGCCACCCGTCGGGCAAAGGTTGTATCCAGACTCTGGGCGGTCAAATCAAGTACTCTGTTCAGGGCCATAACCCATCCCCTCCTAACCGTAGGCCGACACTCTCTCCACGTCCTTGTACTTCTCCCTCTCGGCAGCCATGAAAGCCTGATACTCCGGGTCCGAGGCCCGCAGCAGGTTGTCTAGCTCGCCGGGGTCTGAGATCTTGATCTTGACCAGCCAGCCCCGGCCATAGGGGTCCTGCTGGACCAACTCCGGCTCGAACTCCAGGTCCTCGTTGGCTTCCACGATCTCGCCGCTGAGCAGGGCGTGGATCCGTCCCACCCACTTGCCCGATTCCATGGACATGAAAGGTTGCCCCTGGCTCACCGTGCGCCCCACGCGGGGCACCTCCACGTAGACAATCTCCCCCGCTATGGCCTGGGCGTAGTCGGTGGTGCCCTGGGTGGCTATCTCCCCCTCCACACGGACCCATCCGTGCAACCTGTCGTAGTAGAGGTCGTCGGGGAATTCGTAGTTGTGGATTTTCACCTTCTTACCTCCATGGCCTGCCAGACCAACTCGGCCACATCCAGCACCCTGAGCCGCATCCGCTCGCGGCGGGCGGCTGTGCTCAGGGTGCGTTTGCACTGCTGGCAGGCGGTCACGACGTATCTGGCCCCCGTGGCCTGAGCCTGCTCCAGACGACGACGGGCCACGGCGGCCGTGAGCTCCGCATCGGCCATCTCCATGTCGCCGCCGCCCCCGCAACACAGGGCATGCTCCCGGTTGTCCGCCATCTCGGCGAAGGAGAGGCCGGGGATGCCCTGGATGATCTGGCGCGGAGCCTCATAGATGCCGCTGGTACGCCCCAGGTCACAGGGGTCGTGATAGGTCACCATGCCATCGAATCCCTTCAGCTCTATCGCCCCAGCCCGGATCAGATCCGTCAGGAGTTCCGTGGAGTGCCGAACCTGGAAACCCAGGGGCTCGCCCAGGAGGCGGGGATAATCGTCGCGCCAGGTGTGATAGCAGGAGGGGCAGGTGACCACCAGGGTCCTGGCCCCCAGGGCCCGCACGGCCTCCACGTTATGGCGGATCAACTCCTCGGTCGAGTGGCCCATGCCGGCGATGATCAGGGGGAAGCCGCAGCACCACTCCTCCCCACCCAGGGTGGTGAAGTCCACCCCGACCTGATCCAGGATCCTGGCGAAAGCCTGGGGCACGCCGTAGACCATGGGGTAGAAGGCGGCCACGCAGCCTACGAAGTAGACGACCTCAGCCCCCTCCCGGCCGACCAGCCCCTCCGGCACCCGCTCCAGGTTCTGGCTCCAGAAGAGGCGGTTCTCGTTGGCCTCGCCAGAGATGTTGTGGGCCTCGCTCACCCGATCCCGCAGCCCATTGAAAATGGACGGGTAGCGGCCCAGGGCCACCAACTGCTCCCGCATGGCGATCCACAGCCGCCGGGTCTCGATCCTGACGGGGCAGACCACGTGACAGCGGCCACAAAGGGTGCAGTCGTAGGTGCCTGTGGCATGCTGCTCCAGCACTGCTTCCGCCAGCGGTCGGGCGCCGAAGAGGCGAGCCCGCAGCCCGTACTGCTCCCCCACGAAGCGTCGCACGGCCTCGATCTTGTGCAAAGGCGTGATAGGATCGAGCTCCTTCTCGGCGAAGGTAGGGCACCACTTGATGCATTCGCCGCAGCGGGTGCAGGCGTCCAGTTCCATCAACTGCATGAAAGTGAAGGGGCGCAGATCAAGCGTAGGCACCGGCCCCTCCTTCTCGCCACCGCCTTTCCTCTTCCTCCATGGTGTTGATCACCGTCGTCAGGCCACCGGCGATGACGTGCATGAACTTGGAGAAGGGGATGTAGATGATGACCAGCGAAGTGAAGAGGCCGTGGCCCACGTACATCCACCTGTAGAACGGGTCCCAGGGGATGGACAGCCCCCTGAAGAGTTGCGCCAGCGGGTAGCCCAGGAAGGCGAAGTAGGCCGTCGCCTCGGCGTGGCTGGAATTAAGGCGTACGATCTCGGTGATCCAGCCGGAGAGCAGGATCAAGCCCAGCAGTACGACCATGCGGGTGTCGAAGGCGCTGGTGCGCAGTTGAGGGAGGCGGAAGAGGTAGCGCCGGACGATGAAGAAGAGCAGCCCGCCGGTCATCAGCACAGCGCCGATCTCATTGAGCAAGGCCGTGACGGGGTGATCCATATTGGCCCACATGGCGATCCAGGGCACGTGCTCCAGGTGAAAGAGAGGAATGAGCAGTTTATAGCACAGGGCTGAGATGCCGGACAGCGTCACCAGCATAATAAAGCCGCTCAGGAGCAGGAAGTGACTCAACCAGCGCGCCTTGCTGGTATGGAAAAGGTGGCGGTTGAAGTAAGCATCGAGGAAGGCAGCCTTGATCAGCGGCCAGAGTTTGCGACTGAAGATGGTGGTCAGGACGCTCTGGATGACGAACCCCACCTTCTGCCTGGTGCCGGCCTCCGTCTGCCCGTGGACACCCCCTTGCAGGTAGATGGAGAAAACCAGCCCCAGGCCGGCGAGGAAGACGACCATCAACGGGATGTGGATGATCCAGAAAATTGTCTCAGCAGTCTCTACACTCATAGATGAAGCTCTCTTTCCAGCTGCAGAACAGGCGTATGAGGGGCCGATGATGAGTTGTCTCTATCCAGGACTTAGGCGCTTTGAATAGCCAGCCGTAACTATCTCGACAATGTCACATTCCAGGTCAAACGTCATTGCGAGGAGCGGAGCGACGAAGCAATCCCCCACAGCCCTTGGGAAGCCTTGCAGTCACGCCGGAGATTGCTTCGCTCCGCTCGCAATGACAGATGTGACATTGTCGAGCTATTCAC
>JBHIEC010000214.1:0-3821 GCA_046760425.1 Anaerolineae bacterium
TCCCTCTCCCGCGCTAACGCGCAGGCGAGGGAGGGGGGTCATCTTCCCCCTCACCCGCTGCGACGATCCGCTACATAACGCCCTCGATATCCCGCTCGACCTCGGCATTGTCAAAGTGGGAATCCCCCTCCCCTCGCCTGAAGCTTTGCTTCGGGAGAGGGGAGGGGGCCAGGGGGAGGGGTGAGGGCTTATCAATCTGCGATCTGCCCCCTCGCTTCCTTCCACTGCCGGGTCTGCTCCAGCATCTCCAGGACCTTCTGGCGGGTCACTTCGCTGCGGGAGCCCAGCATTAGGGTCAGCTCCTCGATGCGCTCCTCGCCGACCACGGGGCGGGCCCTGGTCACCGTCCGCCCCCCCACCTCCTCCTTGCTCACCTGATAGTGGGCGTCGGCGAAGCAGGCAAGCTGGGGCAGGTGGGTGACGCACAGCACCTGGTGCTCCGGGGAGAGCCCCCACAGCTTGCGGCCCACCACCGCCCCGGCCCGCCCGCCGATGCCGGCATCAATCTCGTCGAAGATGAGGGTGGGGATGCGATCGGCGGCGGAGAGGATGGACTTCATGGCCAGCATCAGGCGCGAGGTCTCGCCCCCGGAGGCGATCTTGGCCAGGGGACGCAGGGGCTCGCCCGGGTTGGGCGAGATCAGGAACTCCACGCGGTCCACGCCGGTGCTGTCGAAGGCATAGCGCCGCCCTCCGATCTCCACCCCATCCTCCGCCTCAACCCACTCCATGGCCACCTGGAAGCGGGCCCGATCCATCCCCAGCTCAGCCAGCTCCCCCTCAATGGCCGCCGCCAGCCTCTCGGACACCTGGCGGCGGGCCTGGGAGAGCTCCTCCGCCAGGCCGCTCAGTTGCCCAAGGAGGGCCTGCTCCTGCTCCTCCAGCTCGGCGATGCGCTCCTCGCTGTGAGTAATGGTGGCCAGCTCCCTGGCCGCCCGCTCGCCGAAGGCCAGGATCTCCTCGATGGAGTCGCCGTATTTGCGCTTGAGGTTGTAGATCAGATCCAGCCGCTCCTCCACCTGGCGCAGGCGGGCGGGGTCATACTCGATGCGGTCGCGATAGTCGCGCAGGGTGCGCGCCAGGTCCTCCACCTGGTAGGACAGCTCCTCGGCCACGCGGCGCGGCTCCCCCAGCCTGGCGTCCAGCGTCTCCAGGCTGGTCAGGCTGTGGGCCACCTCCCCCAGCAGGTCCAGGGCCGATTTCTGGGCCTCACGGCCGTCATACAGGGCCCGATAGGCCTCGTCGGCCAGGCTGATCAGCCGTTCGGCGTTGGCCAAGAGGGTCCGCTCCTGGTTCAGTTCCTCCTCCTCGCCGGGCCGCAGCTTGGCCGCTGCGATCTCGTTCACCTGGTACTCCAGGAGGTCCATGCGCCGTGCCAGTTCCCGCTCGTCGCGCCGCAAGTCGGCCAGCTCCTGTCGCACCTGGCGCAGGGCCTTGACCGTCGCCACCACCTGGCCGCGCAGCTCGCCCAGGCCCCCGTAGTGATCGAGGAAGTCCACATGCTCCCGCACCCGCAGCAGGGACAGGTGCTCGCCCTGGCCGTGGATGTCCACCAGCCCCTCGCCCACCCGCTGCAGGATCTTGAGGGGGACGGCGCGGCCGTTGACGCGGCACACGTGGCGCCCTGAACGGTTGATCTCCCGCGCCAGGATGAGCTCTTCCCCCCCATCCTCCAGGCCGTACTCGCGGAGCAGGGGGACGATGGCTTCCTGCTGCGTGGCGCCCAGGACGAAAATGCCCTCCACCCGGGCCTGATCTGCTCCAGCGCGGATCATGGTGCTGTCCGCCCGCTCGCCCAGGACCAGGCTCACGGCGTCAATGATGATGGACTTGCCGGCCCCCGTCTCGCCCGTCAGGACGTTGAAGCCCGGGGCGAACCGCAGGTGCAACTGGTCAATGATGGCGAAGTTAGAGATACTGAGTTCGATCAACATGGCACTTTAGTTCAGTCCTCATCCCATCAGCGCAAGCGGGCGTAGAGGGTGCTGACCGCCAGGACGACGAAGATCAGCAGGTCCGGGCGAAGGATAAGGGCGAGGGAAGCGGTCAGAGGCGCCCTCATGCCCCTGGCTCCCCCCAGGAGGGACAGGGCCGGTATCAGAGCGGCCACCAGCGCTCCCAGCACCACGGCCCCGCAGGCCGCCAGCCACAGGTAACGGCCCCGCCGGCGGCGCACCGCCCGACGGATGACCTCAGCGATGCCGCCCCCCACGGCTGGCCCGGCGAAGAGGGCGATGAAGAGGCCATAGAAGAAGCCCAGAGGGAACAGACCGTACAGGAAGACGACGATGGCGGAGGCGATGAAGCCCACCAGGGCGGCGATGGGGTAATCGAGCATCTCGGCGGTGTAGAAGACAGCCTGCTGCTCGGCCACGCATTCCTTACAGCGATAGCCGACCGGCGTGCGCACAGCACACTTGATGCAGATGGGCTTGCCACACTTGTTGCAGCGCAGCAGGGTCTCCCGGTCGGGGTGATAGGCGCAGTACATCGTCATCTCAGCCTCTCCAGCAAGGTCTCGTAGAAATGGGCCCGGGGTTGCAATCGGATAAAGGGGATGGTGTGACGGCTGGCGGTGGCTTCCACACTGTCGCCGTCCAGGAGATCCACGTTGACCTGGCCATCAACGGTCAGGACGGCGTCGTAGTCGGTGGAGACCTGGATGCGCACCCGGGCCTCAGGCGGCAGCACCAGGGAGCGCACCAGGGCCAGGTGAGGCATGATGGGCATGAAGAGGAGGCTCCGCAGTTGTGGCGCGACGATGGGCCCCCCGGCGGCCAGGGAGTAGGCCGTGGAGCCGGTGGGGGTGGCCACCAGGGCCCCATCGGCCACGTAGGTGCCCAGGCAGTCGTCGTCAATGCAGATGGTCAACCGCACCGCCTTGGGCACGCTCCCCCGGCCGACGAAGACGTCGTTGAGAGCCTCGTAGGTCCCCAGCCGCTCTTCGTCACGGAAGAGCTCGGCGTGGAGCATCATCCGCTCCTCCAGCCAGTACTCCCCGTTCAGGACGAGGGGCACCTTATCCAGGGCCTCCTCAGGCTCTACCTCCGCCAGGAAGCCCAGACGCCCAAAGTTGACGCCCAGGATAGGCACAGCGTAGGGAGCAGCGATCCGTGCTGCCCGCAGGATGGTGCCGTCGCCCCCCAGGGTGACCAGCAGGTCGAGGTCGGCGATGCGCCTCCTGATCTCCGCCTCATCCCAGGCCGAGACCACCCAGGGAGAGAGGCCCAACCCCTCTATAGCCTGCTGCAACTCCCGGGCCAGATCCCTGGATTGGGGGATCTTAGGATGGTAGAGCAACCCGACGCACTTCAACGGCTTGCGTCCTTCAAGCGGCATCTGAGCCACCCCACCACCTCCTCCCTGCCCACCGTGATCTGATCACTCTCCCTCATGGCCCGCACGGTGACGGTGTCCGTCTCCAGCTCCCTCTGGCCCAGGATCAATGTGTAAACGGCGCCCTGTCGGTCGGCCTGCTTCATCTGGGCCTTGAGGCTGCGGTCGCCGAAGGTGCAGGTCGCCCCCAGGCCCGCAGCCCGCAACTCGGCCAGGAGCTTGAGGCCCGCCTCCTTCGCCTCCCGACCCTGGTAGGCGACGAAGATGGGGGGCGAGGGGAGGGCCGGGACCTGGATCCCCTGCTCCTTCATGGTGATGACAATCCGCTCCAGCCCCGAGGCGAAGCCCACCCCGGGGGTCGGGGGGCCGCCCAGTTCCTCGGCCAGGCCATCGTAGCGGCCTCCCCCGCACAGGGCGTTCTGGGCCCCGATGCCTTCGGCCCAGACCTCGAAGACGGTCTTGGTGTAGTAGTCGAGGCCGCGCAC
>JBHIEC010000215.1:0-3809 GCA_046760425.1 Anaerolineae bacterium
TCCACGACGATGGTCTGCCCGCAGATCATGCTGGCCTCCTCACTGCACAGGAAGGCCACCACGTTGGCCACATCCTCTGTGGTCACCATCCGCCCGGTCGGCGTGCGCTCCCGGGCCGCAGCCAGCATCGCCTCGCGGTTAGGGAAGAATTTCAGCGCCTCGGTGTCCACCACGCCAGGGGAGACGGCGTTGACGATGATGCCCTTGGGGGCCAGCTCCACGGCCAGGTAGCGGGTGATGGCCTCGATGGCTGCCTTGGACACGCCAACGATGGAGTACCTGGGGAAGACACGGGTGGAGCCCATGCTGGTGATGCTGATGATGCGGCCGCCGCCCCGGGCCTCCATCATGGGCACCGCCTCCTTGGCACAGAAGAGGACGGAGCGGGCGTTGATGTTCATCGTCCACTCCCAGCTCTTGAGGTCCTGCTCCATGGCAGGCTTGAGCACGCCGGAGGCGGCGTTGCAGACCAGGATGTCCAGCCCGCCGAAGGTCTCCCGCACCTGGGCGAACATGGCCTTGATCTTCTCCACGTCACCCACGTTGGCCTTGACCACCAGGGCCTTCACTCCTTTGGCCTCGATCTCGGCCGCTGTCTGCTCAGCAGCCTTCCGATGGCGGAAGAAATTGACCACGATGTCCGCCCCCTGCCCTGCCAGCTTCAGGGCGATGGCCCGCCCGATGCCCCGGGAGCTGCCAGTGATCAGAGCCACTTTGCCTTCTAGGGACAATTTGTACCCCCTTTCGATGTGCCTTTCCGTGCGTTAATTCTACCATCAGGGGAACCCGGCGTCAACTACCCCTTTTGACGTGCGTCTAATTCTTGTCGGGGCCGTGCCTTGCGCCGGCCCCCACAGGGCAACCGCAAGGGTCGCCCCTACAAGGGCAACTTCTCGATGCGGACGTAGTCCACCTCCAGCCATTGGCGGTGGGGCACGGCCAGGCAATGGAAGGCGAAATCGCCGCCGGGCCGCACCACGGCGCTCTGGTTGTCCAGCCAGGCCACGAATCCCAGGGGCACCGTGGGTGGGTCGGCAACGCGGTAGACCTCGTGCCCATCCACGCTGAAGATCGCCACCTCGGGAAGCCACTGGAGGGCATAGATATGCCACTCAGCCATATCCACGTCTTCCAGCAACTGCTCGCCCGCTCTGACCCGGGCCCGGGCCAGGCGGTAGAGCAGGCGGCTGAGGCCCGGCACCCCCAGAAGCCAATTGCCCAGAAGCATGGTGAGGTCACTGGCCCGGCCGCCGTTAAGCATGGCCGCCTTCCAGCCGTGGCCGGGCACGCCCGGCACCAGGGCCATGTCCGAGGGCGGCGAGGCATAGAAGAACCACACGGCGTTAGGCGGGGCGGCCACACCCTGCTGCCCGACGAAGGGGTCGTTCCAGAAGCCGAAGCCAGCCGTGCCCAACAGCTCGCCCGCTGGATGCGAGGCCCGGGCCCGCACCTCCATGCGCAGCGGAGGCATCCAGGGCAGGCCCTCCCGGGGGCGAGTGTGGTAGTCGTCTATCTGAGCGTCGGACAACTGGCCGGCCACGGCCCCTTCCATGACGAAGCGGACCGAATCCGAACCCTCCTCGCAAGCGCTCGCAGCAGGCTCGAGCCCAGCACGAGCTGTAGCGATTGAGCTGCGAGCGCTTGCGACCTCGATCCGACCGTGTCCCACGGCGAAACGCACCCAGTAGGGGGCGATGCACCCCTGAAACCGATCCTCGATCACCTTGGCTCCTCCAAAGCTAACTGGATCTCGGCCTGCACTATGGGGTCCTCCTCGTGGGCTAAGGCCCCCTCCAATGTCCGCCGGGCTTCCTTCCCCTCAATTCGTCCCAGGGCCCAGGCGACGTGCTCCCGCACCAGGGGTTCGGGATCATACAATGCCTGGCTCAGGGCCGGCACGGCAGCCTCATGGCCCCAGTTTCCCAGGGCCACGGCCACGTTGCGCAGGAGGCCTCGCCGCCTGGCCCGCTTGATGGGGCTGCCCTTGAACCGGCTCCTGAACTCCTCATCGTCCATCCCTATGAGGGAGAGGAGCGAGGGGGTAACCAGACCCTCCCGGGGACGGAAGGTCCACTCGCCTGTCAGCATGGCGAACCTGCGGTTCCAGGGGCAGACCTCCTGGCACACATCGCAGCCGAAGATCCAGTTGTCCATCTGTGGCCGTAGCTCCCGGGGGATGCTCCCCTTAAGCTCGATGGTGAGGTAGGAGATGCAGCGGCGGGCGTCCAGCACCCGTGGGGCGACAAAGGCCCCCGTGGGGCAGGCCTCCAGACAGCGGGTGCAGGTGCCGCAGTGGTCCGCGGTCCAGGGCTCATCGTACCCCAGCTCGATGTCCAGCAGGATCTCCCCCAGGAAGAGCCAGGATCCCCACCGGGGGTGGATCAGATTGGTGTTCTTGCCTATCCAGCCCAGCCCGGCGCGCCTGGCCACCTCCCGCTCCAGGACGGGCCCTGTGTCCACGTAGACCCTGCCCTGTATCTCGTGTCCGGCCTCTGCCTGGATGAAAGACAGCAGCTCGCGCAATCTGGCGCCCACCACGTCGTGGTAGTCGTCGCCCTGGGCGTAGCGGGAGATGCGGCCGTGTGACGGGTCAGCCGTCTGATCCTCGGCGGTGAAGTAGTTCATCCCCACGACCACAATGGAGTGGATGCCGGGCAGGATCTGCCGAGGGTCCAGTCGTTTCTCCACGTTTCGCTGGAGGTAGCCCATCTGCCCGGCGTAGCCCCGGGCCAGCCAATGGGCGAGGAAATCGCCGTGCTGGCTGGGTCGGGCCGGCGCGACCCCTACCAGATCGAAGCCCAGGGCGTGGGCCCGTTCCTTGATCCACTCTGTCAACGACATCTCCCGGTTTCCCACACTCTAATTCTACTCAAATCGGACTGTGAAGTCCAGTTTGGGGGCTCCCGAATGGTGACTGCCCGGGCTTTCTGGACAAAAATGCTGTCCTGTGCTAAAATTTACTCAGCTCGAAGCTGAGTTTCGAAGGAGGGAACCCATGCCAGGTCAGTTTATCGCCGCCACAGCAGAGGTGCCCCAGGGCGCGCTCAAGGAGTTCGACTACAAGGGTCGGCCAGCCATCCTGGTCAACGTCAGGGGTGAGTTCAAGGCTTACATTGACATCTGCCTGCACAGAGGGGGGCCGTGTCGGTGGGACGGGGACGTGCTGCGTTGCCAATGGCACAACGCCACCTGGGATCCGGCCACCGGCCAGGCCCTCTCCAAGCCAGCGCCGGAGGGTTCATCTCTTATCCCTATCGGGATCACAGTGGAGAACGGGAAGGTCTACACCCTGAAGTAAAACGCCACCTTGACATTTGCCTGGATTTGTGATAGAATTAGGTCAGACGCTGATGATGGTGTCTGCGGTCAAAGGTGATGGGTGCCTTTTGACATAGGCAGGTTTTTCGCCTCTGCCAAAAGGCTCTTTTTGTTAACCCACCAAGGTCAAGCTCCGCTCACGATGGGCGGAGGGCGAGTGGTGGCGGATTGCCCGATGTTTGGGGCAGTCCGACCGTGCGGCTCGCGAATGCGCGCCAAAGGAGGTGATGCCGCTCCCTGATAGCCAAAGAGCGAATAGCGTTCGTCAATTTGGCTGAGAGAGGAGGTGAAAAAGCATTATGACGCGAAGAACACTGCTCGTTAGCTTGGCTCTCGCCCTACCCCTCGCGCTCATCCTCATCTTCGTGGTGGCTATGTCTACCTCGGCCCAACAGCCCACCTACCTGGGCTCCAGCGTGTGCCGTGGCTGCCACCCGGACAAGCATACGGGCTGGCAGGAGACCCTGCACGCCAAGATGATCCAGGGGCCC
>JBHIEC010000216.1:0-3799 GCA_046760425.1 Anaerolineae bacterium
CACGGATACGGCCACGCCCACCCTCACCCCCACGGCAACCCACACCTCTACGCCTACTGCCACCTGGACGCCGACCCCCAGCCCCACGCCCACGGATACGGCCACGCCCACCCTCACCCCCACCCCCAGTCCCACCCCAACGGACACGTCCACGCCCACGGCCACCGCCAGCCCGACCATCACCCCCACCCCTACGCCCATCCCCACAGGCACCTGGACCCTCTGGGACAGCCCCACCAACAAGAACCTCAATGCCGTGGACGTCGTCCCGGGGAGCGACGAGGCCTGGGCGGTGGGCAATGAGGGGGTCATCCTCCACTACGCCGATGGCCGCTGGACCCTGGTTGAGAGACCCCTGTTGGAGAACCTCCACGATGTCTACATGGTCTCAGCTGATGAAGGCTGGGCAGTGGGGGATGGGGGTACTATCCTGCACTATCAGGGGGATGGTTGGTCCAGATGGCTAGAGAGCCCCACCTCCCGGAACCTCAACGCGGTGCACATGCTCTCGGCCGAGGAGGGCTGGGCGGTGGGGGAGGAGGGCACTGTTATCCATTACACTGGCGGTGGCTGGTCTTCGGTTGCCAGTCCGACTGCGGAGGGGCTCAACGCGGTTTACACGGTCTCAAGCAACGATGCCTGGGCCGTGGGGGATAAGGGCACCATTCTTCGTTACGATGAATACGGCCAATGGTATCCCTACCCATACCGACCCCCTGTCAAGGACAACCTCTACGCGATCCACATGGTTTCGCCCGATGAGGGTTGGATCGTGGGGGAAGGGGGTGTGATCCTGGAGTATAAAGATGGCGTATGGGAGGAAGTGTTCCCCCGTCCCACAACTGCCACCCTATGGGACCTCTACATGCTCTCGGTCGAGGAGGGCCGGGCGGTAGGGGAGGGGGGCTTCGAGGAGGGCACCCTCCACTACGATGGGGAGAGCTGGACGCCGGTGGAGTGTCCCACGAACAAGGCCCTGTACAGTGTGGCCATGGTCTCGAGCTGGGAGGGCTGGGCTGTGGGGGAGAGGGGGACTATCCTGCACTACCTGGTGCCCAGCTCTCCTTGACAAGCGGGCACGCTCGCGTCAGTGTGCCAGCCTTTACCCAAATCCCGCGTGACCGCTTGTCAGGTGAGCGCTTGCGAGGGCGCAAGCCCGCTCACAGACAGCCTTGCGGCTGCACTCCGTACAACTTAACCCATCGGTTATGCGTACTAACCAAAAACCCCGACCTGTACAAGGGGTTAGCCGCTGATAACGTCATTCGATGCTCTTATGGCTCGACATAAAGATACTGCAGCGAGAAATGGCGCTCGGGGCCTTCGGCAGAGCTCAGGCCGAAGCCTAAGAACTGGTCAAGGGTAAGAGGCTGGCGGGTCAGGGCGCCCATCAGGATCTCGAACAATGTCGGCGGGCGGCGGTACTCGACGATGCGCGGCCTGCCCACGATGCCGCCCAGCTCAGCGGCCAGGTCAATGGCCTCAGGCAGGTTCCCCAGCTCGTCCACCAGGCCCAAATCCTGGGCCTGCCTACCCGTGTAGACCCGTCCGTCAGCCAGTTTCCGCACCACCTCCACATCCATCCCCCGTCCCTGAGCCACGATCTCCACGAACTGCTCGTAGGCCTCGTTGATGATCCGCTGCCAGAGCTCCCGCTCTTCTTTCGTCATCTCTCGAAAGGGGCTCATCTCGTCCTTAAGGGCCCCGCTCTTGATGACCACCATCTCCACCCCGATTTTGCCCATCAATTCCTCCACGTTGGGTGCCATGGCGATGACGCCGATGCTGCCCGTGAGGGTGGCCGGGTTGGCCACGATCCTGTCGGCGGCGCAGGCGATGTAGTAGCCCCCCGAGGCGGCCGTCTCCCCCATGGACACGACGATGGGCTTTTTGGCCTTCAACGCCAGCAGTTCGTGGTAGATCTCATCGGAGGCTACCACGCTCCCGCCGGGGCTGTCCACCCGCAGCACCACCGCCCGCACTGAGGGGTCCCGTCCCGCCTTGCGCAGGTGCTCCACCACCCGCTCGGAGTAGGCCGCCGTCACGCCGCCGAAGGGGGTGCCTCGGCCCGCCACGATGGGCCCCTCCACCCGCACGACGCCCACCGCCTCTCCCAGACCGAGGCCCTCTCTTCCTGACAGAGAGGCTACAATCAGGGCCCCGCTGCTGCACAAGCCACACACGACGATGAGGGTGGCGATGACTCCTAACATAACCCACAGCCATCTGCGCTGTTTCATCTCTCCTCCTAACTTCAGCACGAACTTGGTGTCGTAATCCTTCTGGATCACCCATGGGGGACCAGCCTCACGAACCTCCGCTTCCCCACCTGCAGGGTGCCCTCGTGCAGGGGCACGGTGAAGCCGATGTCCTCAACGCGCTCGCCGTCCAGGCGCACTCCGCCCTGCTGGACAAGCCGCCGCGCCTCGCTCTTGCTCTTGGCCAGGCCCGCCTCCGCCAGCAGGTCAACGATGTTCCGCGGGGCGGTGAGGTGGTACTCCGGCATCTCGGGGGGCAGCTCGCGCTTCTGGAACACGGTGCGGAAGTGCTCCTCGGCCTCGGCCGCCGCCTCGTCCCCGTGGAAGATGCTGACGATTTCGCGGGCCAGCTCCATCTTGACGTCTCGCGGGTGCAGGCTCCCGTCGGCCAGGCCCTGCTCGATGGCGGCGATCTGCGGCGGGCTGTAGCGGGTGACCAGCTTGAAGTAGATGGGCATCACATGGTCAGGCAGGCTCATCACCCTGCCGTACATGTCGTCTGGCGGGGCCATGATGGGGATGTGGTTGCCCAGGCTCTTGGACATCTTCTGGTAGCCATCGGTGCCGGGCAGGATGCCCATGATGATCCCTATCTGGGGGCGTTGACCGTAGGCCTCCTGCAGTTTGCGCCCGGCGACGATGATGTTAAAAAGCTGATCCGTCCCCCCGACCTGCACGTCGGTCTGGAGGGCCACCGCGTCGTAGCCCTGCATCAGCGCGTAGTAGCTCTCGTGCAGGAAGATGGGGTCGCCGCGCTCCCAGCGGAGTCTGAAGGTCTCCCGCTGCATGAACTGCTGGATGGTGAAGAGCGAGCCCATCTTGATCATGTCGGCCAGCTTGAGGTCAGCCAGCCACTCGGCGTTGTAGCGGACCCGCGTCTTCTCCCTGTCAAGGATCTTGAAGGCTTGCTGGGCGTAGGTGCGCGCGTTCTCCTCCACCTCCTCAGGGGTGAGCACTGGCCGCGTCTTGTCCTTGTCACTGGGATCGCCGATGAGGGAGGTGTAGGTGCCGATGAGGAAGGTCACGTCGTGGCCCAGGTCCTGGAACTGGCGCAGCTTGCGCATGGTGATGGTGTGGCCCAGGTGCAAATCCGTGGTGCGGGGGTCGTAGCCGCAGTAGACCCGCAGCGGCCGCCCTTCAGCCAGCCGCTCTTGCAGCTCGGCCTCCATATGTTTACGGATTTCCTCGTCGCCGTATTCCGTGCCCTGCATCAGGATGGCGACCTGTTCTTCGATTGGCTGCATCGTCTTCTCCCCCTGGTCCGTCGGTGCTCGACGTTTTGTTGAGGGTAATTATAACTGGTTTCCCGCCGTTTGACAAGGGGGGCCGGAGATGCTATAATTGGCTTAAAGTCTGGGACGGGGAAGAGTAGGCCAGAACCAGGCCACAGAGAGTCGGTTGTGCTGGGAGCCGACGCCCCAGGGCTGGCCGAACGCCACCCCTGAGACGCAAGATGAAATCCTGATCGCGAAAGGTTATCACGAAAGCCGCGAAAGGTTATCACGAAAGCCGCGAAAGATCGTCGCGAAAGGCCGCGAAAG